>JAZKBH010000049.1:0-4807 GCA_040388725.1 Verrucomicrobiota bacterium
TACATGCGGATCTCCTCACAAATCACGCCTCGCTCCCGTTCCACTTCATCTGCAGGGAAATTGGATCCCAGAACCATATCCGAAAGCACTTCGAGAATTAGGTCGAGATGACGGGCCGTGGCCGAAGCATAATAACAGGTATTTTCTTCGGAGGTAAATGCGTTGAGGTATCCCCCAACCCCTTCGATCGCTTCGGTAATTTGAAGGGCATTGCGTTTCTTGGTTCCCTTGAAAAGGAGATGCTCGATAAAGTGAGAAATCCCCATCTGGGCGCGCTCTTCGTATCGTCCTCCGACTCCGACCCAAAATCCAACCGTCACACTCTCCAAAGAAGACATCGGACAAACGACAATAGGGAGCCCAGACTTTAATTTTCCAGATTCAATTTTCATAAAGATCTTTTTTAGAATTTATCTCCGCTCCCTGGAGGGACGATCTCGCACCTGCGGGAGAATCCTTAATAGGGGAATTTGAAGGACTCTCCCGCGCGTGCGGGATCATCCCTCCAAAGAATACCAAAAAACTTATTTCTTACGACTCGCGAATGACCGCGCCTGTTTTTTTGATTAAAGATTGTTTCACTCGATCATGAAATTGATTCACTTCTTGATCGGTCAACGTTTTATCCGCAGCACGGTAAGTCAATGCGACCGCGATGGATTGATGTCCCGCAGGAACTTTGACTCCCGTCGGATCTTGGAAACGATCAAAGAGTTCCACTCGTTCTAATTGTGGAACCTGAGCCGATTGAATCGCTTGGGAGACTTCTCGATAAGGGAGTGATTCCAAAACAACGAGTGCAATATCGCGACGAACAGCAGGAAAAACTGGAAGCGCTTGGAACGTCGGCTCCGCCGATCCTTTTTGTGACCAAGGACCAAGATCGATTTCAGCATAGAAAACATCTCCCTTCAGTCCGAAGGCTTTCTTTTCCGATTGAATCACTGGCCCGCAATTTAAAACTTCTTTTTCCGTGATTCCAAGTTGGAGAAGATAATCCATGACTCCTCGAAGATCAAATTCATCGAGGGGACGAGGCTTATCGATCCAATGGAGAGAGCCACTGATTCCCGTAATTAATAATCCGAGGACCGTCTTTTCTGTTCCCGCCGTAAAGATACGTCCCACTTCAAATAGACGGAGAGAGTTATTTCCTCGAGATTGATTGACGGAAGCCACATTTAAGAGGGAGGGGCGAAGATGAGAGCGAAGATGACTAAATTGCTCATTGAGAGGATTCAGTAATTCGACTTCTGCATTTCCGGTCGCACGGTCGCGGCTCAAGAGCGGATCCGTCAAACACTCATTCCATCCTTTTGCAGCAAGTGCCTGACGCAGTTTGGAGATCTTGACATATTTCTCATCGACGACTCCCGCCATTTGAGGACGGAAAAGGAGACGGGAAGGAACGGCACTCATTCCCCGAATACGCGCCACTTCCTCAAAAAGGTCGATCTCTTCTCGAAGATCTGGGCGATAGGAAGGCGAGCGAAAGCGAAGTTCATTACCTTGAACTCCTAACTTTTCGATACCGAGCGATTCTAAAAGAGCGGAGATCGTCTCTTCGGTATAATCTGCCGAAAGGAATCGATTCGCTCGATCCAAACGAAGGGTCATTTCTGAAACCGATGACGGAGCAGAACCGCCAATCAATGGGGCTTCATTTAAAGTCGCTCCCGTCAATTCAATCAATAAGGCGATCGCACGATTTATCGCGTCCAATGCCCCTGCCGCGTCGACTCGTCGTTCAAAACGGTAGGATGAATCCGTCGTCAGCGCATGACGTTTTGCACTCGTCCGAACTTGAGCCGGCTCAAACCAGGCACATTCCAAAAATATTTCCGTCGTGCTGTCACTCACTCCCGAGCTCACGCCTCCCATGACTCCTGCCAGCGCAACCACCGAAGAGGCATCCGCAATGACGAGTTCACTCCCGTTTAACTCATAAGTCTTACCATCAAGTCCTCCAAACTTTTCGCCTGTGCGGGATTTACGAATTTCAATTCCTCCGCCTTGAAGTTTGGTAAGATCAAATGCATGGAGTGGTTGACCTAATTCCCACAAAATCAAATTGGTGATATCAACGACATTATTAATCGGTTGGTGACCTGTCGCGACGATCTTTTCTTGAAGCCATTGAGGACTTGGAGCGACCTTCACGTTTTGAAGTCGAACTCCAGTATAATAAGGACAACCGGAGTCATTCAGTTGAACCTTCACTGAGGAAGGAACAGAACCCCAGGATGGCGATGCGATTTCAGTGCGAGACTTCCACGTTGCCACTCCAATCGCCACCAGTTCACGTGCCATTCCTCGATAAGAACAGAGATCGCCCCGATTAGGAGTAATCTCCACTTCAATCGTTGTATCTCCTGAAATATAGCGATGCAACGGCGTTCCCACAGGAGCATCCGCCGGAAGAATTAAAATCCCTTCGGATTGCTCTGCATAATTTAACTCCACTTCAGAACACATCATTCCTTCGGACGTTTCACCGCGAAGCTTACCGACCTTAATCGTCAATCCACCAGGAAGTTTGGCTCCTGGAAGAGCAAGAGGCGCTTTATCTCCCTCTTTAAAATTTTTCGCTCCACAAACAATTTGGCGTTCATCTTTCCCGTCGAAAACACGGCAAAGGCGAAGACGATCTGCATTCGGATGCGGAACAAAAGAACGGATCTCTGCCACCACGACAAAATCACTCTCAATCCCTTTGGACTCTACTTTTTCGACCTCGGTACCAGAAAGTGTCAGGCGATCGACAAGCGTAGGAACATCGACGTTGATTTCAACCCACTCTTGCAGCCATTTCAGGGAAAATTTCATAAGCCGATGACGATAAAGCCTCAGAAACAAGACAAAAGACATTTTTTCACACGGAGGAACCGAAGGAAACGGAGGAATAAAGCCTTTGAAACAAAGAAAATGAATTTCTCCGTTTCCTCCGCGCCCTCCGTGTGAAAATTGCCTTTTGGTTTTTAAACCTTGTAGACCTTCTCGGGATCGAATTGTTTGGTATCCCCGAGCATTTCGAGTTCGTCCTGAGTTCCCGGCTTCACACGGCGATAGAAACAACTCGGGTAACCGGTATGACACGCGGCTCCGGTTTGCTTCACTTTGAGGACGATGCAATCTTGATCGCAATCGACGAGAATCTCTTGGACTTCCTGAACGTGTCCTGAGGACTCCCCTTTGACCCAAATTTTCTTTCGGGATCGGGTATAATAAGTCGCCTTTTTGGTCGAAATCGTCAAACGAAGGGCCTCTTCGTTCATATAGGCCACCATCAAAACACGCTCTGTTTCAAAATCAATCGTAACGCAGGGCATCAGGCCATTCGCATCAAACTTTGGCATCAGTTTCAAACCATTTTCGACTTCAGGATCGGCAGACATAAATTCCTTTAGGATAAATATTCAATTCTTCTTTGCTTCCATGAGAGAGGCTTCGGAGTCTCTCCTCCTATCGTTCAGATATGATGATAACCGTTATCACGACCCATGGGAATTCTCTTATGCTCGAGATCGTGAACGGCTTCAATGTACCGGACTGTTTTACTCTTGGCTCTCATCAAAATAGACTTCGTTCTCGCCGTGCGTCCAATGAATTTCACGCCGGGAAGAAGAGGACTATCACTGATTCCCGTTGCACAAAAAATCGCACTATCGCAGGGGACTAGATCGTTCACATGATAGGTTTTCTTGATATCCGCTTCGGACATCCCCGTACATTGCTCTTTCTTTTCGGCTTCATTCCTAAACCACATTCGGGTCTGAATATTGCCTCCAAGACATTTGAGGCCGATCGCAGTTAAAATCGCTTCAGGAGTCCCTCCAATTCCCCAATAAAGATCGACCCCCGAATCTGGAAGTGAAGGGGCAACCGCTGCGGTGATATCTCCATCCGAAACCATCCGCAGAGAAGCGCCGACCGCGCGAACTTGATCGATGATATGCTGATTCCGAGGACGATCCAATGTGACAATAACCAATTCCGAAACACGTTTTCCCAATGAAGCAGCAATCAAAGGGAGAGTATCTTCGACGGAATTATCCAACTTAATGTGATTCACCCCTAACTTGTGCATATACTCAATGACCTTGGGACCATAGGAAAGTTTTTCGGAATAAAACCCGGGAAGATTTTTAATTCCCGGTTTTCCATCTAGAACCAAAGTCGCTCCAATCACCGAAATAGAATTCGGAAGCCCTTTCGCGATATTAGAAGTTCCATCGATCGGATCGAGAGCAATTTCGAAACGGGGAGAACCCTCTTTCCAAGAACCGAGTTTGTCTCCCATAAAAATTCCCGGGGCATTATCTTTGATCCCTTCACCGATCATACATTCACCGCAAATATCGACCATCCCCATGACGCCATAAATCGCATCACACGCAGCGCCATCTGCCGCTTCTTTATTTCCCCGACCCAACCAATGGAGAGAGGCGACCAACGCTGCATTTTCAGTAGCGCGTACAAATTCAAATTCAATCGTCCGTTCAATATCACGTGTCATAAGTACCTACTTATAAAAATGTTACAAAATCCTTGCAAGGATTACTTCTTAAATATTGATGGATTTTTATGAAAGAATTTCAAATTTATATGACAAGAGGCTGCAACCAAAGGAGATAGAGAAAGCAGACTAAAAACCACAAAAAAATTGAACCACCAAGTTAAAGGCAAAGTAGATACAAAGTGAGTTTCTTGTTTTTAAACAAAATCAAAACTTTGCTTTTAACTTGGCGGTTCACTGTTCCTTTAATTTTTTATCATCCGCCGCGAACTGTTCCGCTTCTTTCACATA
>JAZKBH010000050.1:0-15989 GCA_040388725.1 Verrucomicrobiota bacterium
GCGGAGGAGCAGCGTCGCGCCCTCGGGGCCGGGGCCGTAGAAGAGTTCGGGACGACGGGGATTGAGGGGGGCATTTTTGCGGAATCGTTCGGGGAGATCGGGATTTGCGATGTAATCTTTTCCCCAGGCAAAAGCATCCGCCGTTCCTTCATTAAGAGCTTTTTCTGCGCTCTCTTTGGTAAATCCTTCATTGGCAATGTAGACGCCGCCAAAACGTTTTTTGAGTTCAGGTCCAAGAGCCGGTTTGTCGTAGGACTCTCTCGCGCAGATAAAAGCGATTTTTCTTTTTCGAAGTTCGTCCGCGACATAGCCAAACGTTTCAGCGGGATTGGCATCTCCCATATCATGGGCATCGGCTCGTGGAGCGAGATGAACGCCGACATGGTCCGCTCCCCAAATCCCAATGGCCGCATCGGTGGCTTCTAAGAGAAAGCGGGCGCGATTTTCGAGTGCGCCGCCATATTGATCCGTTCGAGTATTGGTGGTGCTTTGAAGAAATTGATCGGGAAGATAGCCATTGGCTCCGTGAATTTCGACTCCATGAAAACCGGCCTTTTGAGCGTTGATCGCCGCTTGACGATACATCTCGATGATCTTCGGGATTTCAGAGAGCTCCAAAGCACGGGGAGTCACGAATGATTTGACAGGACGAACGAGACTGACATGGCCCTTTGGTTGGATGGCGCTCGCAGAAACAGGGGTCTCTCCATTGAGATAAAGAGGATCGGAGATTCGTCCGACATGCCACAACTGGAGGAGAATTTGACTTCCCGCTTCGCGAACCGCTTGGGTTATTTTTTTCCAGCCTTCGACTTGATCGTTGGACCAGATGCCAGGGGTATCCGGATAGCCGACGCCCATCGGATCGATGGAGGTTGCTTCGGAGAGAATCAGGGCAGCGGTGGAACGTTGACGATAATAAGTCGCCATCAGATCATTGGGGACGCGGCCCGCCGAGGCGCGACATCGGGTGAGAGGGGACATGACAATACGATGGGGAAGATGAAAAGCGCCAGCAACGAGGGGATCAAATAGGGTTGGCATGCGATAGGTTGGGTGTGGGTTCGGAAAAAATCAAAAAGAATAAATGAATTTTTTAAGGATGGAATAGCGATCGAAGGAAAAGCGATAAAGGCATTTTTTACCACAGAGGTAACGGAGTTTAACGAAGAGGTGATTTTGGTTTTAAAGCCCAAATGAATTTTCTCTGCGTCCTCCGTTTCCTCTGCGGTGAAAATTCTTCTCTGTTTTTTTCACTCTGATTCCGAGGAAGAGGCTTGATTCCGAAGGAAGAGAAGTCATGGATAGGAGATGAGTTCGACTATTCGGCGTACGGTTTTGATTTTAGTGCGGTCGGGTGATCAGATTTTGATGATTCGAAAAAAGAGGGGTGATGGAAAAGAGTTTATTAATTTTCCTGGAGGGAAAATCGAACCCGGTGAGACGCCCGAAGGGGCAGCGATTCGGGAATGCGAAGAGGAGACGGGACTTCGATTAAAAGCCGTTCAATGGAAGGCACATCTCGATTTCAAGTTTGAAGAAGGACTCTTGGAAACGGCCGAAGTTTTTACGGCTAATTTCGATGAGGGAAATCCTGTAGAGACCGAGGAGGCATTCCCTTTTTGGAATTCCGTCGCGTCGATGCCCTATGATCAGATGTGGGAGTCGGATCGGCTTTGGGTTGAAAAGCTTTTTCAAACCGATGCATTTTTTTCAGCAACGTTTTATTACGATGGTCACACCCTCGTGCGCTCCGAGATCCATTAAGAAAAGAGATCAAAATATTTTCACCACGGAGAAAATTCATTGGGTTTTAACCCAGATTCTGCATGAGGAATCGTTTTACGACGTAAAACACAAAACTTTTTTGGTGAATAGAAAGGGAGGGCCGAGGCTCCGAGGCCGCGCCCTTATTACGTCTCAAAGCTACGGTCTCTCAGGCTCGACCCTCCCTTTTTCAAAGTCCCAATGCAATAAAAGGGTTAAAACAAAAATCCTCCTCCGTGCCTCCGTGGTGAGACCTCTTCTTTTTTTGTGACGATTTAGGCGCTGATCGAATCAAAGGCCTTGAAGACCTTTTCTTGATTCGCCGGTTGAATCGGAACCAAGGGAAGACGGACTTCGGGATCCAAAAGGCCGAGGCGAGCCATGGCCGCTTTGATCGGTGCAGGGTTGGTCTCGATGAAAATATCTTTGAAAACGGGATAAAGCTTGCGATGCATCTTTTCGGCTTCTGCAATCTTTCCGGATTGGAATGCGAGCATCATTTGGATAATCGGCTTTGGAATTAAATTCGAGGCGACACTAATAACGCCGACGGCTCCTACGGCCATGAACGAAAGAAAGAGAGAGTCATCGCCACAGAGGATATCAAACGAATCGGGAAGCGCTTGGCGGAGTTGGCTCACACGATCCGATTGTCCCCCCGCTTCCTTGATGGCCACGATATTGGAATGATTTTTTGCGAGCTGAGCGACGGTCTCGACCGAGATCTCAATTCCGCAGCGACCCGGAATGCTATAGAGAATCAAAGGGATTTTGGTATTCTTTGCGATTTCGCCGAAATGAGCGAGAAGACCGATTTGCGTCGGCTTGTTATAATAAGGGGCAACGAGAAGAGCTCCATCGACTCCGAGCTTTTCGGCTTCTTGAGTGAGGTAAACCGCTTCCTTGGTGCTATTGCTTCCCGTTCCTGCAATCACGGGGATGCGTCCCTTGACGGTCTGAACGGTGATTTCGATCACGCGAAGATGTTCTTCATAGGAAAGCGTCGGCGATTCGCCGGTCGTACCGACGGGGACGAGTCCTTGAACGCCATCGGCGATCTGGGATTCAATGAGGCGGATGAGAGCCTTTTCGTCAATTTGACCATCGCGAAACGGCGTGACCAATGCCGTAATAACACCTTGAAATCGTTTCATCGTGCTTCCTTTCTAAAAAGGATCAGGAAAGGCGCAAGAAGAAAGGAGAATTGAACCACCAAAATTAAGGCAAAGAAATACAAAGCAGGTTATTGAAGAGCGAAGGGCTGTGTGTGAAGATCCGATGCTAAAATGGAGGGGCACAGGCTATGTGCCTCAGGGGACGGGGAAGGCAGTGGGCCACTGCCCCTCCATTTCTAATGCAAAATCGGAATTAATTCCTTTGTCTTTTTTCTGTCTTTAACTTGGTGGTTCATTTTTTGACTTTCATCATCAGGAATCCAACCTGCCAGGAGAGAGTCAAGGGCTCAGGAAAAGACCTTTCGAGACGAAGGAGCGCCGAGGGAGATTCCTTTCGATCGGTGTAAGAGGCTCCGGTCGCCTTGAGTTGTCGGGCGAAGTCGAGGGGCGACGTGACGCTTTGGGTGAACGTTTTTTCCTGAATTTGAAAGTGAATCGAAGGAGTTGATTTTGCCCAGTTCGTGACTTCCTGAATGGAGGGAAGTGAACGAAGTCGGGACTTAAGGCCGAGTTTGGAATGAAGCTCTTCCCATTCGCGGAAGCTTCCTTCGCACGGGAGCGAGAGTGCGATCCATTTTCCCCGTTGAGACCATCGGTAAAGAGATTCTTGGGGATGGGTTAACCATTGCCAGGCAAAGTTGGAAGTGATGAGGTCCCACTCTTGATGCGGTTCGAGTTTTTCAATATCTCCGATCAAGGTTTGAAGCGGGTGGGAAGAAGACGTCACGGGTCTCTTTTCAATCATGGCAGGAGAGAGATCGTTCAACGTAATTTCAAGGTGAGGAAATTCTCGAAGAAGCGACTGCGTGAGAAATCCGGTTCCACTTCCGAGATCAATACCGGTTCGAATTTCTGTCGGCGAAATTTCGGCGGAGATTAGAGCCGCGAGATCGCCGGCTACCTGGCGTTGAATGATCGCCTTGGTATCGTACTGCGCGGAGGCGCGGACAAAATGATCACGGATGGATGTTTTCTCGGACTTCACGAATGAGAGAGTGGATGGATTCGATAACAAAATCACTCTCAAAAAATCCAAGGGCATGGCCTCCTTTCGCAGACCATCGTATTTTTTCGGAATTCCATTCGGATTCGAGAAGGGGAGGAGGGACAATTTGATCGTCGCGCGAACCGAGGACGAGATGAGGAATATTTAAAGGAGAGGCGAAGTTTCCTGGAGATTGAAGAGAATGAAGATCGGCTTTGAGTCGGTTCAAAGCGGGAGTTCCCAAAGGTTGGGCGGTCGAGGGAATTTGACAGGCTTTATAAAATCCTTGAAGAATTTCAGAAGGATTTTTTTCCCAGCCTTCTCTCATTTGAGTGAGAGATCGGTCTCTGATTTTTCGGAGTCGAGGCTCCGGGCCTAAAAAATCGAAAAATCCTTGAACGACAATCGCCCCTTTCCAAGGGGCTTTGCTTTCCATCAGGGAACGGAATCCGATAGAATGACCGATAGCGATCCAATGATCGGTGGAAGGATCGGGAAGGGGAAGAGATCGTTCTCCAAAATAACCGAGGTTCCAGTTTTGGATGGGATACCCTTCGAAAGAAGAGATCAACGGTTTCCAGTAATCCGAGGAGAACCCCCACCCGTGGCAAAAACAGAGACCAATTAAAGACATAGGCTCACACAGAGACACGAAGTGACGTAAAGTAAAAGTGATCTTTCACGATCTTATAATCGATGTTTATTTTCAGGAAACCTCATTTGGTGACTTAGTGACTCTGTGTGAGATCTCTTTATCCCCATAGCGATCGTCGATGAATCGCTTGCTGATACATTTTAATATATTCAGGAAGGACATCTTCCCAGGTGAAATGTTGAGCCATCGCGGCCGCCCTCATTTTGGCGATATGGTGAGGACGATCGTACCACGTCGCGACGACCAAACCGATCGTATGGAGAAGGGCGTGTCCAATCGGTTCGTGAAATTTGAATCCGGTTCCGCTGCCATCGGGCTCATGGTAAGCGATGACGGTATCATCGAGTCCGCCTGTTGCACGAACGACGGGAAGTGTTCCATATTTCAACGAGTAAATTTGATTCAATCCACAAGGCTCATAGAGAGAAGGCATGAGGAAAAAATCGCTCCCGGCTTCAATGAGATGAGCATGTTTATTACTGAAGCCGATGTAGCCACCGACTTTTCCGGGATAACGCGCCATCATTTCAACGACCCAGGTCTCAACCGAAGGATCGCCGCTTCCGAGAAAGATGAATTGAGCCACCATCGTCTCGAGAATCGTCGGTAAGATTTCCTGGATGAGACTTAATCCTTTTTGATGAACGAATCGGGAAACGAGACCAAAAACTGGGATGTCGGCGCGAACTTCCAATCCAAATTCTTTTTGAAGAGCGGTTTTACAAGTCACTTTTCCACGAAGATCCGAGGGATCAAAAGAGGCGGGGATCAATGAATCCGTCGAAGGATTCCAGTGTTCGATATCGACGCCATTCAGAATGCCGACAAAATCCTCCGAACGTCGTGCGACGGCAGGAGCGAGTCCTTGTCCTCCTATTGGCTCCATGATCTCTCGAGCATGCGTGGGAGAGACGGTGGTAAGGGCATCGGCAAAAAAGATTCCCCCTTTCAGCAGATTGACCGCTCCAAAATCTTCAAAGATATCGGCATGGAAATGTTCGGGACCCATTCCCCAATAATTCCAAACGCCTGCAGGAAATTTTCCCTGATAGCCGATATTATGAATCGTTAACGCACTCGCGGTGCGAGAGAGGGGAGAGAAAACGCGATCCCATGTTTTGAGAAATGCAGGGACGAGAGCGCTCGGCCAATCATGACAATGCATGACATCGGGAATGAATCCCATATCCTTGCAGATCTGCATTGAGGCCTTGGAAAGCAGGGCAAAACGGTAGGGATTGTCGGTGTATTCGTGGTGATTATGGTCGTAAATTCCAGGGCGTGAGAAGAAACGTTCGTAGTCGACAAACCAGACCGGGACTTTGCCATCGAGAAGACCTTCAAAGAGGCCGATCCATTGTTCTTCCCCTTGTCCCATGTGAATACAAATCGGGTGACGAAATTCGATCTTCCATTTGGCTCGATCGATTTGTCCATAAAGAGGAATGATGATGCGAACCGAGTGGCCTGCATCGTGTAAGGTTTTCGAGAGTCCCGCAACGGCATCGGCGAGTCCACCTGATTTGGCATAAGGGGTGCACTCCGAAGCGACCATCGCAATTTTAAGTTTTTGGTTCGGCTCAGGGACTAAATGGACTTCCGATTTTGAAATGCTTTTTTTACGGGAAGAAAGAGGAGTTTTTGTTTTTTTGACACTTACGGGAGGCGAAGCAGCGGGAAGGGATTTCGTGGTCTTTGGAGGGGGAACTTGTTTCGTCTCGGGAATAGAGGCCGCACGAGAGAGCGTTCTTTTTTTGATCGGTTTCGCGAGAGCCTTTTTTGATTTTGAGCGCTTGACCTCTTTCATTGTGCTGAAGGTTACCGTATTTCACCTCGGCTCCGCAAGCCACGGTTCAAAAAGTTTTAGAAGTGAAGTGAAAGACATTTTCTCACGCAACGGCGCAACGACACGACGAAATACAAAAGATTTTGATTAAAAGAATCTTTGCATTGAACAAACAAGAAGAATTTACGTCGCGTCGTTGCGCCGTTGCGTGAGAAAATGTATTTCCTGTTGTCGACTTGACCTTTCTCTATGCGTCAGGCGAGAGTTTGGGCGAATCTTCGGAGAAGTAAAAAGGAGAGACGAGAGCTTAAAGTAAATCGCTCTACGTCTCGTAAAAAATCACGATCGATGTGGACTGTTCGTGAGAAAAACTGCTTTTCCCAATCGGACCAATTTCTCCTTGAGAAAAAAATCCGGAGAGACTGATCTGAGGGAAAAAGCGCATAAACATTTTGGCATCATGATGGGGAGAGCCAAAAAAGGTTTCTCCTCGTCCAGTGCAGGTGCAAATGAAGGCGCCAAAAACATTTTTATCTTTTAATTGAGTCGCCGCTTTTTCGAGAAGAATTTCAAGATCGAGAGAAGCGGAGTGAGGGTCTCGTTGATGAAATTGAAAAGTTTGTCCGAGAGAAGGCGTGTATCCTAGGGAGAGCGCGCCATTCTGAACGTCGTTTCCAAAGATATTTCGGATTAAAAAGGAATCTCGTTCGGAAGGATTTTCGGTCGAGGGAATCACAACGCCCGCTAAAATCTGACGAGGCGTGAGAGCTGGATTTTTTTGAAGAGCTTCTTGATAGGCGGCATTAAAAAGGTCATGAGCGGATTGATCGTTGAGCGTATAAACGAGATTTCGATCGCTTTTGGTGATCTGAAGGGGAGTTCCTAAAGGCTGGCATCCTTGAGAGACGAGAAGGTAAGCTCCAAAGTGGCCTTCAATCGCAAGCGCGATGGCTCCGGGGATGATTTGGTCATCCAAGAAGACCCAGGCTTCGGGAAGTTTGGCATGGGCGGCCGCGACTCCTCCGAAAACAGGAATTCCCGGATACAATGAGTTCCAAGTTTCGAGCCAATCTTCGATAACAAAATAGAATGGATTGATGAGGGTGACCCAGAGCTTAATCCGATCAGGAGCAAGATGTTCCGCGTCCTGATGAGTTTTAAGCGTTCCGGGTTGAAGAAGGACTGGGGTGATTTTGGAGTCAGGGATATTAAAGAATTGGAGTGAAAATCCCGGGGCTCCTTCGATTTCTGTTCCTTTTCCCATCAATCCGGAGGTCGAGCATCCGACGACAAGAGGAACGCCTCCATGAGTTTTGATCGCTTCAATGATCTCCGGGAGAAAGGCCATGTAGTCCGGAGTCGCAAAAAAAATGGCAAACGAAGGATTTTGACCGAGTTCATGACGAAGTCCCCCGGCGGTTGTTTCGACAATAGACCGCTGGTAATAGCCTTTGACAATAATACTGACGGAGGCGGGATGACTCATGCCAGAAAGAATTTAGAGAATAAGTATTTTCCCGTCCAATCAATTAGGGAGATTCCATTGAAAATTTTTGATTTTGATTTAACCTAATTGAATCCAAAATGTCTGACCTTTCGATCTCCTCCCAAGAAATTTTGAAGGAACTTCAAGGTTCTCTTCCGGGTTCTGCTCTCATCTTATTTGATGGAGAGGGACGTTCTCTTTTTAATGGGGGAGAATCCTGGGATTTTTTTCGATTTCGGAAAAAAGAGACGGGAAAAAATATTCTCCAGCTTGTTTCGGAAGAAATCGTCGCCTTGATTGCCAAACATTTGCCTCTGGTTCTTAAAGGGGAGTCCTTTGTTTTATACTCAAACGTGGATGGAGTTCCTCAAGAGATTCAGCTCAAAGCGATTGCTCAAAAGGAACCCGGAACATGGGGCGGGATTTTGATGGTGACCAATCTCATGAGTCGAAAAGAGAGGGATGCGTCACGCCAGGCTCAAAAAATGGAATCGATTGGTCGGCTCGCAGGCGGAATTGCCCATGATTTTAATAATATTCTGACGGTCATTCAAGGCTATGCCGATTTAGGAATCGAGGGGGAAGCTTCCTTAGAGTTAAAAAGCCATTTCCATCAGATTTCAATGGCAGCAGACCGGGCCGCTTCCCTCACTCGGCAGCTCCTGACCTTCAGTCGTCAGCAGGTGATTCATTTGAAGTCCATGGATTTGAATCAAGTCATTACGGAAATGAGTATGATGCTGATTCGACTTCTCCGGGAGGGAATCACCTTCAACGTCGATTACGATCCTGATATACCGTGGATCAAGGCCGATAGCGGGATGATCGAACAAGTTTTATTAAACTTAGTCGTCAATGCGAGTGATTCGATGAGTGAGGGGGGAAATCTCTCTATCCGTACCCTTTATCTTCCGACTTTTACGCCACGCGATTCTCGATCCGGACGTTCCTTTGAATCGGGCGCGATTTGTCTCGAGGTGAGAGATACTGGAGCAGGAATTGAAGCGCATATTTTAGAAAATATTTTCGAACCTTTTTTTACAACCAAGGAAATCGGTAAAGGAACGGGTCTCGGACTTTCGACCGTTTACGGGATTGTGGAGCAGCATCATGGGGTCATTGAAGTCGATTCCGAGGTCGGAAAAGGAACCGCTTTTCGGATTTATTTCCCGCCGATCCACAACGAGCTAAGGCCGATCGAAAAGAAAGAGCTCTCGAATGATCGTTCCCGAGGAAATAACGAGCTCATTTTAGTGGTTGAAGACGAGAATCCGGTTCGGGATATGATGGTGGCGGTCCTTCATCGCAATGGGTATCGAACGATTCAAGCTTCCAATGCCGCGGAAGCGTTGATCGCATTTGCGCATCAAAAAAAGTATATCGATCTTGTTTTGACCGATATCATGATGCCCGGGGGGCTGAATGGCTGCGAAATGGCGGAAAAAATTCGTATCCATGATCCTTCGATGAAAGTAATCTTTTGTAGTGGCTATAGTCCCCGTTTGGTTTCAGGAGGAGCTCAGTTAGAGCCGGGAGTGAATTATATTCAAAAACCGTTTCTGCCGAATCAACTCACGCAAATCATTCGTAAAATGTTCGACGCCTAATCCGTTTTTAGAAAGTTTTCTCTTCCGAAATTCGAGTGGCAGGATGAATGAAAGCCGTTTAAGCTTCCTTTCATGAAAGTGGTTGTTGCCATTACAGGGGCGAGTGGGGCGCTTTATGCTCAACGTCTCATAGCGTGTTTGATCGAAGCAAAAGTGGAGATCGATGTTGTTTTGAGCATGCATGCGAAAGAAGTGGCAGGGGTTGAAAAAGTTTCTTACGATTTCCCAAAGTCCATTAAAGTCTATGGAGATCGATCGATGCAGAAACCCTTTGTCAGTGGTTCTGCCCAGTATGATGCGATGGTCGTGATTCCTTGTTCCATGGGGACGGTGGGTCGTATTGCGCACGGGTATTCGGACAGTGCCATCACGCGAGCCGCCGACGTATTTTTAAAAGAAAAACGCCCCCTCATTTTAGTTCCCCGCGAAACGCCTTGGAATTTAATCCAAGCCCGAAACATTGTCAGTGTGATGGAAGCAGGAGCGACGGTGATACCTGCCTCTCCTTCTTTTTATGGCAACCCCACGACCGTCGTGGCACTCGTCGATACAATCGTGGCACGTGTTTTGGATCATCTCAAAGTTCGACATCAATTGGTAAAACGCTGGAAACAAGTCGAATCTCCCGAATAATAGGGGAAAACTAAAGCAGTTTTTACCGCAGAGGACACAGAGGTGCGCTGAGTTTCAAAAACCAAAACATTTACTTTTTCCTTTGCGTTACTCCGCGTCCTCTGCGGTTAAAAATGTATTTATCTTTGATTCGATGCTCGAAAAACGCTCACTAAAGGACGGTGATCACTCGGTGTGTAAGTATTATATGTGTCGGAGTCTCCTTCTTTGGATCGATAGAGATACGATTTTTCTTTGATCCAATCTCGTATCAATCCTTCGCTTGCGATCATGTAATCGATGCGTTCGTACTGATTTTCAGGAAGGTAATAATGCGTCCACCAATCCCCGAGCCAATCTCGAAGCCAGAGGTCAAAAGTACGCGCTTCCGCGGTTTTAGGTCCGATCAAAGTTTTGACGGCTTTACTGCGGGGCGTATCATTTAAATCTCCCATCAAGAGGAGATTGGTTTTGGGGTTTTCCAGTAGAATTCGGTTCATCGTATTTTTAATGAGAAGGGCCTCTTGTCGTCGGACAAAGTCATCGCCTCGTTCGTCGGGAGAATCGGAAACGAGCGTAGGATCAGGACGCTTGGATTTAAGATGAACCTGCATCAGTTGAAGTTCGTAATCCGGTCGGATTTGGATCCGAACATGAAGGAGTCCCCTCAACAGAGTTTGTGAGGTTCGTTCGACGGTTTTCTCTTTCGACTGACGGAGGACTTCATATTGAAGGTCATCGTGAGGGTACTGTTCGAGAATGGGATACTGGGAGAAAATAGCGCATTGAATCCGAGAATCACTTCCGCAAACGGTCGCTGAATAGGGATAGTGGAGTCCCGCTGCTTTAAGACGTTCTTGGAGTAGTTTAAAATAAATATTCTGAGGATGTTGAAGGATTTCGCTGACGCCGAGAATATCGGGATGGATTCGTTGGAGAATAGAGATGACGGATTGAATTTCATTCTCTGGCTTCATGGCTGACTTTTCAAAATGGCCTCCAATGAATCGATCTGTGATTCCCCAATTTTCAATGTTCCAGGTACAGACGGTATAGGTTTCGGATCCTTGACTAAAAAGCGTCACGAAGGTCAGAGTCAAAAGGGCGAGGAGTCGTTGTAAAAAGTTCATAGAAGTAATTTGTTCCTTAGTAGAAGTCAAAGCTCAGGTCGACAAATGGGGTCCGCCTTTCAAGGCTAGAAGATAGAGTTATTTTAGAGCAATTCCGTTTAATGACCGAATCGACGGGAGGGGCGATCCCGCATGTGCGGGAGAGTCCAATATTCCACCCGAACGAAGGAATCATGAAAACTTCGTCAACCCCTGCTTCTTGTTGATATCATTCTTTCTATTCCCCTTCGTCAGAAGATGTCATTCTCTTTTTAAATTCTTCGTCGTTCCGCCATCAAAGATATCGCCAAACGTTGGACTCGCGGGAGCTCGCTCCTCCCGTTTATGCACAAACGAACAAATACTCTAGGGAGAGATGAGCAGAGGAATTCCACATTCTTGGTAAAAATCTGAATTCAATCGGATGGCTTTTCCTGCGGAAATTAAATCGTGGATTTGAATCTCCGAAAGTTGATCGGCATTCAAGCGCAACGGTTTTTCCGTGAGTTGTGGACTATTGCGAATCAAATCATTCGCATACCAGGCATCATGCGGAGAAAGGATCACGTAATCAATTTGCATCGATTTAATTTTTTGATCTGCGGTTTGATACGGTTTTAATTCGAAGTAAATTTCTGCTAGTTTTAAGGGATAGAGAATCACAAAAATGTAAATTAAAACCGGAGTCCATAAGCGGTTAATAAAATGACGGTCCGCGTCCGATAAAGAATAAAATCCAAGAAGAGAGAGAAGGATCAACTTTTGAAGAATTCCATGGCCATAACGAAATCCCCATCCTCGTCCCTGACTGAGTTCGAAACAGAAATAGAAAGCAAAGGTAAGAAGAACGCCGAGGAGAAGGTCTTGAAAAAGAGGGGAGATTCGTGGACGTTGCGCCCACAAACAAACGAGACCAATTCCAATCAAGGGAGAGATCCACGAAACCATTCGAATCAAATGACACAGTTGATTGATGATCGATAACGCATTCGGGAATCCGATCATGGAGGAATGAGTTCCAAAGAGCGGATTCGAGTGATTCCAATAGGCAATCCAAAAGCCGAGGGCGCTAAGATAAAAGAGAGTAACGGCGACTCGGAGAAGAACGTTTTTGGTGGTAAAAAACCAGCGAGCCAAAAAGGGAGCAATAAAGAGTCCGTGAAGAAAAGGTTGATGGAGTCCCATGGCCAAAAAGCTAATCGGAAGAAGCCAGAGACGTTTTTTGCCTGTTTCTAAAGAGACTCGAAGCCAGAGGACGTTCATAAAAAAATGACTCGTCATGGAGAAGTAACTCATCGCCATGCAAAGGGATTGAGCGGAGGAAATCAACAGGAGAATCACCCAAATTCGAGTCGACTTTTTATCCGGCCAAAGATGATCGTGAATTTGAAGGAGAAGTAGCGCCGTGAAGGCAGTGAGAACAATATTCAGCATCCATCCTATTTTGAAAAACTCAAAGAGAGTGAAAAATAAGGTATGAATGGGAAGGTAGAAAGAAATCCATGTTTGATGGAAGGAGTCGTGAAGAATAAGGTAAGGAGTCAGGGCCTTCGCTAATTCATGATGAGAGAGCAAAATGCTTTGATGCCAATGTCCCTGAAGAAAGATTTGGCTTTGAAAAAGAACCGCCCATTCATCCAGTGCAAACGCGTATTGCTGAACCACCCCAAAGAAACCGAAGACAATCATGAGGCAGGAAAAAAGAACCCAGAGTGAGGGTTGTTGAAGGACCAGAGAGAGGGGATGAAAAGAAATTCCCCGATGACAACGAACATCAATCCAGAGCAGAACCAGAATTTGAAGGAGAAGGTGGAGGGAATCGAAGTGAGTCACTCCATAATAAAGACGAGTTCCGAGCAATCCTCGATTATCCAAACCGAGTTGATGAACCACGAATGTTCCGACAAGGAGCGCGATTAAAACCATGACCCATTGTCGGATCACCTTTTGCAAAAGGAGGGAGGAGGTGCTCACAGAGGGATATTCTGCCCCCGATTTCTCAGAACTTCGAGAAATTAGTGGAGTGTAATTATCTTTTCAGCTTCTTCATTCATGCGAAGAACCAGGCTGGCTTCGTAAATGAGCTGATTGTTTTGAAAGACTTGAATTTGCTGGGGCCCCGTCGTCAGCGTTAAAGTTCTCTCTCCCTTTTTAAGATTATGAGTAATGCCGTTAATGACGAGTTTCATATTCGCCAGCGGCGGTTTTAGTTCGACATGCAACGATCCCGCAGGAGCTCCGATCTCTTGGCTATTGGCGCTTCCCCCTTCGACATGGACGCGTCGGGATTCGCGAATATCTCCGCGAGAGTCGGTGAAAATGGCCTCATGATCGCCGACGGGAAGAAAAAAGCGATAGGGGATCAATCGCTTGCTGGAATTATTAATGGAGATAAAAATATCTTCGGCATTGGAATCGAAATCGACAGGAACCCAAGGAGAAATCAAAGTTACTTCTTCATTTCTTTGCGCGATCATAAATGACGTATCAAAATCAGGCTGACCTTTTTGAGAGACTGAAAAGCGATGAACGCCTTTGGAAATATAAAGTCCTTCGATATCGGTGGGTACGGGGGCTCGATCGACTTGGAGTTGGATATTCTCTCGATCCAATGGATTTTTACCTGTGGAATCTAAGATTTGGATTCGCGCCATCGGATAGGCGAAAACTTTATTCTGAGAGACGGCATGGTAAAAATTATTCTCAAAGAGGACTCGTTCAATTCCTGCACGAGACCCTTGACGAATCACCACGTAACAAAGCTCATGCGGAGCAACGACATTGGAGGCGCCTTTTCCTTCTCGAACCAGTTTGCCATCGGAATCGTAGAGTTCCCAACGTGAGCTCGAATCCGAGGTTTGAACTTCGATAATGTTTTCGATATCGGAGAAAGATTTCGGTTTAATCAAACAGAGCGCACCGATAAAAAGAATAATCCCTCCAATGATGAGAGACCATTTTTGAATGGTGGAACGGCGATGGGCTTTAAGAAAACCTTCAATGGAACGAAGCATCTTTGAGGCCGCCGCTTCGTAGTCACTGGCGCTCTCTCCTTCATTATGAATGGTCTCCCGGATTTCATCGCAAAATTCTTGGATGGCTCCCCATTCGAGTCGTTGAAGATCCATTTCAGAAAGTTTCTGTTGGACCGCTTCGACTTGAGTGAGTCGTAGGTTGATTTTGGAAATGTAGTCCATTACCTCCCGTTGTTCACTCAGTCGGAAAGTTGGAGGAACAAGCTTCAGAGTCTCCGTCGCTTGAAGATGATTGCCCGCTTCGGCCTGAGCTTTCGCCTGCCGAATCAATTGTCGAAGGGATTCGTTTTTTTGATGGAGTTCATCTAAGGACTTCTCAGCGCTCGCCACTTGTTGTTTGAGGACGTTGACGCAGCTTTGAGGATCGGTGAGAAGTGTTGCGGTTAGACGAACATCGGGAAGATCCGCACAGAGACTCTTCGGTTTGAAGACTCCTCCAATTTTTAAAAGGGTAATGATCGATTCAAGATCGTGAGGCCAGATGAAAGGCTCCTCTCCTATTTTTGAGGAGCCGGTCGAGAGCGTGCGAATGGTTTCATCTAAACGTCCTTTGTAGTTTTTGACTTCATTCGTGAGGTAATCGATTTTAGTCTCGAGATTTTCTTTGGCGTCCCACTTAAAAATCCAGCGACGAGGCGTTTGAATGATCCATTCGGTTAGAGATAAACTCTCTTCAATCGACTGAACTGCGCTGCCGAGAATTTTGAGACAAATTCCCAACGGAAAAAGATTTTTATCATGCGAAAAAGTTTGAATCTGATCTTGAATTTCCACCCAAAAGGCAAGAGGGCCTTGTTTTTGAATCGATTTGATCCGATCTCGAATCAAGACCGCGAGGGCTTCGACGGTTAAAAATTGAATTTTAAGAGCTGTTGGATCTTTAGGGGGGTCGCTTTGAAACTTTGTCCAATCTCCGCCGGTATTTTCAATGACGGCAATTGCTTTCAATTCCCACTGATCGCGTTCAGCGGTGGTATAGTTCTTCTTGGCTCGATCATTTTCAAATTTGATCAAGTCTTTTGCTTTTAATAAGCTAGTGTCAAATTGTCCCATAGTATTAATTCGCTATTATCATATTCTAGATCAAGTGATTGCAGGACTTTTTACAGATTTTATCCTTAGGGGAGGTTACCTAGCTTGACATATGCTTATGATAATATATCGATACTTTTGGATAAGTTCTAAAGGTTTTTTTCGCAAAAGGCTAAAAATAACTTAATTTGGGGAGAAGCATGGAAAAGAAAGTTGAGATTTTAGCGATGGATGACGACCCGCTGATTGTACGCTTTTTAGAAAAAGCGTTACAGAAGTTAAATGTCGTTTTGCATACCGCCAGTACGGGCGCCGAGGGAGTGGAGATTTTAAAAAATAAAAAAGACGAGATTTCCCTCGTTCTGCTCGACCTTTCGTTAGCCGATATGACATGGAGCCAAACTGCGAATGAGCTCCAATCCATCCGTTCCGATATTAAAATTGTGATTTCTTCCGGATCGATCATCGAAGATCAAACGCATGAAAGTGATCCTCGAATTTACGCCCATCTTCCCAAGCCTTTTACCATTCCCGATCTCCAAAAGTTGATTCAAGACGCTCAAAGATAGTGGAATACATTCGTTTCGCACCACGACTCAACGACGCAACGAAATGCAGTTTTTGTTTAAACCCAAATCTTGCATTAGACATTTAAAATGGGGCCAATCCCGCCCATGCGGGAGCGGCCTTGGTTTTGAGGGGTAACAGAAGCGAGGCCTCGCATCGCTCCGCCCTCCCTT
>JAZKBH010000051.1:0-18715 GCA_040388725.1 Verrucomicrobiota bacterium
CGCTCAATTTTAATTACGAAACTCGCGTCAATCTGAACTCCCTCGCCCATCAACTCGACTTGGGTTGGGCGATGAAGTTTTAGAAATAAAATGGAGGGGCACAGGCTCTGTGCCTCGGTAAAGGGGAAGGCAGTGAGCCACTGCCCCTCCATTGCGAATGCACATTTGGATTAAAAAAGAGCTCTTGTATCTTATTCACCCTTCTGAGACTGCATCATTTTCATCATCTGCTGTTTTAACGCTTCGATTTGCTCGGGAGAAGGAGATTGAGAGTCTTCTCCCGACTTCTTCATTTTTTCCTGCATCTCTCGCATCTTTTTCATATCGCCCGCACCAAACGAGGGGATTTTTTGCTCATGATAATCCGCAGGAGGGACAAAAAGATCGGAAGAGAGCTTCGATTGATTAAACTCCAATACCGTCATTTTCACGGTCTCTTTTCCATCCGGAGAATGAGCAATAACTCGAATGGGGTAATGTTGAAGATCTTTATTTTTCACCATCAACATCATCCACGAAAAACTCGCCTTGGAGTTAGCATCCTTCGCCATCGACTGCCACGTGGAGGCAAACTCGCTAATGTCCGGAGCATCAGGACTGATCCATAATTCTTGGACAGCTCCATCCTCTTGCTTGAGCAAAATTTGCTCGCAATCAAACCCACTAATTTTTTCTTTTTTTCCGGTCCGCTCGATTGTCGGAACTTTAATCACTTGATCCTCTGCCGTTTGATTTAAATTCTCGATGTCATGCACGATATACATTTTCTGCATCGCCATCAGCATGATCATTTTCTTTTCTTCCACTAATGTAATCGTCGAGATCGCTCCCATCGGACTCTGCATATCCGTTCTCGTTTTCCCCGCCGTCAACTTCATCGTCATCGGCATGCTTCCAAAATCACCGCCCGATATCACCATCTCACTTTTAATCGTGAGATCGGCCCGTAAAAAACATCCTAGCCCGACAAATAATGCGATGATTTTCTTCATCCCAAAAGCCTAAACATCATTCCCCCGAATCACAATCCTCCACTTCTTTCAAAAAAAGTCTTTTTTAGTGACGAAGGATCCTCACTCTTCTTGGATCCTATGGATATCGACCCTTTAGAAAGCGTGAATGAACTCACCGAAAAAACGACGATCTCAAGTTTAAATCGACGGATCGCCATCACCGTTGCACTGATTTCGACCTTCCTCGCCCTCTGCAAAGTGAAAGATGACAACATCGTTCAAGCAATGCAAAAGGCACAAGCCGATCAAATTGATCAATGGAATTTTTATCAGGCCCGCAATCTTCGAGAAGAAATCGCAGCCCTCGGCGTTGATCAATTACGACTTTCCGCAAAAACCGCTCCTGCGGTTCAAAAACAAGAGTACGACCAAACCATTTCAAAATACGAGCAGTTGACGGAGACCCAAAAACAAAAGAAGCTCGATGCGAAGTCTCATGCCGAGGAAGCTCAAAAAAACTACGATCTTTATAATTACCGTGACGATCAATTCGATCTTTGCGAGTCACTCCTCGCCCTCTCCATCTCCCTCATGGCCATCACCGCTTTAACGAGTCAAAACTGGCTCTATTGGCTGACGATGATTCCAACCTCGTTCGGCGTCCTCATGGGAATCGCCGGTCTCTTCGGTCTCAAAATCCATTCCGACTGGATTGCCCGTATTCTTTCATAGAAATATTTCAGATATCGGCATTCATTTGGAGGGGCAGACGCTGTCTGCCTTCCCCGTCCCTGAGGCACAGAGCCTGTGCCCCTCCAATTTAAATAAATACAATGAAGAAATGCGTTCTAAATCAAACTGGCGCGCGCTTCGGCGATCGAAATCATTCGTCGCTTTCCGACTTCCTGCAATCCCACCTCCCGATATCCCGCCTCTTCTAAAATCATAAGCCCGTCTAAAAACCGATCCCCCACACGCGTGGGACGATGAGCATCCGCACCGAGAACAACGGGAATATTTCGCTTCGCCATCTCTTTTAAAATCACCGGTCCTGGATTCACTTCTTGAATCGCTTTATTCCAACCGGAGGTATTCATCTCCATGGCGACTCCTGTCTTTGCAATCCGATCCAAAGCATTGCAAACGACTTTCATCACTTCTTCGACTTTCCAAGCGTCAGGATACTCATTTTTAATCAGATCCGGATGACCCAACGTATCAAAAAAACCGCTTTCCGCCGATTTCGCCACAAGTTGAAAGTAGCGGGTAATATTTTCCGTCACTCCTCCTTGAGAATAACTCTTTTTAAACTCCGGCGTCTGAGGGTGAACCGATCCTAAAAAATGACTCCAAAGCCGACGTTCCCGCATTTCAGCAATCCACGGCTCCAACTCAGGTAAATAATCGCACTCTAAACCGGTCCCAATCTCCAATCGACCAGCAAACTTTTCGCGAACACTCTGAATCATTTCCAAATATTCATTCATTTGATCGAGCCGCATCCGTACCTGAGGAGAAAATCCTGCGGGGAGCGGGGTATGACAGGTGATATGAATTCCCGCGAGATTCTTCGCGAGCGCAGCCTCGGCATATTCCTCCACCGTCCCATGCGCATGATTACAAAGTGTCGTATGCGAATGGGCTTCCCAAAGTAATCTCATGTGAAATGAACTACCACACCTTCGACTTCACACAAACATTAAAGAAATTTTTTCACCGCCAAGACGCCAAGAACGCCACGAAAATGCAAATAACAATCTTCTTTGTTTTAAAGCCAAAAAGACATTTTGAATTTAAATAAAAACAACTGTCTTTTCCTTGGCGATCTTGGCGCCTTGGCGGTAAAAAATGCCTTTATTCTTACGCTTCTAACGTCTTCAAAATACGTTCCACGATTTCAGCGGAATACCACTTTGCAATTTGATTTAAAAATTTTGGAAAGTCCGTCACCGCCGCATGATCGGCCTTGTCGGAAATCGATCGCACTACGGTAAAGGGAACCCCTCGCTCATAGCAAACCTGCGCCACCGCGGCCCCTTCCATTTCGACGCAAAGAAGCTCAGGAAAATCCTTTCGCATCTCTTCCAGTTTTTGTGCGGAGGCAATGAATTGATCCCCACTCGCAATCAATCCCACATGGACTTTAGGTCCCCGGGATGAAACGGACCTCAGAACATCTCGATGTTTTAAATCGCTCCCCGCTTCTTTTAAAAAGTGTTCGGCCGCCATCTTTGCCCGTTTCACTTCTTTGGCAAAAACCTGGAATTTAATCACTCCGAGGAGTGGAATCTCGTATCGTTGGAGTCCGGGAACCGGACTGGCATCAAAATCATGTTGAACCAGATACTCCGCAATCACGATATCGCCGACTTCGATTTCCGGAGAGGCTCCGCCGGCGACTCCCGTGAAAATAATCTGATCGACATCGTACACGTCCAACATCGTGGTGACGGTCCCTGCTGCGGCGACCTTTCCCCAACGAGAAAACGCCACGACGACTTCATGACCTTCCCACTTCCCTTCATGAAAGAGCCGCTTTCCAATTTCCTTGTGTCGATGGACCTTAAATTTTTCGAGGATTGCATCGGTATCTTCTGCCATCGCTCCTAAGATCCCTACTCTCATAATCTACACATGCGTCACATTTTGATCAAAAACAGCGGTCGATTTGGCCAGAATATCCCGGTGAAGCGATCCTCCATGAGAATCAATCGTCACCGTGGCGACAAAATTTTCAACCTCAAGTTCCCAGATCGCTTCGGGACTTCCAAATTTTTCGAGCATGTAGACATTCTTCACTTTTTTGACGGTCTCCGCATACACTTGTGCGGCACCTCCAATGGCATGCAAATAGACACATCCGTATTTTTGGCAGGCAGCGACGGTTTTTTCTCCCATCCCTCCCTTACCAATGACGGCACGAAGCCCAAAATCGGCGATCACCTTATCTTGATATGGTTCTTCCCGACTCGAGGTGGTCGGACCTGCAGCGGTGCAACGATATTGATCCCCTTCCTTCATCATCACAGGACCACAATGATAGAGCACCCCTCCCTTCCAGTGACATTCCGAGGGAAGTTCACCCCCCTTGAAGAGATACTTATGAACCGCATCCCGTCCGGTGTAGATCGTGCCAGTCAGTGAAACGGCATCGCCAACTTTCAAGGAACGGATCGCTTCTTCGGTCAGGGGGATCGTCAGGGATTTCATGAAAACGGTTTTAGAGGATTCCAGAAGAAAAACCAATACCAAAACAAAGATCTCACACAGAGACACGAAGACACTGAGAAAAAACATTTTCTTTGTTTTAAAGTCAAACGCATTTTGAATTTAAACTCTGTGCCTTTGTGACTTCCAGTCCCGCCGAAGTGCTTGGACGGAGGAGGATGTGTGAGACTGCCTTTTTCCCCATTTAAAATCTCTCGCATTTTAAATATTTTTTGGGAAAATCGCCGACCCTTATGGAAAACGTTTTGATCATTGGAACCGGTTGCGCCGGCTGGACCTCAGCAATTTATACAGGACGCGCAGGACTTAAGCCGATCGTGATCACCGGATCGATGCCTGGCGGTCTTCTCACCACGACCAGCATTGTCGAAAATTTCCCCGGTTTCCCCGAAGGCGTCGATGGTACCGATCTCATGATGAAGCTCCAACAACAAGCGGAGCGATTCGGCGCCGAAATTCGATACGGCACCGTCGATAAAGTCGATTTCTCCAAAACTCCTTTTACCGTCTTCGTCGATGGTGAAGCGATCCAAGCGAAATCGGTCATTATTGCCACCGGCTCAGGCCATCGCCACCTCGGCATCGAAAGTGAAAAACTCCTCGATAAAAAAGGGGTCACCTATTGTGCTGTTTGTGATGGCGCACTTCCCATGTTCCGTAATCAGCCCCTCGTCGTTGTCGGCGGCGGAGACTCCGCGTGCGAAGAAGCAACTTACCTGACCCGTTTCTCTTCCTCGGTCTATCTCGTTCACCGTCGCGACTCCCTCCGTGCATCCAAAGTGATGGCGGAACGGACGCTGGCCAATCCGAAGATCAAACCAATCTGGGATTCTGCCGTCGAAGAGATTCTCGGCGTCGATCAAAACAAGGTCACCGGCGTTAAACTCAAAAATTTAAAGAGCGGCGCCGTTACTTCGCTCGATTGCGCCGGCGTCTTTGTCGCCATCGGCCACATCCCCAACACCACTCCTTTCCAAGGTCAAATCGAACTCGAACCCAACGGCTACATCAAACTCTTCGGTGGTGGTCAGACCTCTGTGAAAGGTGTTTTCGCCGCAGGCGATGTCGCCGACTCGGTCTACCGCCAAGCAATCACCGCTGCGGGCTCGGGTTGTGCCGCGGCCCTCGATTGCGAACGCTACCTCGCCGCCCTCGAGTAATTCAAAACAAGCCTCACACCGAGAGACAAAGGCACCGACAAAATGCATTTCTGTTTTAGAACAAAATCTTTTTCTTTGTCTCTTCGTGAATCTGTGTGAGATATTGTATTTCCTCCCATGATCACCGCCCAAAAAAGTAACCTTGTCGACTGGATGCTCTACCGTTTCTTCCGGCGGAGCTTACGGAATCATTTCTTCACCATTCGCTGCCGTGGAATTGAACATCTTCGCGATCTCGATCCGAACTGCCCGACCCTCGCTTTTTCGAATCATACCAATTGGTGGGATGGTCTGCTGGTCTATTACATGACCCGACTCGCCCCCCATAAATCCTTCTTTGTGATGATGGATGAACGGCAATTGAGTAAAAATAGATTCCTTCGTAAGCTCGGGGCCTTTTCCGTCGATCTCACCAACCCCCTGCATGCCGCAGCGGCCGTCCGTTACGCCGTCAATCTTCTCCAGACGAATAACAGTCTCGTCTGGATTTTCCCCCAAGGCGAAATCGTCGCTCCCCATATTCCCGTCAAAGTCAAACAAGGGACCAATTACTTGGCGACCAAAGCCCCTCACGCTCAAATGCTCGCCGTCGCTTTCCGATTCCAATTTTTTAAAGAAGACCGGCCCGAAGTCTGGATCGAAATCCTTCCCCACTTCCATGCCAAAGAGAGCAGCGATGAACGAATCGAAAACTCCTGCAACGAAGCCCTCCGCCGCCTCGATCTCGCGATCGCCGAAAAAGATCTCACTGGTTTCGAACGCGTTCTCGAACCGAAACTCACGATTAATAAAAAGTGGGAATGGATCCAACTCGCCGCCAAAGGCCGCCTCAAAGAATTCAATCCTGAGAATTAAAGACAGGTTCTCGCACAACGGCACAAAGACACGACGTCTCAAATTAGTTTCACGTTTTTACAAAAAAACTGCCTTTCCGTGGAGTTCGTTGTGTCGTCGTGCGAGACAATTGTCTTTTTTCTTCTCCATTCCACTCTTGCGCTTTGAGGATAGGTCTTTAGACGAGAGGGTCACATGCCGTTGATCCAACTTTCAGAAGTCACCCTCCGTTACGGAGCCGCCCCTTTACTCGATAAAGCCGACTTTCAAGTCGATGCCGGAGAGCGAGTCTGTCTCGTCGGCCGTAACGGCGCAGGAAAATCAAGCTTGATGCGTCTCATTATCGGGGAAGAAGTCCCCAATGACGGCGAAATCATCCGTCCCCCCGGCACCCATATCACCCGGCTCGATCAGGAAGTCCCTGATAATATCTTCGGCCCCGTCCGCGAGGTCATCCATTCAGGCGTTCGCTCCAATAACCACATGGAGGATTGGGAAATCGATGTCATGATCGATGAACTCATCGAAGAAATGAAACTCCCGGGAGACGATGAATTTTCTTCGCTCTCCGGCGGACTCAAACGTCGTGTCTTACTCGCCCGAGCCTTGGCTGGAAAACCGGATCTCATCCTTCTCGATGAACCAACCAATCATCTCGATCTCGAATCGATCCTCTGGCTCGAAAACTTTCTTCTCGCCCATCCGATCACTCTCTTTTTCGTAACCCATGATCGAGCCTTTCTCCGTAAACTCGCCACTCGTATCGTCGAAATCGATCGCGGAAAATTGAAAAGCTGGGCCTGTACCTACGACCAATTTCTTGAACGTCGCGCCGCCGATCTCGATGCGGAATCGAAACAATGGGCCGCTCTCGATAAAAAGCTGGCTCAAGAAGAAGCGTGGCTCCGTCAAGGAGTGAAGGCACGCCGAACCCGCAACGAAGGCCGAGTCCGCGAACTTTACAAACTCCGCGAAGAACGGAGCCAACGCCGCAGCCGTCAAGGAGTCGTAAAAATGGATATCCAGACCGGAAGCAGCTCCGGTCATCAGGTCATCGATGCCAAATCGATTTCGAAAATTTACGACGGCAAGACCATCATCCAAGATTTCAGCACCACCATCTGGCGCGGAGACAAGATTGGAATCATCGGACCGAACGGCGGAGGTAAAACAACTCTCCTCAAAATGCTCTTGGGACAACTCGAGCCGACGACCGGAACGGTCAAACTTGGAACTAATCTCCAAGTCGTCTACCTCGATCAAATGCGCGGGCAGATCCATGACGATAAAACCCTTGCCGAAAACGTCGCAGGCAATGCCGAGACCGTCACCTTCCAGGGACGTGCTCGCCACATCCATAGCTATCTACAAGATTTCCTCTTCCGCTCCGATCAAGTGCGGATGCCCGCAAAGCGCCTCTCCGGCGGAGAACGAAACCGACTCCTTCTCGCCCGCCTCTTTTTACAACCCGCAAATCTCCTCGTCCTCGATGAACCGACGAACGATCTCGATGCAGAGACCTTGGAACTCTTGGAAGAACTTCTCCTCGATTTCACGGGAACTCTCCTTCTCGTCTCCCATGATCGCGCTTTCCTCGATCACGTCGTGACAGGGACTTTAATCTTCGAAGGCGAAGGGCGAGTGACCGAGTTCAATGGGGGTTACGAAGATTGGATGACGTATCAATCCAAAGTTGCGAAAGAAGCCACGCAAAAAACCGTTAAACCTGTTGAAGCGATTCCTGTCGTTGTCGAAAGCACTCCCACTCCCTCCGAAAAACCGCGCAAGCTCCTGAATCGCGAAAAAAAAGAGATGGATGAACTCCCGGGGATTATCGAAAAGCTCGAAGCCGAGCATAAAACACTTTCGGAAAAATTGTGGGATCCAGAACTTTATAAAACCGATCCCCAAGCCATCCCCGAAATGAAAAAACGTTTGGCTGAAATCGAGACCGAGACCGATAAAAGTTATACCCGTTGGCATGAACTCGAAGCGATCGCTAAAGCGTCAGTCGAGTAAAAAGAAGAGGCACAGGACCTTGTTCTTTAGGGGATCCTGGATTTACTTTCTCCTCTTCTTCTACGGGAGAGCGAGATGTCCGCATCCGCGTCCAACTCTTGAGAAAAGCGGCTCGGGAGAGCCAGCGCTCCCATTAAAGAGTTTTGGTCCTAGGAACGACTTCGAAGAGCTCTAAATCCTCCCCATCCTGTCATCGATGCCATTTCTCTCTTTGACCGGAAAGGATTCACTCTACGCCGATTCACGTACCACTAATCGAGGCGAAATCCTTCGCTCACGCGGAGGTCGGTAATCCGGATGTTGGAAGCTCAGTAATTCCGCAATCATCTGTTGCGCTTGCGACTTCAAATCCAACGAAATCGTGGTCAAAGGAACCGCTGCCATTTCAGCTAAGTAGGTATCATCGCAACCGACGACCGCAAAATCATCTGGAACTTTAAGCCCCTCAGCTTCAATCGCTCGAATAATATGAATCGCAATAATATCATTCGCGCAAATTACCGCGGTCGGTCGCGGCGTCGCGGCAAAAAGCCTTTTAACCAACTCTCGGATTGTCGTTTTATAATAATCGGTATTCGGTCGTGAAATCGTCCATAAGGGAGTTTGATTTCCTTTCGTCACCTGCGCCGACATGACCACTTTAGGCATCTGAGCGGAAATGATCTGACCTGCATCCGGAAGTCCTGCATCGCGGAGGCCTCGACGAAATCCGCCAATACGATAACGGTAAGAGGAAACTCTTTCGACCGATTCATTCGTCATCGCCAAAAGCGCAAAATTTTTGTGCCCTCGTCCGGCGAGATGAATCACCGCATCGCGAACCCCTTGATAAAGATCATGGGAAACCGCAGGAACCCCACTTCCTAAAATCAACGAGCTCGTCACGATCGGCACTCGCTGAGCCTCTTCCTTCATCACTTTAATATAATGCGTCGAGGGAATATCACTCATGCGCCAGTAACGCGAAACCAATGCAATACCGTCGACCCGCATTCCGACCAAATCATCCAAAACTTTCTCTTCCTGAACAGGATCATGATTGGTCAGAAAAATTTCCGTATCAAACCCGATCGTCACCGCATTGTGATGAAGCTCTTCGGCGAGTAATCCAATCCAACTTTCCGCAAGTTGAGGAACGACGACCCCAAAAGTCTTCGTTTTCTTGGAAAAGAACTTGGAAGCAAAACGATTCCGTCGATAGCCAATACGTTGAACCTCTTTTTGGATTTTTTCCCGCATTGCCGGCCCAACGCCCTCTGCTCCCCGTAAAACAAGGCTGACCGCCTGGACACTGACCCCGACTTTTTTGGCAATATCAATCAATCGAGGAGACTGCGAAGCATGATGACCTTTAGAGACTCCCGTCCCGTTTCGTCGCTTCTCTTTTTTCGTCGGATCCAATATATCTTCGCTCATTCCCTCTACCATAATTGACTCTACTTGAATATCAATTGAAAACTAAATAATCCTCAAAATCTCTTTAAATTCAAAAATCAAGTCCTTGAAAAACTACAGTCCGGTCTTGGCTGTAACATTATCAAAATAATCGACGACCGGTTTTGTCCCGCCTGAATTCGCATCATAGATCGAAAGGTAAGAATATTCTCCTACCGCTTCCATATTCGAAAAATTTCCTGTCTGTAGTCCAGACCCTAAAACGGTTTTGTGATCCTCCCCCAAGACGGTGACAAAATACGTTTTTTCATTCGCCGCAATATTGGAAAGCTGAATACGAAGGTAATACCATTGATTGACCTTTAAGCCCTGTTCTTCCGTGAAAATGTCCTGCCATTTCCCATCAAAACTGACTTGAATCGTCTTTTTTGCTCCCCCCAAAAGAACGTAAGCGGCATTGTGATGACTAAAATCACGAACGACTACATTCACAGAGTTTTCTAAGCTACTGAGGTAAAAAGCCAAACTCACTTCCATCGCTTCCGTGACGGGCTGAGCATCCCCTCTCCCCGGGCCAAAAGAAAAACTGATTTGCGATTTATTCTCCGGGGCCACATCGATCGTCAACGACATCGAGCGAGGGGCCGAGAGCGCCTTGTCCTCCACCGGCTTACAGACCGCAGCGCCTTCCATCACACAGTAAACCGCTCCATAGGCGGATTTGATCGACTTCCCTCGGACAAGCACCTCCCCCGTCACATAGTCATCGCCATCAAAGTTTTCGTTCAAAACGACATCTGCAAGGAGAGACCCAAAAAATAAAAGGCAAAAAACAACCCACAGAAAAATAGATTTTTTCATAAGTAGTAGAGATAAATTAGCAGAAAGACCGCTCTCCTGCGAGCAAATCTGACAGGATTCACTTGATAATCAAGACAATCTAGTAAATGCACTTTATTTAAATTTGCTTTTATGAAGTGTCGTTACAGTGTTCTTTATACAGGATAATCACCATTTAGTTACTTCATTAAAAAAGTAATCAGAGGAACCGACGCGGTCAACACCTCGACCTTCAATTGACCCTCGCCGATCTTCCTGTCGCAACCTGAGCGATCAACAGTTTCATTTTGTGAGATATTTCCTCCATCGCCATCCTATTATTTAATTTAAAGCACCTATAATTCACTCTTTTTTAATAGTAAAATATCGATTTATCTCGAATATTAAATCCCTTCTTATGATAGAAGCAAAGCCGAAGTGAACTCTATTTCGTAATTAATTTTTCTATTACTTCCTTATCAGTAGAGGGATAGAGAATAAAATAAGCTTAACACTAGGAGACCACTTCCAGAATAATAAAAAAATACTTGAAGTTAAAGTAACTTCGGTTATCATATCCTAATTATGAAAAAGACCCTTTTTTATACAATCGCGATTATTATTGGGTATAGTAAACTCTTGAGTGCCGTTATCCTATTTACTGAGGATTTTGATGGAACTAATTTTTCGGATAACCAAATACTTTCAGGATCAAACGCCGTAAATGCAAATTATAGTGTAACAATTAATAGCGCATCCAATACTTATAATAGGACTACTGAATCCACAAGCTCATCCAGTTTCTACGAAGCAACTTTATCGACCTATGGCTATACGTCATCGATGTTCAAAGGAACTGGCTCAACTGTAGCATCCACATCAAACACCCTCACCTCTTCCGGGAGAGCACTCGCAGTTAGCGCCGATACGGGTTCAACAAATTATTCGCAAACTAAAATGTTTTTAGGGACGGGCTCCGGAGTTACTTCAACATCAACGAGCGCGATTGATGTCAGTTTTAATTTTTATGTTTCTTCAAGTCCCGCTATCAATAGCACATTCATTCAATTAAAATCCTCTTCTGGCGCAGTGATGGGAAATGTCCTTGTCGGCTCAACCGTCACGACATTTTTTAATGGGAGCAGTTCGACTTTTAACGCTGCCAATAATAGTTATAGCGCCGGCGGCTGGTATACTCTTAACCTCCAAATGTCAGACGCATCAAGCGGAACTTACGTTGTTAATTTAAAAAATGCAAATACAGGCGCATTACTTGGAACAACCAGCGGCGCTGACTACCAATCAGGATTAAATTTTGCTACATTAGAATTCCTAGATCAGGGAAATAGTAGCACGCAGTCTTTTAATTATTTTGATAATATTGTCGTTCAAACCGCTGCCGTTCCTGAAGCTTCAACTTGGATGAGTCTTGGAGTTTTTGGCCTCGGAATTCTCATTGTCCGCCGAGCTAAAAACGCGCAGATCTGCTAATCTTTCTGAATCCTCTCGTTGACAAAAAGGCTTGATCTCCGATCAAGCCATTTTTGTTTTAAGTCCTGAAGTCAGACCGCGAGACCCCGGTGTCATGACGCGAACACCGCTAAGTTAAGGGATTTTCATAGGTAAAATTATGTTAGCGTCTTTGTTTTGAAGTTTTATAGAGTTTTCTTGAACAAGTGAGGATACCGAAGGGTTTGGGTCTTCGTTTGACGACACGCGGGGAGCTTCTATGAGGGCGAAGAGGGACGGGATCAGAGGCAATGAGTTGAAGGAAAGCGAGAAAGAGATTTTTTCTTTTGGTTAAATTTTTCTCGTAGGCAATCAGAGGAAGCCACTGTCGGAGAGTATCAACACATCCCTTGAGGCTCATTCGTGAGGGATCTTGTTAAGAGTCAAGCGCGGCATGGAGCATGAGTTTTCGAATCAAGTTATAGGCGATAAAATGCATGAGGATCTCTTTTTGAATCATCTCTGGGGAGAGACAGCGGAGCACTTCCATTTTCATGGTGGTTTTAAGATACCTAAAGCCTGTTTCGATCTCCCAGCGTTTTCGGAAAAGATCGATGATCTTTTGGGTGGGATAAAGCTCAGGATCAAGGAGGGTGGTCATGAGGGTGATTTTCGAGGTTCTAAATCCTTTGACCTGAACCTTAAATTGGATGATTCGAACAGGAAGTTGATCGGGATAGGATTGGAAGGTCCACATGGACTCTTCTTTGAAAGGGTCTTGGAAGAGAGGTCAGATAGTCTCCGACACCGATGGATTTTGCTTTTTTGGGATTAAATTTACGGGCTTGGTGAAGTCGACCAACAAAGTCACAGTCTTTGACTTGAAGTTGGAGGAGCATCTCAAAAGAGCCGAAAGCTCGGTCTCCAATCAGGATAGATCCCGAAGAGAGTTGTGAAATCAGGAGCTGTCCCAGACTGGTGTCATGGGTTCGCCAAGGGGCAGACTGAAAATCCTCCAGAACTCCTGTGGATAAATCAAAGATCGCTCCTGATTTAATCAAAGGAAAGCCACAACCCTTTTTTTGACCTGAGACTTGGGGGTAGAGTTTTTGAAGACAGGGAGTATCGGGCATGGAAAAGGTGGTAGTATCGATGAGCTTCACGGGACGATCACACGACAGATAAAGTCCACGCAGATGAAGCCGAACCTGCTGAAAGATTAAAACCAAGGTCTCCATCGAAAGTCTAAATCGAGCCTGACAGTAAGCACTGGTATTGGAGTCGGAAACGGTTTTATGGCGTGAAAACTGTTTGGCTTGGAGATGGCGAAGGGCTTCACGACAGGATTGGTTGGGATTAATCACCTGAAAGAGAAAAGACCAAAATGTAATTTTAAGAGAGAAATGCCGACGTCGAGATCCCGGAGGTTGTTTTAGTGTGCTTGGGGAAAATGAGTTCGAAAAGATCTTTTCCAGATCTGCGGGAGAAGTTAGGCAAAGAGAAGGCTTTGGACGGTGGGAGGCTCCAAGGACTTTGCCGACAAAAGCAAAAGAGGATTGAGTTAACATACGTGTATATATACACGTATATTGACAGATATGATAGGCTAATCCCATGGAATCCTTTGACTTGAAAATCCCACCTATCTGCCAGGGAACCGTCCAGAAACGGTTTATTAAACGAAAAGAACCGAGCGGATGGCAGACCTATGGTCCTTATTACGTTTGGACGAGGAAACTCTCAGGAAAAACATTCGCCCGACATCTGACACACGATCAGTTCAAGGCTCTGGATAAAGCCATTAAAGAAAATAAAAAAATAGAAAAACAACTCACTAAAATCCGAAACCAATCCGAACGCCTCCTCATGAACTCAAAGGACGCCTACCATGTTCTATAACTCGTTCCTTAAGAATTATTTACGCCTTAACTTAGCGGTGTTTGCGTCATGACACCGAGGAATTCTTTGATGGCCGAGGCTTGAGTTTAACTCAAATTTCCCATCAACTACGTCGATTTGACTCCTTTCAACAATCCAACCAATCCGGATCGGCCGCCTCTCGAATGATTCGTAAAATGAGAAACATGGGTTTGGCGGTTAATGCAAAGGCCTTTCCCATTTTATTGCCGGATGAATTTAATCAACTTGTTCAAATGACACTTCAAAAAATTGAAACATCGGATTTTCCTCGTCCTTCCCTCAAGGATGAACTTAAAAATATTTTTCTTTTATGCGTCGCCTCAGGTGCCCGAATCAGTGAAATTTATAATCTTCGGCGAGTTGATATAAAAGTCTTTCACAATCAGCCCTATCTTTTTATTCGAAAGGGGAAAACCAAGGCTGCTAAACGGTGGATTTGTCTCACCGAATTTGACTGGGCCAAAAGATATCTCCCCGATCTTGAGATCCTGGCTTTAAAAAATCCCGAGCCGATGCTTGAGACAAAGAAAAGTCTTTCGGAAGAACGAATCAGAGCAACCCTTCTTTTTCCCAATATTCATTTGTGGTTTAAAAACATTTATAAAAAGAAAGATAAATCCCTTCAAAATACCGGCATCGGTCGAAAACTAAAAGATCATCTCCAAGATTCCTATGAAGAGTTGTTTAAAGAAAAACAAGATCCCATCTCTATTCACATTATCCGTCACTTCTACGCGTTTTATTCCCTTCAAGAAATTGTTCGAAAACACTATTGGAAAGGGAGTTTTAATTACGCTCTCTGCTCTCTCGCCACTCAAATGGGACATTCTTCGTTTATTCCAACGGTTTTTTCTTATGTTGGGACGGGGTGTTTAGCTCTGGATTTTAAAGAACAATAATTATATCCAATTTATAAAGGCAAACCCTTATTGATTAATCCATCAATTTTAAGGTGAAATTTTTTAGAAAAAAACGCCGACTTTAAATGCTTTAAGGCCCGTAGAACCCCTTCAAAATGAGCCCTCACCTGATGCATTTCAGATCAAAAAATGGGCCTCATTTATACCACTTCAGAGTAACAATTTAGCTATCCACTTGGAACATTCCAAAAGACAAGTTTTCAGCTCTTGGAACAATTTCGCACTTTTAAAAACATCCAATTTGGAGGGTGAAAAATTTGTAAGCCTCATCGGCGAAATCAAAATGTTCCAAGCCTCCTTCGCAGAATAAATTACATCATCCTACATTCCAACTATAATTTGACCAACGACTTACAACTGGAACATTCTCTTTTGCAATCAATCCCCATTCGACATTTTTTCAAAAACCTGATATATTTTTAGTGCGACGCAACAGCCCCTCAGCGCTCGGCCCTCCCATTTCGATCAACCCAAAGGTTGAAGGTTATGTCACAAACTATTTCTCATGCCGAATCTGGGATAATGAGCTTTCTCACAAAAGTGCGTCAGCTCCTTTTGCCGAGAGCGAAGTTTGTTACAAAAGATGATTAAGGAATCGTGAAACGGGATTTACGAATCCTTTCCATTTTTCACGTCGCTTTCGGGCTCATTTCAAAAAAGATCCACGAACCTGGCGTCGAAACGTTTGGAAAAAAGGTGAACCCCTTGCGTCATCTCATCGAAAAAAGCCTTGAGGTTACCCACGCGAAAGAGCCCTCAAGACAAATAGACTACAACAGTCTCGACTCTCTCCTCAGGGACTTAATTGCCGTTCTTTTCTAAAAGGCGAACCGATTGATCAACATTGAGACGGCCATCTGAATTTGTTTTACCTTGAAGCGACGAAAGAAGATCAGCCCCTCGGAGAATAAAATTTTTCAATTGAGCCGCGGTGAGATTTAAATCATGCGATTTGAGAAGCGCACAAGCTCCCGCGACATGAGGGCAGGCCATCGATGTACCACTGGCCGAGGCGTATTTGTGCTGCAGGTAAGTACTACAAATTTCGCTTCCGGGCGCAGCGATATCAACGGTATAAATTCCGTAATTCGACGCTGCAAATTTCAAGGCATGGGGAGGACTCCATTTTGAGAGTTGATCTTTCGAGTCTGTTGCAGCCACCACGATCATGTTGTTGCATTTGTAAGCCGCAGGATACTGCGGGAATTGATCGATGTTTTTTCCTTCATTCCCCGCCGCCGTCACAAACAGATAGCCTTTCGCTCCTGCCGCCTCAATGGCATCTTTCATCGTCTGCGAATACCCTCCTCCTCCATACGAGTTCGATGTAATCGAAATCCCATGCTGATTCGCATAATAAATCGCCTCCACAATATCGGATAATGCCGCCGTTCCGTCGGGTCCAAAAACTTTCAAGGGAGCCAAGGAGACCTGCCAGCAAATCCCTGTGACTCCTATTTTGTTATTTCCAACCGCCCCAATCACTCCCGCGCAATGCGTGCCATGGCCTTGAAGATCCATCGAGTCCGAAGTATTCTCATAAAAATCCCACCCATACAGATCATCGACATAGCCATCCCCATCATCGTCAATCCCATTCGTCGCCTTATTATGACCATTCGCATCCAATCCCGTCTCTCCTGGATTTTTCCAGATGTTGGCTTCTAAATCGGGATGCGTTCGATCAATGCCCGTATCAATAATCCCGACTACCACGGCACGAGAGCCTGTTCCTCTTGCCCACGCTTTGGTGACATGAATATCCGCTCCGGATGTTCCTCCGGTTTGCCCTTCGTTTCGCATTCCCCATAAAAATCCGCCTTGATATCCCGGATCATTCGGAATTTGGTTTGTAGATCCGATGTAATCCGGTTCGGCCGAACGAAGCACGCCTGTTTCTTGTTTCAATTTCTGAATGAATAAGGGAAGCGCATCCAAAGAAACCTCTGGAATTTGCAGCATATAAATCGGTTGGTTCGGAATCTTTCGAAGAATTTCAACTCCATATCGATTCAAAAGCGGCGTGAGAGTTTCCGGACTGCCATTGAGTTGCACCAAAACATGATCTGCGACCGAACTCACTTGAGAAAACATTCGCACCTGACCTGAATTCACATCCTTTTCCATCTCCGCTTCGGCTCGTAAATAAGGATATTTAAAATCGGTCTCCAAAAGCTGAGTCCGTTTAAAATGCCCTTGGGCATCTAAAGGGGTATCTCTTGAATCTAAAACCTTTCCCGAACCTAAGACCGAAGGAAGAGGAGAAGCAACAACGGCCTTGGAGGAAGGTTTTTTTACCGACGTAGAGGGAACGGAGGTTCCAGAAGCAACCTCCGAAGAAACTTCCGACGGTTTCGATGAAGACGAGGAAGGAGAAGAGATAATAGGACTCACGGGAGCCACGATTGAAAAAGCCTCTGCGTCCTGCGAAAGCGGAGCCTTTTTGGGCATTAATAAAATCCCCACGATCCCGAGAAGAACGGCCAGAGCAATTGTAATCCATTTTTCCATAAGCCTACTTGATGCTACTCAAGAGTAAGTCCCCTCATCGAAATGGACAAGAGCCAAACAAATCACAGCAGTGAACCGAGCGCGCGTGTTGCCGCTGCTCCATAAAAAAGATTTCTCTTAACGAGAAATCGATTGCTTCAAAAATCGAAACGATTCGGTGTAGAGGATCAATTGAGCGTCCAACAACGCCTCCAGGCTCATTGGCACAAGTTGACCGGAACGGGAATATCCCGTGTAACTGTGCGACGGAGACTCCACGACACTCGAGAGCGCTCCACAATGATAGTTGAGTGCCGTATCTAAATTAAAACACCCCGCGACGGACTTACTCGGATCGGCCTCGAGGCGAGGATCCCGCGTACTTTGTAATCCCGCACGCGCGAGTCCGGTATGCACATGCCGAAAGAAGGATTCCCAGACCGGATAGACGCTCGGATCGGCCTGTGGCTTATGAACCTTCATATAGTAATCATCCATCGGAACCCCACTATGAAGGTTCAAAACTAAATTCGGTTTCTCGAGAGACATCAGCTTAAAAAGAGCTTCGGTCTCGGGCTGACGGTTCGGCGAAAAAAAGTCGTCATGCTGGAGATTCACTCCATTGCCATTCGGGTATCCCCCGGGGAACTTACATTTTTTGAAATCAAGAGGAATCCACTCCTTGACCTGAGGCCATCCAATGAGGCCCTTTTTCGTCGCCCCTGTATTCAAGTAGCTGGCAACGGTTGAATCGGTTCCGGTAAAGGCCATCATCCGTAATGGGATTCGAAGACGCGAATCAGGACTATAAACCGGAATCACGATGAGACGATCCACGGCCTTGAAAACTTTCAATAGCTGAGGCGCCGGTTTTCCTCGAAGGTCTTTCCCCGTTTCCAGAATGGAGAGTAAATTCACCGCTCCGACAATCGGCTCAAATTCTCCGCCATGTAATCCAGCCAGAACAACGGCCACCCGTTTTTTTGCATCCGGTCCACGATACGCCTCTATTTTTCCACACCCCACGGAGCCGGAATAGGTCGTTGTTCCTCCAGCGCGTCTCGGTTTTCCGTAAGTCACTGCATACAGGGAATGTCCATCGGCACTTTTTCCAAACGTTTGAAGCTTCCCTTTTTTAATCTTTGTTTTGAGAAACCGTTCGATCGGCTTGAACTCGGAAACCCACCAATCGGGGATAGAGGAAGCCGGAGCGGAGAATGACGGAGGAACGACGAAGGATGATTTCATAAAGATACTTTCCTGATTTTTGAATGAGTATTTTAAAATATGCAGCTTATGGGTTAAACGCAAAAATAGAATCTCTCAAGAAAAGGCTCGTGAAACGAGATTCATCAAAACGCTGGAAGCGGAAATAATTTTAGTACGAAGGGTGGAGGGGGTACAACTTTGCCAGAAAGCAGGAAACAAGAGTCGATCACGAAACCTCGAGAAAAACAATAGATGAGGTTTAAATTCTGTAAAAATGAGCATGTCCCGTGCTTCTTCTTTTCCAGTTTTCCTGCTTTCC
>JAZKBH010000052.1:0-7162 GCA_040388725.1 Verrucomicrobiota bacterium
GCGTCGTCCTGTCTCGCCGGAGTGCTTGGACGAAGGAGGATGTGTCGTCGCGTGAGATAATGCCTTTGAATGGATTTTGTGAGATGGATATGTATGCAATAAAAAAGGCGTATCTTTTGGATACGCCTTTTTGTAAATCAATTTCGGTTATTTCTTTTTCTTCTTTTTACCGAGAACCGCTGCACGGGTTCGGAGGCGAAGCGCATTGAGGCGGATGAAACCACCAGCATCGGCTTGGTTATAAGCGCCTCCGTCGGCTTCCATCGTCGCAATATGCGGATTATAGAGTGAAAGGGGACTCTTACGGCCTGCGGTAATCAAGTTTCCTTTATAGAGCTTGATCCGAACTGTTCCGGTAACGTTCTCTTGGCTCTGATCGATCGCGGCTTGGAGGAACTCACGTTCGGGGGCAAACCAGAAACCATAATAGATCATTTCTGAGTAACGAGGAATGAAGGTATCCCGAAGATGCATGACTTCGCGATCGAGAGTCAGGGTTTCAATTTGTTTGTGGGCAAAATGAAGAATCGTTCCTCCGGGAGTTTCATAGACGCCGCGTGATTTCATGCCAACAAAGCGATTTTCGACGAGATCAACGCGTCCAATCCCATGTTTTCCGCCGAGTTTGTTCAGCGCGCGCATGACGTTGGCTGGAGAGAGTTTCTTGCCGTTGACCGCGATACAATTTCCTTGTTCGAAATCGAGTTCGACATACTCCGGTTTATCGGGGGCGTCTTGAGGATCGACACTCAACTTGTACATATCACGAGGAGGCTCGACCCAAGGATCTTCGAGGATTCCGCTTTCAAAGCTGATATGAAGCAAATTACGATCCATTGAGTAAGGCTTAGCGGCGGTGACAGGAACAGGGATTCCGTTCTTTTTGGCATATTCAATCAGATCGGTACGACCTTTGAATTTCCATTCACGCCAAGGAGCGACGATTTTCAGGTGAGGGGCTAAAGCCGCATACGTGAGTTCGAAACGCACTTGATCGTTTCCTTTTCCTGTTGCCCCGTGAGCGACCGCATCGGCTCCTTCCATGATGGCAATTTCCGCTTGGCGTTTGGCAATCAGAGGACGAGCGATACTCGTTCCGAGAAAATATTGATTTTCGTAAAGGGCATTCGCGCGAATCATCGGATAGATGAAATCTTTGGCGAACTCTTCCGTGAGATCATCGATGTAGCACTTGGAAGCGCCGGTACGTAAGGCCTTCTTATCGAGACCCTTTAATTCTTCTTCTTGGCCGATATCCGCACAGAAGGCGATGACTTCGGCATTGTAGTTTTCTTTGACCCATTTAAGGATGATCGAAGTATCTAGACCACCCGAGTAAGCGACAACAATTTTCATGGGGCGAGATCGTATGGGAAACCTCATTTTTGCCAAGTCCCGATTATGTGACAAAAAATCGGAACGTTTCGCACGACGGCACGACGACACGGCGCTTTGATTGGTTTACGGAAGGGCATTTTCTTTTTCCTGTATTTTATGTTAAATCCCTGTTTTTTCATCGAGTCGTTGTGTCGTTGTGCGAAAAGCTCTCTTTCTAAGAATTTTGATTGGAATTTAGGGATGCTGTGTTCAACTTGAGGCATGTCCACCCGCCGCACCACCCGCGTGAGCGAGGCCGTCCGTATGGAGCTGGCCAACCTGATCCAACGCGAAAGAGCCCTCGAAGGGATCATTTTGACGATTTCTTCGATCGATCTGACGCCCGATCTCAAAAATGCTCACGTCTTTATGAGCGTCTTGGAACAAGCCCTCTCACAAGAAACGATTCTCTCGATTTTGAATCGAAAACGACATGAGTGGCAAACGACAATTTCACGGCGTTTAGAGTTGAAATATACTCCCAAGCTGATTTTTAAATTTGATTCTTCCTTGGAACGCGGAGATCGAGTGATGCAAATTCTCAATGAATTGGATTTAAACGCTCCTCCTGTGAAAGAAAAAGAAAACGAAGAATGAAAACTCGTCGCGAGTTTTTAGGGGCGATGGCGCCACTCGCGCTCGGTTCTTGGCTTTATGCTTCGGAATTAGAAAATTCTCCTGTATCGGATTTTGTATCGTCTTCTGGATTGGAGACTCTTTTTTTAACATGGGCGAGTGATCCGACGCGAACCATGCGGCTTCAATGGATCTCGGCACGTCTTCAAAAGCCAGCTCCTATTCCTCTTTTATATCGAAGCCATGGTGAAATGGAGTGGAAAAAAACAAACTCATCCGCTCATCCTTTTGGAGGGATCGATCATTGGGTGAATCGAGTCGATCTGAATCAACTCACTCCGGGCTCAATCTACGAATTTAAAATTGGAGATAATCCTGAGATTTGGCGTTTTAAAACAGCACCGGAAAAATTAGATGAATCCGTTATTTTTGCTGAGGGAGGGGATATTGGAACCGATCCTTTAACGGTGATTCCCTTGCATCGATTGGCCGCCTCATGGAATCCCTTATTTGGATTGGTAGGGGGAGATTTGGCCTATTCCAACGGAAGCGATGTCAAAGCAGAGATTCGATATTTTAAATTATGGAATTCGCATATGCGTTCCAATGGAAATCGTTTGATTCCGATGGTGGTTGCGATTGGGAATCATGAAGTCCGAGGGGGATATGAAAAAAGTAAAGAAGAGGCCCCTTTCTTTTATGCGCTTTTTGACGGACTTTTTTCTGAAAAGGGAGCTTATGGAGTTTTGGATTTTGGTCAGTATTTCTCGCTCATTCTTCTCGATAGTCAGCATACCTGTGATGTCAGATTGCAAACGCAATGGTTGAAATCGGTCTTAGAACAAAGAAAAGAAGTTCCTCATCGAGTTGTCGCTTATCATGTCCCCGCCTATCCCTCGTCACGCAAGTATGAGGATGTGATTCCTCATTTGATTAGGACCGAATGGGTTCCGGTGATGGAAAATGCAAAGATTAAAATGGTCTTTGAGCACCACGATCACTCCTTCAAACGCTCGAAAAAGATATTACAGGGAGAAATTCATCCCGACGGAATTACTTATTTAGGGAATGGCGATTGGGGACAACCGCCTCGCCCTGTCTTAGAGGAAAATCGAGTTCATTTGGAAAAGGGGGTTCAAAGTCTGAATGTATTGAGAGTTACTTTGAGTCCCGAAAATATTGCACTTTGGGCAGGGAATGAAAAAGGGGATGAGCTCGATCAATTTATAGTCGCCTGAGAGAGAATCAGGGAAGGGCGTTTCATGGCATTGATAACAGGATGAAGAGGATTATTTTAAGTCCTGCATTTTATCCGGATATTAATGTCTCTTTTGTATTTATTGTATTGCTGTTTTGTACCTAAAATAGTTTTTTGGGCTGAATCTTGGGCTGCTTTGCGGCTTCGCGTGAGGTTCCGTGTTTTATTTGCTTGTTTCAAGTCTCTTTAAAAATCCCACTTGTTTCTTTTCGGAATTTCTCCAGTCAAGGATGATGAATCCGCATCCTGTGCTAGGACCTTGGTATAATAATCTCGAAGAAAAGCAGAGCTTTCTCCGGAAAATATTTGACGATTCCGCTCCTCATTATGAGAAGATCGCGAAATGGGGTTGGTTTGGATCCGGGGATTGGTATCGGGTCGATGTCTTAAAACGACATGGCCTCAAACCAGGGATGCGAGTCATTGATGTCGCCAGTGGTACAGGGCCGACCGCCCGTGCAGTGGCCAAGGTCGTCGGGGATCCAAGTTTAGTGACCTGCGTCGAACCGAGTCGTGGGATGTTGGAGGAATCCAAGAAACAATTGAATTGTGAACATATTCAGGCGATGGCGGAATCGATTCCTCTTCCGGATGCTTCCTGCGATTACTTGACGATGGGTTTTGCCCTTCGTCATGTAGACGATCTCGTGAACGCTTTTCGCGAATATCATCGCCTTCTCAAACCAGGTGGGAAGGTTTTGATATTGGATGTCACCCGTCCTCAGAATCGCTTTGCCTATCCAATCTACCGCTTTTATTTTAAAACCGTCTTACCGTGGTTTTCCAAAGTGTTAACCGGAAGTGATGCGGCGAAAAAGTTGATGGACTACTATTGGCTGACCATGGATGAAATGGTTTCACACGAACAAGTTTTGACTGCCCTCAGTGAGGCAGGTTTTGAAAATCCACAAAAGGAAATTTGTTTGGGGGTTTTTAGTGAATATACGGCGAATAAGAAGAACTCCTGAGCAACGTCGTTCGGATCTTTTAAAAAAGATTCTGATGATTCCCGCTCCCTGGGTGACCTACGGAGTGGGGGCTCACTTTTTGAATCCTCTCGTCGCTGGTTTCATGATGCTCTTCGTGATTTTTGGCTTTAATTTAGTCTATCGCCAGAAGATCATTTTATTTCAAGGGGCATTTGCTCTATTTGCGATTTGTAAAATGATGATGTTTCTTTTTGAAGTTCATTCTTCTCTTTTATTAAATACAGGATGGTTTTCTGGTGTGCTCTTGTGTGGATTTGTAGGGCTTACGCTCTTTTTACATCGACCGTTTACGATCGAACTCATTGAAGAGTTTTTTCCCCGAGCGATGGTGAAGGGATTTCATTTTATCCGAATCAATCAATGTATTTCATTGGCATGGGGGATTCATTTTGGAATCTCCGCAATCATCAGTCTTTTACCATATTCTTCCGGGATTCAAGTGGTATTGACCCTGATCAGTATGAGTATCGCGAGTTGTTTTACTCAAAAATTTCCGCGTTGGTATCGATTTCACCGATTCATCCCTCGTCACCGTGCAGGAAAAGAGGCGTATCAACCGTTTGTTGAGATTTAAAGGGGAATGAACTCTTTATTCTTCGTAGCGTTTAGTCGAAGCGCAAAACGCGCAAAAAATGCAGGTCATGAGGAGAGTACTGAGAATTGTGATATACCAGTACTTAGTATCGGCAAGTCCCAGAGAGGTGAGATAGAGAGTAGGACTTATGATCACGATCGTGAATAAGATAAATCCGATCCACCCTTTTGGATGTCCAAAATTAATCGTCCACCCGCGCCACATTTGTCTTTTAGGAACGATCCAACGAGGATCTTCACTGCAGACATAAATTCCACCCCATTTCCAATGATGAGGATCACGCCAAAGCTTGTTTAAGGTTCCGTGAGGGTATTTTGTATTCATTGTTGAATTGGAGAAGGCTCTTTTATGAGCCTTAAGATAAGATTATACGAAGTTTACCGAGGATTCTCCTCTTCGCAAAAAGATTTTTTCGAAGTTTTTTAATTTCTTATGTTCGCTGCTTGCTAATATTATTTGAAAGAATGACTTTAAGAAAAAGAAGTTTCCATGAGGTCTTTTTGGATTATAGTTCTTGGATGCTCTTGTTGATCGATAACTACGATTCGTTCACTTATAACTTGGTTCAATATTTTGGGGAGATGGGTGCAAATCCATTGGTGAAACGGAATGACGAAATCACGTTGGATGAAATTGAAAAACTAAAGCCTGACTATCTCGTGATTTCTCCTGGACCCTGTTCTCCGAAGGAAGCGGGAATTTCCTGTGATGTCATTCGTCGTTTCGGTTCCAAGATTCCTCTCTTCGGCGTTTGCCTCGGTCATCAATGTATCGGAGATGTCTTTGGAGGGGATGTGGTGCGCGCGGATCGATTGATGCATGGCAAGACGTCGATGATTCAACATACCAACAAAGGGATTTTTGAAAATGTCCCGAATCCCTTTGAAGCTACGCGTTATCACTCTCTTATCGTTAAGCGTGAAACGCTTCCGGACTGTCTCGAGATCACCGCAGAGACGGCTGAAAAAGAGATCATGGGATTGCGTCACAAAGAGTTTCCGATTCAAGGCGTTCAGTTTCATCCTGAATCGATTTTAACACGAGAAGGGAAAGCCCTTTTAAAAAACTTTCTTCGTCAGGGTAAATCTTAAAGGGAGGGTGGTGGTATGGAATTTCTTCTTCAAAGTCCAGTGTTTCAGATGGCTTGTCAGCAGTTTGACGAGACCGCGGATTTTTTAAGTTTAGATAGCTCATTGAGGGAACGAACCAAGTGGCCCAAACGGCTCATGTGTGTCTCGATTCCGGTTCGAATGGATACCGGAGTGACGAAAGTATTTTCAGGTTATCGTGTTCAGCATCATCTCGCGTTAGGCCCGACCAAAGGGGGATTGCGATTTAGTCCGAATGTGGATCTCGGCGAAGTCGCTGCACTTGCCATGTGGATGAGTTGGAAATGTGCATTGGCAGGCTTGCCGTACGGGGGTGGTAAAGGGGGAGTCACCTGTAGTCCGGCTCAATTAAGTCCACGAGAGTTGGAATCTTTGACACGTCGTTATACGGTCGAAATGCTTCCCTTTATTGGACCTCACACGGATGTGATGGCTCCCGATATGGGAACGAATGAACAAACGATGGCGTGGATGATGGATACCTACTCCATGCACGTCGGTCATACCGATTCCAGTATTGTTACGGGAAAGCCCGTGAGTATTGGAGGATCTTTGGGACGGCGTGAAGCGACAGGGCGTGGGGTCGCATTTTTAGCAAATCGAGCGGTTGAAATTCTTAAGATGCCGAACAACAGCCGCGTCGTGATCCAAGGTTTTGGAAACGTTGGAAGTCATGCCGCGTTTCAGATGGCAAAATTTGGTTATCGGATTGTCGGTATTTCGGATGCCTTTGGTGGATTGTATAATCCGAAAGGAATCGATGCTCAAAAACTTTGGGATTATTACCAGAAAAATGGCCGAATTACCGATTTTTCGGAGGCGGATAAAATTTCTAATGAAGATCTTTTAGAGCAAGAATGCGATGTTCTGATTCCTGCGGCAACGGAGCAAGTCATTCATAAGGGAAATGCGGGTAAGCTGAAATGTCGTGTCTTAGCGGAAGGGGCCAATGGTCCAACGACCTTGGAAGCGGATGAAATTCTCGAAAAACGGGGCGATGTATTTGTGATTCCCGATATTCTCTGTAATGCGGGAGGAGTCATTACGAGTTATTTTGAATGGGTTCAAGATCTCCAAAACTTCTTTTGGAATGAAGCGGAGATTTATGATAAACTCTATCGGACCTTGGAACTCACTTTTATGGAAGTTCTGAAGTTTTCAAAAGAAAAACAAGTCAGTCACCGTCGTGCTGCACTCTCTTTGGGAATTCAAAAAGTGGTGGATGCCAAAAAGATTAGAGGGGTTTATCCTTAGGAGT
>JAZKBH010000052.1:7172-14672 GCA_040388725.1 Verrucomicrobiota bacterium
AACAAGAAATTCGGCCGGTTGAAGAAGTGGAATTAAGTAGTCAAAAATTTGAAGAACATTTTTTATCGGCCTGTTGCCATATTGGAGGAATCTTTGCGTGGGTCCCAGTCGTGGGTGTTGCAGTTCCTTATGCGGTTTGGCAAATTTTTAAGGGAGAATCCGTTTTTATCGATGCAAACGGAAAAGAAGCTTTTAATTTTCAGATGACCTTACTGCTGCTTCGTATTCCGAGTTATGTTTTAGCCATCGTCGGAATTGGTGTTGTGATGATTGTTTTAATTGAACTCGCTTCAATCATTTTTTCGATCATTGCCGCGACACGTTGCCTGCGAGGACGTGCTTATCAATATCCGGTTCGGTATCGATTTATTAAATAATCTGGAAGCTTTGATTTTCCGGGAGGGATGAAAAAACGGAGGGGCACAGGCTCTGTGCCTCAGGGAATTAGGAAGGCAGTGGGCCACTGCCCCTCCATTTCTAATGCAAGAGATGGGATATCATTCTAGTGATTAACTTCTAAAAATAAAATAGACCGCCCCACAGAGGCAAAACCCTGCCCATAGATAATCCAGTTTTAAGGGCTGGTTCATGTAGTAGACGGAAAAGGGAATAAAAACACAAAGGGTAATGACTTCTTGAATGATTTTTAATTGAGCCAAGGTCAGGCTTTGAAATCCAATGCGATTCGCCGGGACCTGGAGTAAATATTCAAAAAGAGCGATTCCCCAGCTGATAAGTGCAGCGATATACCAAGCACGTTGATGGAGGTTTTTAAGGTGACCGTACCAAGCAACGGTCATGAAAATATTGGAAGCGAAGAGAAGAGCAACGGTAACAAAAATGGGATTCATGACGATCTATCCTGGAGGCCAATGAAGGGAGCGTCCGGCGAGAAGATGAACGTGAAGATGAGGGACGGTTTCTCCTGCATCGGGGCCATTGTTAATCACCACGCGAAAACCGGATTGATCGACTCCGAGTTTTTTAGCGAGTTCCCCTGCCGTAAAAATAAGATGACCCAAAATTGCTTTGTCTTCCTTTGTACTTAAAGCGATGCGGGAAATCAATTTTTTAGGAATGATCAAAAGGTGAGTGGGAGCCTGAGGATTAATGTCGTGAATAGCGATGCAGAGCTCATCCTCGTAAAAAATTTGGGCAGGGATTTCCCGAGCAATAATACGTTCAAAAAGAGTCATGATTTATTCCGGTGAAATAATAATTTCAATATCTTGTGAGGTCCGTTCACGAACACAGGCAATCGCATAAAGCTCGATTTGTTCGTAAATCCCTTCGCAAGAGCGCCTCCAACGGCGTGTTCCTTCGAGCATTTTGGAGCAACGACGCATCCCATTGAGACGGACGCTGCGCACTTGAGCATCCATCATATCGTTTAAACGTTCGCGAAGGCTTTGATAGAAACTGAGTTCCATTCCCGCACGACTGACGATTTCCGGGAGATAGATTTCGGTGCGAGGAGGGGCCAGGTGAGCGTTTTGAGCCATCTGATCACGCCCTAGGGCTTGCAGAAGTTGTCGAATGACATCCACGAGCTCACTCGGAGTAATCGTCGCATACTCGTATTCGGTTTTAAAATAGAGTCGTGTGGCTCGTGCAACATCGGGCGACCAGTGCCAATTTTTCTCTTCGGCTTTGAGTGCAATGGAGTCGACTGTTTCCGTGATCCATTCAAGCGTGAGAGGAACGGGCTTGCCGCCATGCCAAAGAACCGCTGGAAGTTCGTGAGGAAATCCGATCATAGAGGAGGAGGATTAATGTTTTGGATCTCGTTCAAAAATGCCTGAGCATCTCTGAATTTTCGATAAACCGATGCAAACCGGACGTAAGCGACTTCGTCCAAGTTGCGGAGGCGTTGCATGACTTGTTCCCCGATGGCAAGCGTGGGGATTTCACCTTGATATTTTTGTTCAAGATCTTCAGTCATGTCATCGACCAAACGATCGATGGATTCTTTTCGAATCGGACGTTTTTCACAGGCGCGTTCCACGCCTGCAATCAGTTTTCGTCGATCAAAAGGTTCAAAGCGCCCGTCTCGTTTGATGACGCGTAAATCTTCGCGTTCAATCTCTTCGTAAGTCGTAAAACGATAATCGCAAGAGAGACACTCGCGCCGACGACGGATCACCGCTCCATCTTTCCAAGGGCGGGAATCGATGACTTTGTCTTCATTTCCCTTACATTTTGGGCAGCGCATACAGTATTTGGTGTGTGTAATATGAATAAATACCATTTATAGTATGTCAAGATTCGACTTGCTCCTGATTAAAAAGGAAATAGCTTCATTTTTACTCCCATCGCTATGAAAAAAGAGAATCCCATGACAGGAGCTGGTGTCGAATTACACGACACACCTGGGGCTCCACGGGTTCTTCAAATTCGTTTAGCCGATTGGGTGAAGTATCTTTTTATTTTCGTGACCGTGATCTTAATCGGCGTGGTCGGGGTCATGTATTTTCAATATCGAGAGATGATCCGTATTCGTGATGAACGCCAGGCGGTCTTCCAAAAAAACGAACGTCTTTTAAAGGACTATCAAAAATTGACTCTCCAAACGCAGGATAAAGATTCGACGATTGAATCGCTTCAGAGTCGGCTTGAAGTCGTCAAAAAAACACTCGAAGAGGCGCAAAATGCCGCTCCTGTAATGTCAGCGAATATTTTTTCACGACCTGCCGAGGAGCCCGCAGGTGAGGATACGCGTCGATTAATGGAGACCCTGGCAAATCTTTTTCCTGATCTTCCGGCTTATAAGAGTGGACCGTATGTGGTATTGCAACTCCCGGGAGCATGCTTTGATTCTGGAGCAACAGAGCTGCCTCCTCAAGTTCTGGAACAGATGGCGGTCATCGCCAAAGTTTTTGAGTTTTATTCGGGAGACTATTTTATGGCCGTGGAAGGACATACCGATGCCACTCCCGGTGCGAGCAAGAGCAATTGGAGAATTGGATCAGAGAGAGCGGAAAAAGTATTGGATTATATGATTCGACTCGGAGTTCCGCCCGAGAGGTTGGCACTCGTTTCTCGAGCAGAATATTTGCCGATGAATGGACTTGCCGAGGGAGCTGATAAAGAGAAAGAAAACCGACGGATTGAACTTGTTTTTGCGCCGAATCGAATTGTGAAAAAGAGTCGCAGCATTGCAACATTGTTGCAGGAAGAAAGTCAAAAAGCGCTCCACTATTCCTCTCAAGGATCTAATCTTCCTCAAGTCGAGACAGCTCCCCAGACAACAGCTCCTTAGCTCCTTTTTTGTTCGGTTTTCCTTCTGAACCGGGAGGGACGAGATTCTTCGAGTCCAGCGTTTTGGAGAATCTAAAAGTCTTACGGAGAGAAAAAAAGAAATATCGTTTCTGGCATTTACTTTTCTATCGCTCTTTTCTGAACATGCCAAAATCATCCTTCAATGAAGATGCCTCTTTTCATCTTGAATTGAGCAACATGGTGGACTCGAAAGATCTCGTCCCTCCCGTTTTTAGAAGAGAAATTAAATCAAAATTAATCTATCGGAAATTTCTTATCAAAGAGTATTCTGATGCTTATTCAAACCCACCGAGCATCGGGCGTTTGATTTGAGGGGCAGAGGCGGTGACGTGTGAGGAAACGCGGTCAATTTTTTTACCGCTGACTTCAATTTCGAGTTCATGCACCGTCTCTTTGAGTCGTTCGGCTTGAGCTTCGAGTTCTGTGGCGGCACTCGATGTTTCTTCCGCATTGGCGGCGTTCTCTTGAGTGATGCTCGAGATTTGATGGACGGCTTTTGTGACCTGTTCGATTCCCTCCAACTCCTCAATGGAAGATTTAGAGATCTCTTTCATGAGATCATTCATGGAGTGAATGTTTTGAGTGATTTTACTTAAATTCTCTTTGACTTGGTTGGTAATCAAAATTCCGTTTTTGCTCGAGGTGAGGGATTGAGCGATTTTGCTTTCCGTTTCTTGTGAAGCGATCGCACTTCTTTGTGCAAGGTTTCGAACTTCATCCGCAACCACCGCAAAACCGGCTCCTGCTTCACCTGCACGAGCGGCTTCTACCGCCGCATTCAAGGCGAGAATATTGGTCTGAAAGGCAATTTCATCGATCGTTTTGATGATTTTACTGATTTCATTGCTTGAGTCTTGGATGGAGGCCATGGCTGTGGCGAGCTCATGCATTTTCTTTTCGCCTTCATCCGTCAAATCTTTGGAGTGAATTGCAAGCGCTTGGGCATTTTTCGTATTTTCAGCGCTTTTTCGAGTGTTGTTGCTGATGCTTTCGAGCGAGGCGCTTGTCTCTTCGGTAGAGGCGGCTTGGCTATTGGCCGAATTGGAGAGGCTTACGCTGGACGAAGAAACCAAGGAGGAAGAGCGAACGGTCTCTTCTGCGATAATATGAAGTTGGTCCGTGATGACGGTAAAAGGCTTGGGAATCCATCGAGTCATGACTGTGGAAACCGCAAAGTTAATCGTCCAACCGATGAGAATGGTAATAAGAATTTGATGTTCCAACCCGCTCATTTCTGCCGTAAGCGAATCTGTCGTTTCGGTCGCAATGATTTCGATTTGGCTGGTGACTTGGCTAATTTCCTTTTCAAGTCGCGCATATTTATCGGAGTATCTGGAGTAAAGAGCTTCTGCGGCGACGGGGTCCGTTGATGCCGTTTGAATGATTTTTTGCCCTGATCGGATAAAGTCATCCATCATTTGAGAAAGTTCATGGATGGATTGAGTGGTTTGAGAGTTTAAATTAAGATTTCCATTTTGTTCAATCGCTTTTTCAAATGTGGATTTATGCTCGTTGAGTGTTTCTTGAGCATTTTTAATGCCTTCAGCATCTTTTTGGTTAGCGGAATGGAGAGCGCTCAGAACATCGGCGAGAATGGCATCATCGGTCGCATCAATGGAGGATTGATTTTTGAGGGCAGTCAAAATGACTTGTTTGTGTTCAAGATCGTGAGAAATATTTTTAGAGCTGTAATAGGCAGCAAGTCCTGTCCAGGCGACATTGGCGACACCGACGAGGGTGACGAGATATACTTTTTTAGAGACGGACCATTTCATAGTGAACTCCAGTTAGGGGAATAGGTAAGGTTACAGAATTGCATGTCCTTCACAATCCACATTAAAGCGTTTTTTGAGGCGGTCAAGATTCGGATCTTTCATTCACAAGAGAATGACTATTTCAGAAGGAGCTCTTTAATCATTTCATTGACGTTTTTTGCCCGCATTAAGGTCTCACCGACAAGGATGGAATTTATTCCCTGATCTCTTAAAAATCGAACATCATCACCTGTTTTAATGCCGCTTTCGCTGACAGCGAGAACGTCATTTGGAATTTCAGGCGCGAGCTCTTCCGTTGTTTTCAGGTCTACTTCAAACGTTTTGAGGTTGCGATTATTAATCCCAATCATATCGGAGCCCAGATCTAAGGCTCGATCCATTTCTTCGAGGTTGTGAACTTCAACGAGGACATCCAATTGGAGTGTTTTGGCCAATTCATAGAGTCGGGTGAGAGTCTCGTCATCTAATGCGGCGACAATGAGGAGAATCGCATCTGCCCCTGCAACGACACTTTCATAGACTTGAAGTTCATGAACGGTAAAATCTTTACGGAGGAGGGGAATATCGACTTGATCGCGGATATCTCTTAAAAAGCTTAAGTGTCCTTGAAAGTATTTTTCGTCTGTTAAAATACTGAGGCAATGAGCTCCGCCTCTTTCGTATTCGCGGGCCTGGCTAATCGGATTAAAATTTCCAGCAATGATCCCGGCAGAAGGAGAAGCTTTCTTTACTTCAGCAATCAAGGTGATGGGGCCATTTTGAAGAAGATTTTGACGGAAGGGTCGAAAATCATTTCGTTTGAGGGCGCGTTTACGAAGCTCTGTGGCCATCGGCTCGAGTCTTTTGACTTCTTCATGCTTCGTGGCGATAATTTCTAAAAGTTTATTATTCATATGATTTAAAGAAAGGGATGATGATTTTCTCTTTTATTCTTCGTCGGAAGGATCGACATCGCTTCGTTTTTTTCCGCGAAGGAAGGCTTCGATGAAAGCATCAAGATCTCCATCCATGACGCCTTGAACGTCGGTGGTTTGTTCGCCTGTCCGGAGATCTTTCACCATTTGATACGGTTGGAAGACATAGGATCGAATTTGGCGTCCCCATCCGATTTCACCTTTTTCTCCATAAAACTTTTCCATCTCCGCCCGTTTTTTGTCCATCTCCATTTCGTAGAGCCGGGATTTCAGGACTTTCAAGGCAGATGCCTTGTTTTTAATCTGGGACCGTTCATTCTGACAGGTGGCGACGAGTCCCGAAGGAATATGAGTCACTCGAACAGCGGAATCCGTTGTATTGACTCCCTGTCCACCGTGGCCTCCGGCCCGATAGACATCCACACGGAGATCTTTTTCATCGATGACGATATCGATATCTTCATCAATTTCCGCGATCACATCAAGAGAGGCAAAAGAGGTTTGTCGTTTTCCCTGAGCATTAAAAGGAGAGATGCGGACGAGCCGATGAACCCCCCGTTCTGCTTTGAGATAGCCATAGGCATATTCGCCTTTGATAAAAAGGGAGGCCATCTTGATGCCGGCTTCTTCACCAGAGAGGATATCCATCAATTCGACTTGGAATCCACGACGCTCCGCGAAACGTTGGTACATCCGTAGAAGCATATTGGCCCAGTCGCAGGCCTCAGTTCCGCCGGCGCCTGCATGGAGGGAAATAATGGCGTTGTTGCGATCGAGTTTTCCGGAAAGAAGAATTTTGAGTTCGAATGCGTTGAGTTCTTTTTCAAACTTTTGACACTCGTTTGAAAACTCCTTTACGGCAGCATCGGATCCATCTTCTTTTGTCAGTTCTTCAAGAACATGGAGGTCGGCGAGTCTTGTTTCAAACTCGCCAAAGGGAAGAATCTTCGATTTGAGGATGTTGACTTCAACAATGAGTTTTTGAGCGCGTTGATTGTCATTCCAGAAATCCGAATGAGTCATTCGAGTTTCGAAATCGACGAGCTGTTTGCGAAGGGTATCGAGGTCAAAGAAACCTCCGTAGTTGAGCTAAACGGCTTTCCATGGCCGACAAATCGATATCCACCTGTACATTCATAAAATCGGAATTAGCGATGATATTTATGACGACAATGTTTTTTCGGCTTTACAAAAATGGATCTCCGAGCAGCATCACCATCTTTTCGTTACAAAATTATGTCGATCACGAAGCTTGAAAAACCGTTGAAAATCGGACTTCCTAAGGGAAGTCTCGAGGAGTCAACCTTTGCTCTTTTTGGGAAGGCCGGTTTTAATTTCAATCGTAGTAACAACCGTAGTTACAAGCCTTACGTTGACGATGAAGATTTGGATCCCCGGCTGATTCGTCCTCAAGAAATTTGCCGTTATATTACTCAAGGTTTTTTAGATTGCGGAATCACCGGGAAAGATTGGATTGCTGAAAATCTCTCGGAATCAAATGCCGAAGTTCATGTGATTTGTGATTTAAATTA
>JAZKBH010000052.1:14682-20422 GCA_040388725.1 Verrucomicrobiota bacterium
AAAGCGACTTCGAAACCTGCGCGTTGGGTTTTGGCGGTGCCTGAAGATTCACCGATTCGCAGCGTAAAAGATTTACAAGGAAAACGGATTGCGACTGAGCCAGTTCAGCTGGTGAAAGCTTATTTAAAGAAGCACGGCGTCGATGCAGAAGTGGAATTTTCATGGGGTGCGACAGAGGTCAAAGTCCCTGAGTTAGTGGATGCGATTGTGGATATCACCGAAACCGGATCATCGATCAAAGCGAATAAGCTTCGGATTGTGGATACGATCATGGAAAGTTATCCGCAATTCATTGTGAATATGAAGGTGTGGGAGAATCCGGCGGCGAGACGCAAGCTGGAATCAATCGCTCTTCTATTGCAATCCGCATTGAATGCGCGCAACAAGGTCGGTTTAAAGATGAATCTTCCAAAAACAACATTGGATGTCATCTTGAAACTTCTTCCTGCCTTGCGCAATCCAACGGTCTCACCGTTGACACAAGAGGGATGGATCGCGATCGAGACGATCGTCGATGAGTCGGTGGTGCGGGAGATGATTCCAACGCTCAAAGAACATGGGGCCGAGGGAATTATCGAATACCCGCTAAATAAAGTTGTCTATTAAATGAATTTCGTTTAGTAATCGAAGGATAGAATTATGGGATCACTCAAGAAGCGTAGAAAAGAAAAGATTAACAAGCATAAACGACGTAAACGTCGTCGCGAAAATCGCCACAAGAAGCGGTTGCGTTACAAGGCTTAATTGTCTAACATTTATTCATGATTTGGAATTCCCGGAACTTTTTATTCCGGGCAACCTTACTCTCATGCATTTTGCTGACTCGGATGGAGGTTTATCCCTCCTCCGAGCCCGCACTTAATTCACTGAACGCGGAGCGTTACCAAACGTATTCGCCGACGGTGAACATGGAGCTAGGGGACCGTTCCGAATTATTAGCTCAGGCTCAAGCTCTCTATGCAGAGGCGGTGAGGGTTGAGTCTTCGCGTGGTTTTTTAGAGGCACAGCCCCTTTACGAAAAGGTTCTCACTCTTGACCCCAGTTTTTCCATGCTCCAATGGCGCATGGCCTATAACGAAATCCAGCAGAATCAGCCTCAACAGGCTCTCAGTATTATTCTTCGTGGACTTGAAGCGAATCCAAAATCGACAACGCTCAAAGCCCTTGCCTCCTGGACTTACTCTCTTTTACGACAACATCGTGAAGCCATTCGAGTGGCGAAGGATGTCTTAAGTCAAAATTTTGAAGAGATTTACGCCTATCGTGCTCTTTATGAATCCCAAAAAGCATTGGGACTTGATGCCGATTTACAGAGCCAAATTAAAAACGCTTCCTTGATTCCTTCGACGAAAGTGAAGTTTTGGACGGATTTAGCGCTGCTTTATACCGAGCTTTTGATTCATGACTCGAATCTCAAAAAAAATGAGCTCGTTGCTCCCATTGCTCCCTTATACAAGAAGGCACTTTCACTCGATCCGGAGAACTCCGATTTATTTAAACAATATGGAGATTTTTATCAAAAACTCGATGACGGAGATCAAGCCTTAGCCATCTATCAAAAGGGTGTGGAATTTCAGCCCGATGATCTTGATTTACTCTTAAGAATCGGCCGTATTCAACACCGTCAGGGGAATACAAAAGAAGCTTATCAGACTTTCGAGAAGGCTTATCAATTACGCCCTGACTCTCCGATGCTTCGGGAATTGGTGGCGACCATGGCATTACAAATGGGGAATTTTGAACGCGCGATTTCACTCAACGAAGAGTTGGTTTTTCGTAATCCCAAAAACGAAGCCGCACATCGTACGCTCTTAGGTCTTTACGAAAAACATGGGATGAAAGAGAGGGCGATCGCTTTTTATGAAAGGATGATGACGGCGGGGAGTTCTAACGATCTTGTTTTGGATTCATTGGATGATTTTTATCAAAAAGGAGGACTTTATCCTCGCGGAATCGCTTTTTTTGAAAAATGGGTTCAAGACCATCCTCATGAAGTGAGGCCTTTTGTGATTCTCACCAACTACTATGAAAGGGAGCAGATTTTAGAACAAAAAATTACATTTTTTCAGGATTTGATTCATCAACATCCAGAAGAATTAACTCTTTATACGATCTTAACCTTAATTTTTGAACGCGTAAAACGCTGGGATGATGCCGAGAAAGTTTACGAAAATCTGATGGCGAAGCAGGGAGGGGATATCGATTTTGTTGAGAACTATTTAATGCTCCTGATTCGACAAAAAAAATATGCGCGCGCAGAAGACGTGATGAAGGAAGCCAAGAATCGATTTCCGGATGTCGTGGCGCTCGGGGTTTTAGAAGGAATCATTTTCCGAGATCAGAAAAAATATGATCAGGCGCTTGCCGTTTTTGATTCTATTCAGAAAAAATTCGAGGGAGATAAAAGGGGAGAGTTGAGTATTGAGTTCTATTTGGAAATGGGAATGACTCAGGAACTGGCGACTCAACATGATCTGGCGGAAAAAACATTTCAAAAAGGATTAGATCGAGCGCCACAAGATTTCCGGATTCAAAATGCATTAGCCTACTTGTGGGCGGATCAAGGGATTCATTTGGATGAAGCACTTGTTTTAAGTAAAAAATCATTAGAAACCCGACCGAAGGAAGGGTCTTATATGGATACCCTGGCATGGATTCACTTTAAAAAGGGGAATTTGATGGAAGCCCTTCCCATATTGGAAGAGGCCCGGGTTTTAACCCAAGAAGAGCCTGAAGTTTTAGAGCATTTGGCTGAAGTTTATCAAAAATTAGGGAGGGAATCGGACTCTCTGGCCCTTTGGGAGAAAATTTTAGAGAAGGATAACAGCTATCCGCGGGCAAAAGAAAAAGCGATTGCCTTACAAGAAGAGTTGAAACAATCAAAAGCTCATGTAAAAAGCTCGCCATGATTGGTGGCTTTTTAAGATCAGGTTTATACGCAATAACCGCACTTTTGGTGTTTTCGGGAGTCGGATTTGCACAGAAAGCAGTTCCGACGCGGGATCAATTAGAAAAGATTGTCCAGGCAAAATCAGCATATTTGCTTGATGTCACGACGGGGACTATTCTTTATGAAAGAAATAGGACGAAGCCTTATCCCCCCGCAAGTACGGTGAAATTAATGACGGCCTTACTGACTTATGAAAAAAGTCGATTGGAAGGAAACGTTTTAGTTCAGCCCGAGGATACGCAAGTGGAACCGAGTCATGTTCCCCTGATTGCCGGTGAAGTAGTGGCAGTTCGAGATTTAGTGCGAGCTCTTTTGGTCGGTTCGGATAATGACTCAGCGCTCGCTCTTGCCCGATTTCATTCGGGATCTTACGAACGTTTCGTTGCGCTTATGAATGACAAAGCCGCGAGACTCGGATGTCAACGGACGCGGTTCGTCAATCCGAATGGATTGCCTGCAGCAGGGCAGTTTACGACGGCGACAGATCTGATGAAAATTTTTGAGGCCGCGATTCGAATTCCTGAGCTGAGAAGAATTTGTCAATTAGGATCGATTGAGCTCGATACGCGCGCGGGACATCAAATTGTTAAAAATCACAATAAGCTTCTCGGAAAATATCCGGGGATGGGACCGGCAAAGACAGGGTGGACTTATGCCTCCAAGCATACCTACGCGGCTTCTGCGACTCGAGAAGGACGTGAGCTTCATCTCATTCTTTTAAATAGCACCAATAAGTGGGTTGATGCCCAAGCGCTCTTTGACTACGGATTCGCGAATCTACCTATTTTAAATCCTGAGCCAGTGGGACCCCCAGTGCCCATGGCTCCAAAGCCAACGACCGGGAGTATGTAATTTATGAGTGGCAAATTGTATGTCGTGGCGACCCCCATTGGTAACCTGGAAGATATCACCCTCCGCGCTTTACGAGTTTTAAAAGAAGTCGATTTGATTGCGGCAGAGGATACTCGTCACTCCCTTCACTTGCTTCAACATTTCGAGATTCAAAAAAGGCTCGTGAGTTATCATGAGTTTAATGAAGCCAAGCGGACGGCAGAATTTCAGCAGGATTTCGCAGTCGGAAGATCGATCGCTCTTATTAGTGACGCGGGAATGCCCGGAATTTCAGATCCCGGAGAACGTCTCATTCGATCCTGCGTTTCTCAAGGAATTCCCGTCGAGGTGATTCCAGGGGCCTCCGCTGTTTTGCAGGCGCTGGTCGGTGCCGGATTTCCGATGGTTCCCTTTCATTTCGGAGGCTTTCTTCCGGTTAAAAGCGTAGGACGTCGAAAAGAGTTGGTCTGTGCCGCAGAAAGAGATTGTACTTCGATTTACTTCGAGTCGCCGCATCGCTTAATCCGTGCATTAGAAGATGCGGTGGCGGAAGTGGCAGATTGTTCTCTTTGTGTGGCGCGTGAACTGACAAAAAAGTTTGAAGAGATCAAGCGGGGAACTCCGCAGGAGCTTCTCGACTATTATCGGGCTCAAGCGGTCCGTGGTGAGATTTGTCTGGTGATCAAATCCCGGCATTCCAAATAAAGTAAAAGAGGGTTTCATGTCCTGTACGTACGAAGTCATCGAAAAAGAGGGAAAAACGATCGATGTCATGACGGATGATACGGCGGGAATGCGGATGATGGTTTTGAGGAAGGGAGCAGAGCTTGTCAGTTTAGCCAAGCGGAATGCCAAAGGAGAGTGGATCGGATTTCTTCATCGCGATGGCGATGTCTCTACCCCCGAGACAGGATGGGCGAATCATGCGACCGTCATGGGATATTATGTTCACCGTCTGAAGGAAGAGAAAACCAGCTATTGCGGGCAAGAAATCCGAGGAGGAACTCACGGTTTTATTCGTCACAAGATTTTTAATGCCCCCAAAGCTTCTGAAGAAACGGGAGTACTCAAATATTCGATCCCCTATCAGGAAATTGACAGCAAAGATTATCCCTTTAAACTTTCGATGGATCTGACTTATCGAATTCATGGCGATAAGTTGTTTGTGCAGTTTTATTTTTCAAATAATGAAATGCAGCGAGCCGCGCATGTCAGCTTCGGGCTTCATCCCGGTTTTGTCGTGAGCTCGATCGAGGCCTCTAAGATTCTTTTTCCAGGCGGTGCTTTTGTTCGATATGCCTCTCCTGGGAATTTTCTTTCGGGCGACAAGCAATATGTCGAAATTCCTAAAGGAGAATTTCCTTTTTCGAAAGCGGAATTACCGAACACCTTTATCTTGGAATTTAAAAAGGTCTCGACGCCTGTGCTAATTTTAGAAGATGCTCCTTCGAATCGACGCGTTGAAGTCGACTTACAAGGCGTCCCTTATTTTTCACTTTGGAGCGATTGTAATAAGGCCCATCCTTTTATCTGCATTGAACCGCATTGGGGATTGCCGGATCATCATCTCCAACGTCCCTTTGAAAACAAAGAGGGGATTCAGGTCGTGGGACCTCGCGGGAATATGAATAAGATTTTTTCGATTACGCCGTCGTTTTTAAATCCTTAAAACTTCATCAATAGAAACGGGCCTTTGTTGATCAAAGGCCCATTTTTTATTTTATTTTTCAATTTATTTTACTTGGATGGTGATCTCTTTCGGTTTGACGTCCTCTCGTTTTGGAAGAGTGACTTCTAAAATTCCATCTTCGTAACGAGCTTCAATTTTGTCGGTACAGACTTCGGAAGGCACCGCGATCGACCTTTCGATTTCCATCGATTCAGTGGTCATCCCTTTTTTAATTTGTTTATTTCCACGAAGCGACAAAACGCCATTTTTTATTGAGAGCTTAATCTCAT
>JAZKBH010000052.1:20432-28163 GCA_040388725.1 Verrucomicrobiota bacterium
ACTTCCAGGCTGACTTCATATTTTCCGTCATCTTCCGTCCAATGAACATCGTTCAAGGCGAGATCATTGATGATACGAGGAAACGTCGCCAATGAATCGTTCCAAAGGTTAGCCCATCGGGGAAGGGTCGTTGTATATCCGTTATCGCGTACGAGTTTCATAAACTCTCCTTATTTTGGAAAAGCGGTGAGGAGGAGGGGATCCTCACCTCGGCTTTGATGTTCTATTTCCTCACCGCTTTTCTAAATGAAGTCCTGCTTAAGGAATGCCAAATTAAATAAATTCCAATATCCAAAACTTAATTTCGCTCAAATTGATATTGAGGAGTCAAAGTGAAAGAATGATATTCAGACTCTACAGAAGGAATCGATTTTTTCCTTTGAGGGGCGCGTTTTTGGAGTTGCTGTAAACGCATGACCGCAAAGGCGGTGGAACCGATCATGATAAGAATAATGAGGGATACCGTGATGGAGGCTAAAAAAGGAGGATCAGGGACAAAGGTAGTGACCATTTTCCAGACGAGGAAGCTGATGACGATAGATCCTGTTCCCATAAGGATACAGCGTGCCATGGCACGATTTGCAGTGAGCGGTGTAGTTGACATATGTTTTGAGTTTTCATGTTAATTGTTCCATCTCTTATAGAAAAAGTTGTGCCAAGCTTTTAATTTTCATGGGAAATTTGTTTTTTCAGAGTAATTTTAGAATGGATGGTTTTTTAAATAATTTTTTCTCATGCGAAATGCATTTGAATTTTAGAAAACAAGACTTTTTGCTTGGTGATGATATTTTTTAATATGGGATTTAAATCGGATTTCTGAAGTGAGATTTTATTTTTAGATTGGATTAAAATATGCGTTTTAAGAGATTGGTCTTTGCAAAACACATCTACAAATAAGCGATCGATCTGTTTTATGCTTTTTTAGAATCTCATTTTCAGATGAAAAATGAGGTTAGTTATAGAGCGATGTATTCCGATGGCATAATCCATGCAGGTCAATATTTAGAAACCAACTTTTTAACAAAAGAGGACCATTATGCTATTCACGGATCGGGCACAGGCGGGACGGTTTTTGGCGTCCAAGCTTTTGGATTATAAAGAGGAAGAGAATGTCATTATTTTAGCTCTTCCTCGGGGAGGTGTTCCTGTAGCCCACGAAGTAGCCCAGATTCTCAATCTTCCCTGGGATATTTTGGTTGTCCGAAAGATCGGTCTTCCGGGTCATCGTGAACTCGGTATTGGCGTAATTGCTTCCGGTGGGGTTGAACAGATTTCAGAAAATCTTTCGTCGCGATTCGGAATATCAAGCGAGACGGTGAGTGAGGTGATTAATGAAGAGCGGGATGAATTAAAAAAGAGAGAGCACCGTTATCGGGACGGATATCCTTTTCCGGATGTTCAAGGAAAGACTGTTATTTTGATTGATGATGGTTTAGCAACGGGTTCGGCGATGAGGGCGGCAATTCAAACCTCCCAATGTCATGGGGCGCTTCGTGTCATTGTTGCTGTCCCTATCGGAAGCATCGCTGCCTGTCGTTTTTTAAGAAATTTTACGGATGATACGGTTTGTGCCTATATTCCTGAGTATTGGGAAGATGTGGGAAGTTTCTATTTGGATTTCCATCAGTATTCCGATAGTGAGATTGAATCTTTACTTTGCGATTCGGAGGTCGGCCCGCTTTTTCAGGATTCTCCTATCAAAAAACATCAAACGATCGATTTATGAATCAAAATGTGACTCAGAAATTGATCGAAAGTCATTTAATCTCTGGTCAGATGAATGTGGGAGATGAAATTTTATTAAAAGTGGATCAGACGCTGACTCAGGACGCTACTGGAACGCTCGTCTTATTGGAGTTTGAAGCACTTGGACTTCCTCATATCAAAACGGAAGTTTCAGTCCAATACGTCGATCATAACTTGCTTCAGGAAGATCATAAAAATGGAGATGACCATCTCTTTTTAAGAAGTGCCTGTCAAAAATTTGGGCTTTGGTATAGTCGTCCGGGGAATGGGGTCAGTCATCCTCTCCATATGGAGCGTTTTGGAATTCCCGGAAAAACACTTCTGGGTTCAGACAGTCACACTTCTGCGGCAGGCGCGCTCGGTATGTTAGGAATTGGAGCGGGAGGATTAGATGTGGCCATGGCCATGGCTGGAGAACCGTTTCATTTGCGGATGCCTCAAATTTTTGGGATACGTCTTACCGGAAGGCTTCCGGATTGGGTGAGTGCCAAGGATATTATTCTGGAAATGTTACGTCGTCACCGCGTCTCCGGAGGTGTGGGGATTATTTTTGAGTATTACGGTCCTGGATTGGAAACCCTATCGGCGATGGATCGTCATGTCATTGCGAATATGGGGGCCGAGATGGGAGCGACGAGTACTGTGTTTCCGTCAGATGAGATTGTTCGAGGGTTTATGAAATCCCAACATCGTGAAAAAGAATGGAAACGCCTCGAGGCGGACGAGGGGGCTATGTATGATCGTGAGGAAGAGATTGATCTTTCAACATTGGAGCCATTGATTGCTTGTCCGAGTAGTCCTGACAATGTGGTTCTCGTTCGAGATGTTGCCGGGAAAAAAATCTATCAATCCTATATAGGTTCCTCTGCGAATCCTGGATTACGTGATTTTGCCATGGCGGCGCTGATCGTTGATCAAAAAACCATTCATCCCGAAGTCTCTTTTGACATTAATCCGACCACTCGTCAGATTCTCGAAAATCTTGTCTCGGAAGGGTATATGGGAAAATTACTTCGTTCGGGAGCCCGATTTCATCAAACGGGATGTAATGGTTGCATCGGAATGGGACAGGCTCCTGCCACAGGACGTATTAGTCTCCGAACAGTTCCTCGGAATTTTCCAGGTCGATCAGGAACCCGCGAAGATCAGGTATATCTTTGTAGTCCCGAAACGGCGGCAGCTTCCGCATTAACGGGGATGATTACGGATCCGCGTACGCTTGAATTTCCTTATCCCGTTTTTCATGAACCCAAAAGCTTTGAGCTCAATGAGCAAATGATGGAAGCCCCCCTATTAGATCATTCCACGATCGCTTTGGTAAAAGGACCGAACATTAAGGCTCTTCCGATAATGGATCCATTACCGGATGTGTTGGAGGGTCCTATTCTTTTAAAAGCGGACAATAATGTCTCTACAGATGAAATTCTTCCTGCGGGAGCCCGTGTGCTTCCTTTTCGAAGTAATATTCCAGAACTGAGTCGTTTTGCTTTTAGTCGAATTGACCCTCACTATGCGACGCGTGCGGAAACCTATGGACGCAAAGCCTCGTTTGTAGTGGGAGGAGAAAATTACGGACAAGGTTCAAGCCGTGAACATGCGGCTCTTGCCCCCCGCTATTTGGGTTTGTGCGCTGTATTGGCATTGAGTTTCGCGCGTATCCATCGCCAAAATTTAATTAACTTTGGGATCCTGCCGCTTGTTTTTAAAAACCCTGCAGATAGGGAGAAAATTAAAGTGGAAGATCTCCTTCAATTTTCTCATTTGAGAGAACAACTCAAAAAACGGGAGCCGATTGAAGGGATCCATATGGGAAATGGAGGGTCCTTTTTATTTCTTCATCGAATGACGGATCGTCAAATTAAAATCATCGAGGTGGGAGGTCTTATTAATCTCGTTCGAGATCACTTTTATTCCCTATGAATCCTACCCATCAAGCTCCTTGTTTTCGCAAAGAAGCGGATAGTTTCGGAACGGTGAATATTCCACCGGATCGCTATTATGGTGCGCAAACCGGCAGAGCGATGATTCATTTTCAGATCGGTGACGAGCGGATGCCGATCTCCTTGATTCATACCATCGGTTTACTGAAGAAGGCTGCGGCGTTGGCCAACCGAGATCTCGGTCTGCTTTCCGTCGAAAAAACAGTATGGATTGCGGCTGCAGCAGAAGAAGTTTCGGATGGATTATGGGATGCGCATTTTCCTCTCGGTGTTTGGCAAACGGGAAGTGGAACCCAAAGTCATATGAATGTGAATGAGGTCATCGCGAATCGTGCCATTGTATTGGCCGGAGGAATGATTGGAAGCGGAGACCCCGTTCATGCCCATGATGATGTGAATCTTTCTCAATCTTCGAACGATGTTTTTCCAACGGCGATGCATGCAGCAACGGTGATTGCTTTAGAGAAAAAACTTTTTCCGGCAGTACAAACCCTTCGCGAAACCCTAAAAGTGAAAGCTCGTGAGTTTGATCTCATTTTGAAAATCGGACGAACCCATCTTATGGATGCGGTGCCGATGACTTTGGGACAAGAGTTTGGAGGATATGTGAGTCAGCTCGATATGAATTTGGAACGACTCTCTTCACTTCTTCCTTCACTTTATTCGGTTCCCATCGGGGGAACCGCGGTGGGAACGGGAATCAATGCACCACCGGATTTTGGAGAGCGTGTTTGTCATCATTTTTTTCTACTCACTGGAATTCCTTTTTCTTGTGCTTCCAATAAATTTTCTGAATTAGCCGCTCATGATACCTTGGTTCACACCAGTGGCACGCTTCGTACACTTGCGGTTTCATTGATGAAAATAGCGGATGATCTCCGTTGGATGGGATCAGGTCCTCGGAGCGGATTGGGCGAATTGCATCTTCCTGAAAATGAACAAGGCTCTTCGATTATGCCGGGAAAGGTTAATCCGACTCAGTGCGAAGCGATGAGAATGGTTTGTGTACAGGTGATGGGAAATGATGCTGCGATTGGATTTGCAGGTTCTTTGGGGAACTTTGAACTGAATGTTTTCAAGCCCCTCATTATTTATAATCTTTTACAGTCGATTCGGATTTTGAGTGATGCTTGTCATACTTTTACCCGTTATTGTGTGTCAGGATTAACTCCCAACCGTGAACAATTGAAACGTGATGTTGAAAAATCACTCATGCTGGTCACAATACTCTCTCCCCGTTTGGGATATGACAAAGCGACCGAAATTGCCCAAAAAGCGGACAAAGAAAATAAGACCTTACGCGAAGCAACGTTGGAATTGGGATATTTGAGTGAAGAGGAATTTAATCAAATGACTTCTCTTGAAAAAATGATTCCTCTATCTGCGGCATAAAGCTCGCATCGAAATATTAGAACATTTTGATAAAATAACGGGTCTTGAGCCCATCCAACCAGTTTTGTTGGAGGCGAAGTCGTTCTTCTTGAAGAAGCGTTTTTTCAATTTCATCACGAACATCGGCGAGGGCGGTTACCTTAGATCGGCGACGGTCCTCAACTCGAATAATGTAGTAACCATCATCTGTTGTAATGATCGATGAGGTTTGTCCGGGCTTGAGTTTAAAAGCGACCTTGGCAAGTTCGGAGCGAAGAGTCTGTTGAGTAAGCCAACCCATATCTCCCCCTTGATCACGATTTGTTCCTTCGGAGTAGGATCGAGCGAGATCGCTAAATTTAGATCCTGTTTCCAATTTACTGAGAATTTCTTGCATGGCCGCGAGCGAGGGATCGTATTCTTCGGTCTTCCCTTGAGGAGTTGTCCGAGTCTCTTTAAAGAGAGACTTTTTCATGTAAATGTTGCTGAGTTGAACCTGCTCGTCTTGAAGGAACTGACGGATATTGTCTTGGTAGTATTGTTCGATTTTAAAGGGAGAGACAATCACGGCGCTCGATACGTTTTTTTGACGCATGGCCGTGACGACCAAGTTATCTTTCAATTCTTTTTTATAGCCTTCAACCGTCATCCCTTGGGTTTGAAGGGTGCGGATAAAGGTCGTTCGATCACCTTCAAAATTATTTTGGATCGTCTCTTTTAAGCGATCTTCGATTAAATTATCCGGAATGAAGTAACCTTGTTTTTTGAAATCTTGAATAATGAGTTGGCGTTCGATCAAAGCACGAAGCGAACTCAAACGTGCTTCTTTAACTTTATCGACCAATTCTTGGCCTGAATACGTTTCACGAAGAAGCTTCTCAGTAGAGTCGACTTGGCGTCGGACTTGACTGAATGTAATGACTTGGCCATCCACGATCGCCGCGATTCCGTCTGCCTGTTGTGAGAAGGCCGGAATCCCTGCGGTGAACAGGATGATCAGAATAAACGAGGCTCGAAGGATTCTATCCATTGTTTTAACTCACGAACCCTAGAGAGGGCCTCGAGGGTGGTCAAGCGGGGAAACTTGCCTCCAACCATGACGTAATCGTCGTTTCTTTTGAGGATAATTTTACCCGCTTGGGTTTGAATCAGGCGAATTTCTCTTTGAGAGGCTAAAATTTTAAGCTCATGGATTTTGAGTAAGAGTTCTACGGAATCAGGAATAGGACCAAATCGGTCGTTCCATTCTTCTCGAAGCGAGGTCCATTCAGGGATGGATCCGAGGTCGGCCAGCTTTCGATAGCCTTCAATTCTCCATGAAGTCTCTTTCATGTAATCGGCCGTCAGATAAGCAGGCGATTTTCCTTCTGCGATGGCTCCTTCGTGAAGGGTAATAAAATCGAGATCGAGTTTGCAATCAATCGAAAGAAGAACCTTTTCGCCTTTAATTTGAGAGACTGCCGTTTTCAAGAGCTGGCAATAGAGTTCGAATCCAATCGAGGTGATATGACCGCTTTGCGCAGTCCCGAGAACATTTCCGGCCCCCCGAATTTCAAGATCTCGCATCGCAATTTTGAAACCGGCTCCCAATTCTGCATATTGTTTAATCGCGCTCACCCGCTTTTTGGCTTCCCCCGTTCCCATCCAGTCTCGAGGGAGAAGCAGATAGGCATACGCTTTATGATGAGATCGCCCGACTCGTCCTCGAAGTTGATAAAGATCAGCGAGTCCAAATCGGTCGGCCCGGTCGATGATGATGGTATTGGCATTGGGAATATCAATGCCGCTCTCGATAATCGTCGTAGAAAGGAGGATATCTGCTTTGCCATTCACAAAAGCATGCATCACCTCTTCCAAATCGGACTTATCCATCTGACCGTGTCCAATCACAATCCGCGCGTTAGGAGCGATCATTTGGAGTCGCTCTTTCATCTCTTCGATCGTTTTAACGCGATTATGAAGAAAATAAATTTGGCCCTGACGTTTTAATTCCCGCTGAATAGCTTCTCGAATCACGCGCTCGTCATATCCACAGACAATGGTTTCTACCGAATGTCTCATCGGAGGAGGAGTCTCAATGGTACTCATATCCCGCATCCCGGTCAGAGCTTGATAAAGCGTTCTTGGAATTGGAGTAGCGGAGAGAGTCAAAATATCGACGAGTCGAAAGAGTTCTTTAAATTTTTCCTTTTGTTTCACTCCGAAGCGTTGCTCTTCATCGACGACGACAAGGCCAAGATCTTTGAAAAGAACATCCCCGGAAATCAAACGGTGCGTGCCGACGACCACATCAATGGATCCTGCTTTAACCCCTTCGATAATTTTGGAAATTTCTTTCGGAGTTTTGAATCGACTGAGAAGTTCAACACGAATGGGATAATCGGCATATCGTTCGCTCAGCGTTTGATAGTGTTGTTGGGCTAAAACGGTGGTGGGAGCCAAAAGAGCCGATTGTTTTCCGCCCATTGCTGATTTGAAAATGGCACGAATCGCAACTTCTGTTTTACCGAAACCGACATCTCCGCAGATCAATCGATCCATCGGTTTATCCGATTCCATGTCACCCTGTGTTTGGATGATCGCCCTCATTTGATCAGGCGTTTCTTCGTACAAGAAAGCGCCTTCGAATTCTCTTTGCCAGAATCGGTCGCCCACACTGTTTGATCTGTGCCAG
>JAZKBH010000052.1:28173-37079 GCA_040388725.1 Verrucomicrobiota bacterium
ATCGCTTTGAGTTGATCGGGCGTTTCTTCGTACAGAAAGGAATCCTCAAACTCCGTTTGCCACTCGGTATCGGGGCCAAAGGCAAAACCAGGTCGGGTGTCGCGTTCTGCCTGAAGGGTCAAAAGTTTTTCGGCATACTGGAAAACCGATTTTTGAGCCGAAATACGTGCCTTTTCCCAACGGCTTCCCCCTAAAACATCGAGTCCAGGATTGTGCTTTCCGACTCCGACATAGCGGGTCACGAGATGGGCTTGTTCCAAGGGGACAAAAAGTTTGGCTCCTTCCGCAAATTCAAGAACGAGAACATCATGGTTTTCTCCCGGAATTTTTTGAAGTCCATGATAAAGGGAGATTCCATGCTGACGGTGAACGACATAGTCCCCGAGCTCGAGTTTTGAAAAGTCGAGTGCCGAAGGACGGCGCGGGGCTTTTAAAATGGAATTCCCTTTGCGTACGCCGCGCAAGGTTTGATATCGGCCGAGAATTTCAGCATCGGTTAAAAGAATCGCGTGAGCTTCTTTCCAGAGAAACCCCCGAAGGATCGGTTGGATTTGGTAGTGGATCCCGGTGTCAATAAATCCATTTTCTCGGAGGAGTTCTTCAAGACGTTTTTGTTCGCCTTCATTATTACACGCAATGCTGATTTCCCACTCATCATCGATCCAATCCCGGAGTTGCTTCAAGAAAACAGAGCGACGTTGCTCCATGATGATCCAGTCGCTCGAGGAACCATGAAGAAAATCGTGACCAAAAAAATCAAAAGGGGGTCGGACTCCGGTGAAAGCTTCGTCTTTCACGAGATAGAACCGATTCGCATGACGAGGGAGAATTTTATTGAGTTTAACCTGCGACGAATCTTCTCCCCATAAACTCAATTCGATCTCATCCATGGTATGCAGTGACCGTTGGGTATGAGGATCAAAGCATCGAATCGACGAAATCTCTTCATCATCCCATTCAAGTCGTACAGGGAACTCACTATCTTTCGGATAGAGATCAAGAATACAGCCGCGTTGGCTATAGTCTCCACGGTTTTGGACTTGGATTTCCCGGTGGTAACCTTTTTTTTCGAGTTGCGCTAAAAGATCGATGGGATTCAGTTTTTGATTCTTTTTAAGGCTAAAAAGTTGGTTGGTTATACTTTTGGGATCGGGAATCAAATCGTCCAATCCATCATGCGTGACGAGAATCACGCCGCTAAAGTTTCGCTCAATTTGACGGATACATTGAAGGCGTTGGGCTTCAATCTCGGGATCCGGAATAGAATCTTTAATGGACCGGAGAGTTTCCGGAAAAAGAAGAATGGGAATCCCCCATGCTTCGAGGTCACTCGCTTGCTCCTCTTGGATTTTAATCGAAGGCGTGACTACGACAAAAGGTTTAGGAGCGGGGGAATGCTCTCGAACGCCGGTCCAAAGCTCTGCGATAATGTAGCTGGAGGCGCTGGGAGGAAGTGAATCGAGACAAAAGTCTTCCCCCTGAATCGCATGTTCGATCCAGAAACGCCAGAGATCAGGATAGGAGCCAAGTGTCATTATTTCGTCTTGGGAAAGGAACCATTACTCTTAACAGAAAAATGTCTATTGGAAAGGGGTCAAATCGAGCTCATTCAACTTAAGCAAAATTCAATAGGTGCATCGATAACAGGATGGGGAGGATCATGAAAATTTGAATAGGGAAAGCACCTTCTGCTTATCGGGAGTTCAAAGTCATTATAGAAGGAAAAAGACTTCTGAATTTCCATCCTCTTTATCGTGCTATCGATGCAAAAGTTTTTTTCATCTCCCCCCGGGCAAAGAGGGGTCCCCCAAAAAAACCGAGTCAAAGGAGAGTGACTCCAACGACTCGGTTGAGGAAAATAGGAAGGGGATCGAATTAGGTGGTCGCAAGCTCGACTTCAGGCTCGCGCGTCATCGTTCCTTTATATTTACCGGGTTCTTCTTCCACGCCAAAATTCTTCTCCCAGAGTTCTCGGACGAATTTAATTTCATCTTCCTGAAGAGCAGGGGATTCGGTGGCTTTGGCAAATTCTTTGAGTTGTTCCACGTTGTAAATATTCGGAAGACAAGTGGCAATGCGCTTATCGGCAAGAAGCCATTGTAGCGCCGCTTGACCTAAGGTGCGATTGGCCAAGATGAGAGGTTTGAGTGTCTCTACTTTTTTGATTCCATTGATTAACCAGGATTTTGGGCGATGAAGACGGTGGTCTCCAGGAGGGAAAACGGTGTCCTTGGTGTAATGGCCTTCCAACATTCCGCTGGAGTGGGTGACACGAATAAAATAACGTGTGTCTGATTGAGGATCAGCATCCATCATCGGACGACCGGGATGTTGTTCTAACATATTATAAATATGTTGAAGAATATGGGGTTTCCGTTTCGTGATACAGTCGACCCCTTCATAGAGCCAACCGATTGCCGGTCCGAGGGCTGCCCCATGTGCTAAAATTTTTCCTTCTTTGCGAAGATCTTCGAGAAGATTCCAAAGAGCATCATCGGCGACTTGTTCCATGCGAATGTTATGGAGTTGAAGGACATCGATACGATCTGTTTTTAAACGTTGAAGTGCTTTTTCAACGGCTTCACGAATAAAAGGAACGGAAAAATTATGAGGAATTTCAGATTGGCCCCGTCGTTCTTCTCCGTGATTATAAAAATCATAGCCGACTTTCGTTGCGATTTGAATTTGATCGCGTTTGCGAGCGAATGCTTTTCCAATCAGTTCTTCGCTATATCCATTGCCATAGGTATCGGCGGCATCAAAGGTTGTGATTCCAAGTCCAAGACCTTCTTCCATTAATTGAATGGCTTCTGCTTCTGTAAACTTTCCCCACCAACCGGTCGAGACGGTCCACATTCCAAAACCGATTTCGGAGACTTTAACAGGAGTGTGGGGGATTTCGCGATATTTCATAATGAGGTGGATTATATTCGAAAGTCGTCTCATCACCAAATGAATATTTTTAAGAGGGGATCGATCTTTTCTGATAGTTTCGAGCGATTGGCCTTTAACGACTATCCTATGAAAGAACTACTCTCTCTCTCTTTTCTCTTGAGATATCAAATTGAGATTGTACTGTTAATTCGTGGATATACCGCTCCCTTTTAGCGTTCGTTCTGCAAGGCATCATTTTCGCAATTTATTGGGAGTTATCCGTGGTTTTTCTGAGATTTTAATGGAAGGCTTGGATCCTGTAGATGCGGATTTATCTCATTATGAGTTTATGATTGAGAGTTCGGATCGAATTCAAAAATTTGTAGATCGCGTTCTCTCTTCGGATGAGATTTTAAAACGAAAAGAATGGAGAGAGCCTTTTTGGATTAATGTGGAGCATGATATCAAATCGATCCAAAAAACGGTGGAAGGCTTGATGATTTTAAATGCAACTCCTGATGGCTCGCTGATTCTAAGCGACCTCAAAAAAATAGAGATCTCTGCCGCGGAAGTTCTCATTTATACGAAGGACTTTATCAATCACAGTATGAGTTTGACTCCATAAATTTTGAATACTCGCAACGCTTGTCCCTCCACGTTTGTAAGACAAGCTTAGCGACAATTCCTCTAATGGAGAGATGCGATTTGATTTTCGAATGCGATTTGAGAAACATGTTCTTCGATTTTAAGCTTCTCCATCTTTTCAATCGGAAGGCTGAGTAAAAGTTCAATTCGTCGACGTATTTGGAGCCCGACTTCGTAGATCTGATGTATTTTTTCTTCGTCCGTTCCTTTAAATTCCGCGGGATCCGGGGAAGACCAATGAGCGATGATGGGTTGTCCAGGCCAGATGGGACACGATTCTTTGGCATGATCACAAACCGTAATCACAAAGTCGAAGTGAAAGCCTTTAAACTCCATCCATGACTTACTTCTCGCTCCATCCGTGTTAATGAGAAACTTTTCTTCCAGAACCCGTTGAACCAACGGATTGACTTTTCCACTAGGGTTCGCTCCCGCGCTGTAAGCATTAAAACGAAGAGGGGCCATTTTACGGAGAAGGTATTCCCCTAAAATGCTGCGTGCAGAGTTTCCGGTACAAAGAAAAAGAAGGTCGTACTTCGAATCAGTCATATTGGAGCTTTATTAAGCCTCTTCGTCTAAAAGGGGAGATAAAAAGGGTGACGAATATGTAAAATTTCACGAATTAAGATTTACCGATTTCGTTCCCGGGTTATGATCCGGCTCTAATTTATGAAATGGCGTGCTTGGATTCCTGCTCTCTTTGTTATTTTACTCTTTGTAACAGCGGCTCATTTTTACAATCGAGGCTTTGTTCATCAGAAATCTCATGGCGTGATTTTAATGATCGCCAACGGTTTGGATCAGGAGATTTTAAATCAAGCGCGACTGAAAGCTGCAGCGCGAGGTCAAAAACTCTTTCTCGATCATATGCCGACACTCGGCGGAAACCAACCTCAAGCCGCTTTTCTGACGGTTCAAGGATTTGAAACCTCTTCACCGGATGAAGCCGCAGCGGCCACGATGTTGGCCACCGGCGTTAAAGTTAGAAATGGATTCACTTCATTTACCCCACAGGGACAGCGACTCGATAGTTTGATGTACCGGGCTCAATCTTATGGACGTGGAACCGGAATCGTTACCACGGGAGAGATTACTTTGCCGACTCCGGTCTCTTTTTATGGATTTATTCAGGGCAACGAATCGGCCGAGTATCGCAATGCTGCTGAATTGATCGATAGCTCCAAGGTGGACGTCATTATGGGGGGAGGAGCTCGTTATTTTCGACCTCTAAGTGTGTTGAATGAACGAGGACGATCCGATGGACGTCATCTTGAAAAAGATGCGACGAAATGGGGATATGCAGTCGTGAACAACGCCCAGGAGATGGAAAAGCTTCCCGCCTGGAGAACTCGTCAATGTCTCGGTCTTTTTCATCATGGACCCTTTTATTTTTCAGCGCTCGTCGAAGGGACGACAACCATGCCGACTTTGAGTGATATGACACGTCGATCCATCGAGTTTCTTCAATATAACCTTCGAGGCTATTTTCTCGTCGTCGAGGGAGCCCTGATTGCTCAAGCCTGTCGTTCTAATTTTACGGAATTGGCTGTCGATGAAGCAATTGCTTTTGATGAAGCTGTGAAAACGGCGGTCTCTTATGCAGGGAAGGAATCCACCGTCATTGTTCTCTGTGGTTATAGTTATGGAGCTCTTCCCTCACAGTCCAACTCCTCGAGTATTTTAATCGAAAAATCTATTTCAAAAGATCCGGAGTGGCTCTTAGGACCCGGGGGAGTTCCGACGGTCGCCTCCGAAAAAATTTGGCAGAAGCAGAGAGAGACGGAGGGGGTCTTTTCAACCACTGCAAATCATCCTTTAAAGCCGGGGTTGGCACTTCAATTTGCTCGTCAGGCGAGACCGGTCATGAGTCCGGGATGGCTCATTGCGAATGGATTTGGAAGTGATCAATTTAGTGGAACCTATTCGGCAACGGATCTTTTTTCTAAAATCGAACATCTTTTTAAATAAAAATTTCCGTTATGACTTTGGCGGAAATTAAATCTGTTTTGGAGGAGAAGGGATTAAGGCCTTTAAAGCAGCTCGGTCAAAATTTTTTATTTGATCAGAATATGTGTCAGTGGTGGGTCGATTATGTGGCAGAGACCCTTCAGTCCACTCCTGAAATCGTCGAAATTGGTCCAGGGTTGGGATCCTTAACGAAGCCCCTGTTAGCGAAAGGGTTTACCGTGAAGGCGATTGAAAAAGATCGAGGTCTCTCGGCCTATCTTCGTGAATCACTGGCTTCGGTTGAAAGTTTTACGCTTATTGAAGGAGATGCCTTGGATTGGTTGGAGCAGGAAAAGATTCTTCCTAAAATTGTCGTCGGAAATCTTCCTTATAATGTGACGTCGCCTTTATTGACGATGTTTTTCAAACGACTTCAGCTTCCGCAAGCGATGTTTTTATTAGTGCAAAAAGAGTTTGGAGATCGATTGGCTGCGCCTTCAGGGGATAAAAATTTTGGATCGCTCTCCGTTCTTTTTCAGACGTTTTATAAAATCGAGAAAGCGAAAAAAGTGCCACCCCAAGTTTTTTATCCAAAGCCGGATATCGATTCGCTCTTTATTTCTTTAAGATTAAGAGAAGATCTTCATTTACCCATTGCGGAGATTCCTTCATTTGAAGCAATGGTTCGGCAGGCGTTTTCACAACGTCGTAAGAAACTTAAAAACCTTCTTCCGATTCAAGAGGAGAGAAGGGCAGAGGAACTTCGATTAGAAGAATGGGTTCCCCTTTACTTAGAAACAAAAAAGACCGCTTGAAAGCGGTCTTTTTTGTTTAAACAGATTGTAAAGCGATTAGGCTCCGGGCGTACGAGTCGGCTTCGCTTCTTTCCCGTTGATACGAGTAAAGATTTGCGAGAAGTCGGGAGCAGGTTCTGCGCGTTCGCTCAGAATTTCGGAGCGACCGACAAAGACAACGCCGTCTTCAATAATGAAACGATTCGAGCGGACATCCCCATAAACTTGAGCTTTGCCGCGAAGTTCAACACGTCCGCTTGCAAAAACATTTCCTTGAACTTTTCCATGAATCAAAACGTCTTGGGCGTGAATATCGGCTTTAATGATGGCTGAGTCACCGATGACAAGGAGGCCTGCTTCGGCGTCAATTGTTCCTTCGAGACGACCATGAAGATGAAGTTCTCCTGCAAAAGCAAGAACGCCTTTGAATTCTGTTTCAGCAGTTAGTACAGTTACACTTGGTTTTTGAAGCATAGTTGTGGGTTCCTGATATTTAGTCGCAAGTTCAGAACTCTTTTCATCGCTCAAAATCGAGGAGGTAAATGAAGAGGTCGTTCGAGGGGTATCTGTTTTTCTTCGTATATTTTCAAACACGGTATTAACCTAGGGTTAAGTTCAGGGACAGCGGATCGATCAAAGATTAACGGCGAGTTAAGATGCCGCTAAAAGCGCGTCTTTGACTTTCGATCACATCGGAAGGGGTTGGTGTTGGAGCAGGCGAGGATGCTGCAGGAGCGCTCGATTGTTGAGGAATCACAGGCTCAGCAACGCGAGTCGAAGGAACAGGTTTTGCGGCCTGAGCTTCAGCATCGGCTGCTGCTTTTTGGCGTTCTTGAAGTTTTTCTTGGGACATATCCATTTCGACATGACCTTTGAGGTTGGCTCCATCATTAATGACAACGCGAGGGGCTTTGATATCACATCAGCAATCACGGATCCCGATTCGCGGACATAGATGCTGTTTTCAAGGGCAATTTTGCCCTCAACGCAGCCTTCAATCGTCAATGACTCTTGCCCGACGATTTCACCTTTTACAGTAATTGTTTTTCCGACCACAGTTTGGAGCTTATCGTTCATGGTGTTTTCCGTTTTTTGTTAGGCTCTCATGGAGCTGTAAAAAGTCAATTCAAATGCCTTGGAATCAGGATGATAAAGTAATGAAGACTTAAATATCATCCGAGTTTTTAATGATTTTTCCGACCAGACCGTAAGCTTTGGCTTCTTCTGCGCTCATCCAAAAGTTGCGGTCCGTATCCTTTTCGATTTTTTCGACCGGTTGTCCGGTTTGAGTGGCGAAAATCTGATTAAGACGGGATCTCATTCGAATGATTTCTTTTGCTTCGATACTAATATCGGAAGCTTGTCCGCCTGCACCACCACTCGGTTGATGAAGCATGTAGCGGGTATTGGGAAGTGAGTAACGGCAGTTTAAAGGAACAGCCGCGTAAATCAGAGCCCCTGCGCTGGCTACCCATCCGGTTCCGATGATTTTGATCTTCGGTTTTACAAACTTCAGCATGTCGTGAATGGTATCTCCCGCTTCGACGTGTCCCCCTTGAGAATTCACGAAGACTTTAATATCATCATCCGATTCAGCGGAGAGTGTGATCAATCGTTCCGAGACACCTTGAGCGAGCTTCTGGTTGATTTCACCAAAAATCAAAATCGTTCGTGCCTTAAACATCTTATCTTCAAATTTTGATTTCTCCTCGGCGGGAGCGGGTGCAGGTGTTTCTTCTTTCATGTCAGTACTGATAAAGTCTTTTGGTGGAGAAAACAACGTAAAAGATCAAAAAATATAAACGATTTTTAATAACATTCGATCTTATGGCTCTCATTTCTTTTTTTAATCTCTATTCACAAATAGATGGATGTGGAGAGTATTTTTTCAGAAATTTGAGTTTAGTCTCTTAAGAAGATTGACACAATCGCTGCAATATCTAGAAGGATTGGCATGATTCGATTTTCTTCTCGTTTCACGTGGTATTTAGTCGTGGGAATATTAATGGCATTGGGCGGGTCGGCTTTTGCTGAAATTCGTTATCAAAGTCTTTGGTGGCTTCCGAGCAATTATACGGAAATTGGTAAAGACATTGATTTTCTTTACTACGTCATCTTCTGGCTGACGCTGGTGGTCTTCTTCATTACCGAATTTTTGCTCTTTTATTGGGTGGTGAAGTTCCGCGACAAACCCGGACGTAAGGCTCTTTACCTTCATGGTAATAATACTTATGAAATCGTTTGGACGACGATTCCTGCGTTGATCTTTTTCGGACTTGCCTTTTATAGCAATAATCGTTGGTACACCTATTTTCCTTCAGATGGTGCTTATGGAACGGCTTATAATAGCTTAACGAAGCATCTCCCGACGGTATTGGCCGATCGAATTCGCTTCGAAGGAAAGCTCCCTGATAATAAGATGGTGATCGAAATCACTGCGGAACAATTTGGTTTTAATGTTCGTTATCCCGGTGAAGATGGAATCTTAGGACAACATAGCGACAAATTGATTTCATTGGAAAACAAACTCGGATTGGTCACTGATGATCCTGCCGGAAAAGATGATATTATTCTTTATAATGAAATCGTCATTCCTATTGGACGTGCGGTTCAAGTGCAACTTCGTTCCCGTGACGTGATTCATTC
>JAZKBH010000052.1:37089-39246 GCA_040388725.1 Verrucomicrobiota bacterium
TATGTTCCTGAATTCCGTCTTTACCAAGATGCAATGCCCGGAAAAACGATCAATTTGCTTTGGTTTGAAACCAATCATCTCGCGAAGATTTCTCTCGCATGTAGCCAACTCTGTGGCTCGGGTCATTATAACATGCAGGGCAAAATTTCGGTGGTTTCCGAAGAAGATTACAGCAAGTGGATCTCTGGAAAAATCGATGAAAAACGGAAGTCCTTGGCTTCTGAATCCCCTGTTTTGTCATCCCATTTAATCGCAAAAAAGAACTAAGAGGTAATTACTATGAGCGCACATGCTTCTTCCCATGATCTTCCTTATTTTTCTCCAGATGGTCATACCAGTTTTTTCCGTAAATATATTTGGTCCACTGATCACAAGGTGATTGGTCTTCAGTATCTTTTCACGAGCTTGGCTCTTCTCTTATTGGGAGGAGGGTTGGCCTTGGGTGTTCGTTGGCAAATTGGATTCCCCGAGACTCAATTGATGACTCCTGGATTTTATAACATGCTCGTGACGATGCATGCGACGGTCATGGTCTTCTTTGTGGTTATGCCTTTGTTGATCGGTTTCTTTGGGAATTTTTTAATTCCTTTGATGATCGGTGCGAAGGATATGGCGTTTCCTCATTTGAATGCGGCTTCCTATTGGCTTTTTTTCACCTCTGCGGTGATCATTTGTTGCAGTTTCTTCGTGGAAGGTGGAGCGGCAGCAGGCGGTTGGACCTCTTATGCGCCTCTGAGCTCAACGGCAGCTTATAATCATACTCAAATGGGACAAACCCTTTGGGCTCTTGCCATCTTCGTCAACGGTTTGGCTTCGATTGCCGGTGCGGTCAATTATATCACCACGATTGTTAATTTGCGCGCTCCAGGGATGGGCTTTTTTAGAATGCCTCTGACCGTTTGGTCTCTTTTCATTACTTCCGTCCTTCTCCTCTTGGCTGTTCCTGTTCTGGGAGCTGCTGGGGTGATGTTGATCTATGATCTTAATTTCGGAACACAATTCTTCACCGCGCTTCATGGACAGCCTTTGCTCTATCAGCATTTGTTCTGGTTCTTTGGTCACCCTGAAGTTTACATCATGATTCTTCCTGCGATGGGTGTTGTTTCGGATATCATGGTTTGGTTCTGCCGTAAGCCGATCTTTGGTTATAAGGCAATGGCCTATGCGATGATTGCGATCGGTTTCTTGGGATTCATTGTGTGGGGTCACCACATGTTTGTTTCAGGAATGAGCATCTTTGTTTCCAGTATCTTCTCGCTTTCCACGATGTTGATTGCGGTCCCTTCTGCGATCAAAGTCTTTAACTGGCTGGGAACAATCTATGGTGGAAATATCCGCCTCAAAACTCCGATGCTTTTTGCCATTGGATTCATCTCCATGTTTATCATTGGCGGATTGAGCGGAATTTTCATGGCATCTGCAACGGTTGATCTTTTCATTCACCATACCTACTTGGTGGTGGCTCACTTCCACTATGTTCTCTTCGGAGGAAGTATCTTCTCGATCTTTGCGGGAATTTACGGGTGGTATCCAAAAATGTTCGGTCGCATGATGAATGAGAATTGGGGTAAGGTCCACTTTGCCTTAACCTTCGTGTTTTTTAATTGCGTCTTTTTCCCGATGCACAATTTGGGAATTGGCGGAATGATGCGTCGTATTGCGGATCCAACCGTTTATGAGCATCTTCGTAATCTTCAACCGATTAATCAATTTGTGACGATTAGTGCGATTCTTCTCGGTATTTCCCAACTGGTTTTCTTCACGAACTTCTTCTATAGCATGTTCCGTGGAGCAAAAGCAGGAAACAATCCTTGGGAAGCGACGACTTTGGAATGGCAAATTTCTTCCCCTCCGACTCATCACAACTTTGATACCATGCCACATGTCTATTGTGGTCCTTATGAATATAGCGTGCCTAACATGAAATCAGACTTTTTGCCTCAAACGGTGAAACATGAAGAAGTGGAGACCGAAAATGGTCAACCGCTTCATCTGGAAGCCGCTCATTAGTTGAGTTTTGAGAGCGATTGAAGCTTTGAAAAGGAGGATCGAAAGATCCTCCTTTTTTGTTTTTAGAGAAATTTTATAATCCATTTCTTGCATTGAAATTTATGAGGGGGAGCGATCGCGGGTCGCGATCACGTTCGTTTGCATAAG
>JAZKBH010000052.1:39271-42822 GCA_040388725.1 Verrucomicrobiota bacterium
TCTAAGAAAATGGATAGATTGTGTAGTAACAAACGATGGTCTTTGGAATGCGGTGGAGATGATTCATCATGTGATCCCGCATGTGCGCATAGGCGTCAACCTAAGAAAAAAAAGAAAAATACGATTTTCACCCCAGAGAAAAGGCCGAGACACAGAGTTTCTGAGGATCATTCTTGAAATTCCAGATCGAATCTGCGGGATAGTCCCTTGTTGGGGATTCAATTGAAAGGCGCCATGAACAATCCGATTCGTTAATGCCTTGAAATCTTCTATGGTCTTATTGGATCCATCATCAGGTTTAGTAAAAGTTAAAGTCCTCCGCAACAATCCCCAAAAACTCTGTGTCTCGGCCTTTTCTCTGTGGTGAAAACCGTATTTTTCTTAAGTTGACGTCCATGCGCATGTGCGGGATCGCTCCTGATGATCTCTTTCATTCTTTTGCAGGTCCGCTCACAGTTAACTCGATCAACGAGTTTTTAAGAGTTTGCGGCAGCAGCTTCGACGCAAGATTGATCGATGATATGAACGATTTTATCGATCTCAGGTTTGCTCATCCAGGCATTGGCTCCTACAGACTTGCACTTGGTCGCCATTTGATCGTTAATCAGGGAGGAATAGACGACAAAGGGAATATTTTTAACTCCGAGATTTTCTCTAAAGTGTTTACAGAAAGTCAGGCCATCCATCTCAGGCATTTCGATATCGGAGAGGACCATCTGAAGATATTCCCGAAGTGGTTTTCGCTCATGAAGACTTTTTTTCTGAAGCTCCTGCAGATATTCATAGGCCAGTTTTCCGTTATTTTTGGTCGTGATATGGGTAAAGCCTGCCTTATTGAGTTGTTCAACCGTAATTTTTCGAATCATGGCGGAGTCTTCTGCAAAAAGAATATGGATCGTGGCTCGATCAAAATTGGATTGTACGGAATCCATTTTAGCCGTGGAGCCGATAATGCTTTGTTCGGGAACGATTTCAGAAAGAATATGTTCCATATCCAAGATCATAATGACGCGATCCTCAATTTGAAGTGAGGAGGTCGTGTAGGGAGATTGATGTGAAATGAGTCCTTCAACGGGTTGAAGTGATTTCCAGGAAACGCGATGAATCCGATTCACGGCATCGATGATAAACGCATAAACATGATGATTGAATTCACAAACGAGAATGAGTTGGCGCTCTTGGTCGACGATTTCATCGGCAATATCTAAAACACTTCTAAGGTCAATAAGAAGCACTTGTTGGTTCATGAAATGAAGTGATCCCAAGACTCCAGGAGGGCCAAAATCGAGTCTCGTCACATTTTGATGATCCCATCGGAGAAGGCGTCTGACTTTGGCGACGTTTACTCCAAAATGTTGCTTTCCAATGGAGAACTCCATGACTTCGAGCTCGTTAGTTCCGGATTCAAGGAGGATTTTGCGTTGATTTTGGGTGCCAATCATGGGCGAAGCCTTTTGAGGAGGTTAAAGGAGGGGATAACCTAAGATAATTCGGCTTTTTACAAAAACAAGGATTGAAATGTCCTATTAAACGATAATCTTAGGGTATGAGTCACGGTCTAGAATGGTCCCAGAAATTAAAATCGGAAATTAGCAAAGCAGTGATTGGACAAGAGAAGGTGGTGGAGCGACTCCTTGTAGCCCTCGTGGCAAATGGACACGTTCTTTTGGAAGGGATGCCAGGCTTAGCGAAAACACTTTTGGTGAAGACGCTCGCTCAATCATTAGGCGTTCAATTTGAACGCATTCAGTTTACTCCTGATTTATTGCCGAGTGATGTGATTGGAACGATGGTTTATCAACCGAAAGAAGGACAGTTTGCCGTTCATTTGGGACCCATTTTTGCGAACCTTGTTTTGGCGGATGAAATTAATCGTTCACCTGCGAAAGTTCAAAGTGCGTTGCTCGAAGCAATGCAGGAACGACAAGTGACTTTAGGTGGAAATTCACATCTTCTTCCTGCTCCTTTTTTTGTGATGGCGACTCAAAATCCTTTAGAGCAAGAAGGAACCTATCCCCTTCCTGAAGCACAAATGGATCGTTTTTTAGTTAAACTCATTGTGGATTATCCTTCGCATCAAGAAGAGAAAGAGATGATGGGCCGTTGGGGAAGTTTGACTTCCTCTCCTCAAGTCGAAGCGGTCTCCAGTGCAGAAGAACTTCTTTCGATTCGCAGTAAAATTGATGAAATTCATCTTTCGGAAGATATTTCAGGTTATATTTTGTCGTTGGTTCGCTCCACTCGTAAAGGAGAAGGGCCTCATGCTCAGAAATTAAATTTTGGTGCATCTCCTCGAGCCTCGTTGGCATTGACTCAATCTTCAAAGGCTTTGGCGTGGTTGAGAGGACATGAATATGTCACTCCGGCTTTGGTTCAGGAGCTTTATTTGGATGCTTTGAGGCATCGAGTGGGACTTTCGTATGAATCCGAAGCCGCCGAGAAGACGACGGATCATGTTTTGTTAGAAGTTCTGAAATCGACTCCATTGCCTAAAAGCGCATGAGTGACGAGAACGTCGATTCTTGGTCTCAAGCCTTTTCCCTCTTGAGAAATCTTGAGTGGCGGGTAAAGCGACGGATGGAGGCGGTGGTTTCCGGTGAATACCGTTCTGCCTTTCGTGGGCGAGGGATGGAGTTTGATCAAGTTGTTCCCTATGAGTTTGGCGACGATGTACGAGATATCGATTGGAATGTGACGGCAAAGCTCGGTCAACCTTACCGCAAAAAATATGTCGAAGAGCGCGAGATGAATCTCGTGGTTCTTTTTGAGGATACCCCCGATTTAGATTTTGGTTCAGGATCAAAAACAAAACGACAGGCCCTCTTGGAGATGGCTTGTATTTTTATGCTTTTGGGCGCAGCGAACCGAGATCGTGTTTGGCTGGCCCATGCGACGGCCGAAGGAGTTCATTTTTCGAAAGAAGTTCGGGGACGGGGAAAAATCATACAGATGGCGCACGAACTTTTACAGCGACCTTCTGCGGGAATTCTATCCGACGCGACTTCTCAAATGGATTGGCGTTATTTCAGCACGATCATTCCACGACATAGCGTTGTGGTTTGGTTAGGAAACTTTATGCCATCTCCCCTGCCGACGCATTGGGGATATTTAAACCAACGATTGGAATGGATCGGATGTCGTGTGGACGATACATGGGATCGTGAATTGCCGAGGATTGATGGGATTCCTGTTTATGATCCGACCGCCGAAGAATTAGTTCTCATTGATGGAAGTTCTTCCACGCAACAGAAAGCGCATGCCAACTGGGTGAAGTCGAGGGATGCACACTTTGAAAGTTTGTTTCCGAAGAGTCGATCTCGTCTGACCTTTTTAAATCAAGAAGAGCCGTTGGATGCTGTGCTTCGATTCATGCGACGACGGATGGAGAGACACGCATGAGTTCGTTTGATGTGCTGCGGTTTTTACATCCTCTTTGGTTCGTTGCCTTAGGCATCATTGGAGGAGCCTGGTGGTGGAGAAGTCGAAAGAAAACGGGCTTTTTAATCGTTCCCCATGTGGCAAATTGGTATCAGCCTGCTTCCGTGACATGG
>JAZKBH010000052.1:42832-46565 GCA_040388725.1 Verrucomicrobiota bacterium
TTTGGGATTATCGCTTTTAGTCGTCAGTTTGGCTCGTCCTCAACGGATTGAGGATAAGCGGGAAGTGAAGCAAAAGGGATACGATCTTTTTTTAGTGATGGATCTCTCGGGAAGTATGTTGGCAGAAGATTATCAAAAAGGTCTATCACGAATGAACCGATGGGAAGCGATTTATCCGGTGATCGAATCCTTTATTCAAAAACGAGATCAAGATCGGATCGGGATGATCGTCTTTTCAGGAAAGGCGTACACCCTTGCTCCTTTAACGATGGATCATCCTTGGCTCGAACGTCAGCTTAAAAAATTAAAGCCAGGAATCCTAGATCCGGGAACTGCGATTGGGGATGGTCTCGCGTTAGCTTTGACTCGACTGAGTCAAGCGGGTCGCCAGGAAAATGAGGCTCGAAAAGGGGCTTTCATTATTTTACTGACGGATGGTGCCAATAATCGAGGAACGATGGAACCGCTCGCCGCAGCGGATATTGCGGCCGGAATGAAAGTTCCGATTTATACGATTGGAGCGGGAACCGATGGTGTGGCTCCGATGCCTGTTTTTGATCAAGAGGGAAATAAGCTCGGTTATCAAAATATGGAGGCCGATCTTGATGAACCGACTTTGAAAAAAATTGCCTCGAAGACTGGAGGTCAATTTCATCGTGCCGCCGAATCGAAGACGGTGGAATCTGCATTCCGAGCGATTGATCAGGCTCAAAAAATTGAGTTTCAGGCGAAGTCGTACGTTTTGGCGACCGAGTTATTTACGCCCTGGGCGGTTTCAGGTCTTCTTTCTTGTCTTTTAGGTTGGATTTTCATGGATCGTCCTGTTTGGCGTCGAGTTCAAAAGGAGCGCGTATGACCTTTGAGTTTCCATGGCTTCTCTTTTTTTTAGCCATTCCATTTCTTATCCTGCTGTGGCAATGGCGACGGAAGATTCATCAGGAGACATTGAATTTAGGAAAAATTCAATCCCGAGGAACGCTTCCTAAAGTTCGGCGTAAGATTTTTTTATCACTTGGGCTCTTTTTCGTTGTTTTCTCTTTTTCCCGGCCTCAATGGGGAATGAGAGACGAACAGGTTTTTGATCAGTCGCGTGAGGTTTTAATCGCCGTCGATTTATCCCGAAGTATGTTGTCTGTCGACCTTGCACCGACTCGATTAGATCGTGCTAAAATCATGATTGAAGGATTATTGGAACAACTCAAGGGAGAGCGTATCGGTCTTCTTTTATTTGCAGGGACCGCTTATTTGCAGAGTCCCCTGAGTCCGGATTATGAAATTATTCGGGAGCTCGTTCCGACTTTAAATCCGGATTGGATGCCACAAGGGGGAACCGATTACACCCAAATGCTCAAAGTTGCAGGAGAGGCGTTTGAGGCAGGTCAGGCCTCCGATCGTTTTTTAATTATATTAAGTGATGGAGAGAGCACGACCGAGGGATGGGAGAAGGAGGCTGAAAAACTTAAAAATCAAGGGGTTCGAGTGATTGGATTGGGAACAGGGACGGAAGCGGGATCGGTCGTTCCAAGTCGTTCAGGAGGCTATACGAAAGATGACCGAGGGGCTGTGGTGATTTCAAAATTGGAACCGAAAACGTTGCAGGAGCTTGCGAAACTGACGCATGGAATCTATCGCGATGCCGCTCAATGGGTGGATCTTCATTCTCTCGTGCAAGAGACCGTCGAAAAAGGAAAGCAGGGGAAGTTTCAAGAAAAACGGCATGAGAAAAAAATAGAACGCTTTCAATGGTTTTTATCCGTCGGCTTTTTATTTCTTTTACTGAGTTTTATTTATGAAATGCCGGTTCGAATTCGTCCCCGTGCAATGAAAGTCTCGAATCTTCTCCTTCTCTTTTTAATAGGAGGATCCTTGTGGCTTCATGCCGAAGAACCTGCTCGTCCTCCCAACCCGCTCGTACAAGAAGTCGCTCGTCTGGCTGGAGAATCCAAAGTGAAGCCGCAGGAGTGGGCCTCCTTGGCCGAAAAGACCATTCAAAGTGGAAGTTCGAATCCTGAATTACCAGAGGGAGTGGTGGATGATGCGCTCTCGGGAGTCACTAAAGGTGAAAAACAAGACTCTCAGGCTGCGGATTGGAAAAAACTGAGAAGTACTTTGGAGGCGATGCGTCAAAAGAAAGATTCTCAGAAGAATAACCAAGATCAGCAAAATCAAAAAAACAATTCTTCTCAAAAAAAGGATTCTTCCTCGAAAGATTCTTCGTCTTCTCCCAATAACTCTTCAGGTCAACAGGATCAACAGCAAAACAATTCTCCCAAGGGAGAGGATCCCTCTAAAACTCCTCCGGATCAGAAAAATAATCCACTGAACAATCCTCAAAATGATTCGGAAAAAAAGCAGAACGATTCTAAATCGCAAGATTCTCAAAAAGAGGGGGCTTCCGAGAAAAACGAAAAACCGGGTGAGCAAGCCGGAGATTCGAATGAAAATAAAGAAAATGGAAAAACCCAAAAAGTGGGTGGGGCGAAAAGAGATCTCGATAGTAAAAAAACGGATAAAATTTCAAGGGAACAATTGATTCAACTCAATCAGATCAAAGAAGGAGACTCTCCTGCGACTCTTTTTCAGGTTCTGGAAGGTAAATCAAAATCACAAGGGAGCCCGTCGAAGGATTGGTAATCAAGGAAAGAAGCAAATGAAAGCGCGCCGTCTATTTTTTCTCCTGATATTTTCGTTTCTCACTTTGAAACCTCTTTTCTCACAGGAGGTGCATTGGGATCCTGCCTCTGGTGAATTTGAGGAAGGAAAAACCGATCGTCTCAAATTAGTTTTTGAACAATGTACTCCTGAAACCAATGTCGAGCTTCCGGAAATCGATGGTTTGAAGTTCGGAAAACCTTCTCAAAACCGTCAGATGGAGGTGATTAATTTTAAAATTTCTCAGCGGTTTGAATATATTTATCCGATTGAGCCAATGCGGAAGGGGAAATTTGTCATTCCTGAATTCGAGGTTCTCACGAGTAAAGGGGCAATGAAAGTGAATGAGGCGACGTTTACGGTGGTCGAGTCGAGTAATGTGAATAGTGGAGGTTCTTTAGCGAATCGTGGTACTACCAATAAACCTCGAGGATCTTCAGATGCCGTAAAATCTTTTTTGAAAGCGCAGCCGAATATTGTCTGGGTCGGACAGGTGGTCGATTTAATTTATGAGCTCTATGTTTCGAGTCGATATGAGGGAAATCTTGCTGGAGGCCCCGATTGGAAACCGACAGGGGTAACCTTAGAGGCGTGGGGCGATCAGCAGCAAAATCCGAATACCTTTAATGGAATTTCCTATTCAGGAGTACGTTCAAGGGCACGTGCGATTTTTGATGAAAGTGCGGTTGGAGCGACATTGCCTCCTCTTCAGCAGCGATTACAAATTCGTTTTGGTGGAAGTGGTTTTTTCAGTTTTCCCCAAATCGAAGATATCAACGTCAAGTCAGCGATGGGTGATATTCAAATCAAGCCTCTTCCTCCCGCACCGCCTGATTTCTTAAAAGCAGTGGGTCAATTTAAGATCAAAAGCACAGTGGTTCCGAAACAAGTTTCCGTCGGTGAACCGGTGACTTGGACCTTAACATTGGAAGGGACCGGAAATTGGCCGATGGGGATCTCCTTGCCTGCTCGAGATGTCTCCAAAGATTTTCGCGTTCTTCAACCTCGGGCGAATCAGACCAATCAGAAAGACAAATTGTTTGATGCGACGCTTTCTGAGGATGTGGTTTTAATTCCTGAA
>JAZKBH010000052.1:46575-48007 GCA_040388725.1 Verrucomicrobiota bacterium
TCGATCCGACCTCAGGAACTTACAAATCGATCGATACAGAAGCGACTCAAGTTCTTGTTAAACCCGGGACTCCCTCTTCAACTCAAAATCGAGATTATTCTGCCGGAGCAACTTCTAAAACATCAACCGCCATGACTCATGAGTCGACCGATCTTACTCCCGTTCTTCCTCGAGATCCTGTGAGTGGTTTAGGTTGGGGAATGAAGCCGATCTCCTTGGCGATTAGTCTCGGAAGCTTCATCCTACTCGTAATCTTGGTGATCGGGGCTTGGCTCAGAAAAGCATTCCAACGCGTTCCGTTGACGGAGCCGTATCGAGTCCAACGACTCTCTTTAGCGGAAATGAAGAAGACTGTGGATCAAGTCGAAACAAATCCTCTTGTAGGATTAAGGCTTTGGAGAAAGGCAACGATGGAGTTTTTAATGATACACAAAGCCGTTCCGACCTCCGATGAAGTGGCGGAGGCAGTGATCCAATGGGGAGGAGTTTCCTCAGAATGGAAAGATCTTTGGGAAAAGAGCGAAGAGCGTTTATTCTCTAAAAATGAAGTCCTGGATCGTCGTTGGGTGGATTCGGCAAATGCAGCTCATCTGACCCTTCGTATTCCAAAAATCAATCGTTGGAGGCTTTTTAGAATCGAGAATCTTTTTCCGATGATCATTCTCGGAATCTTGCTCATGGTAACGGGAGTCCAAGGGGAAGATTTTAATGAGTTATATCGTTCTGGAAAATTTGATGAAGGGAAGTCATTAAGCATTGAGCGTTTAAAACATAATCCTTCGGATTGGTTAGCGCATTCGCGTCTTTCTCTCTGTCTGATTCAAAAGGGAGAGTGGAATCAAGCCTATGCTCATGCACTATCCGCTTGGCTGTTAAATCCTTCGAACAAGGATCTTCGTTGGAATTTAGAAGTTTCTTATCAACAGAGTCATTTTCCAGAATCCGGAATTGAAGCTCTCTATCGCACCTATTGGAATCCCGCTGGGTGGTTCTCGGTATTTACATGGCAGGGTGTTGCCGCGTCTGGAGGAGTTCTTTTGATCATCGGACTTTTTCGCATGATGAATGCGAGTTATCATCCTTCTCTTTCACAGACAAAAAAAATGGATCAAATTTTGATGAGTGCGGGAGTGATTCTTTTGATCCTCTCCCTGTTTTCAATCTCTCAATTTGGAGTTTTTTCAAGCCCTCGCGTCATGGTTCTCGTTCAGGAAGTGGAACTCAAGTCGATCCCGACCGATCTTCCTGAAGGAGTTCAAAGCCGAAAGGTTCCTGCGGGAACGGTCGTGACCTTGCAGAAGGAATTTTTAGGATGGGCCAAGGTTCGACTTTCTCAAAAAGAGGAAGGTTGGATGCGTAAGTCGAATGGAATTTTGCTTTATGACGGATACGCGGAGTAGGCGTTTAGTATGTCCCTTGCTATCCTTTATCT
>JAZKBH010000053.1:0-4315 GCA_040388725.1 Verrucomicrobiota bacterium
GGTCGCACAAGAAGGCTTAAATGAAGTGGCATGGGGAGCTCATCCTCTTGGCTATCGTTTGACGGGAACGGAGAAAACCGTCCGCTCGATGAGCCGCCGAGATTTGATTTCTTATTGGAAGGCAAATTACCATGCAGGAAATTTAGCAGTCGTGATTGCAGGAAAGACCTCTCTCGCTGAAATTTTGCCGAAACTCGAAAAAATTCTCGGACGTCTTCCTGCAGGAAAAAGAGCGAATTATGTGCATCAGAAGTCTATTCAATCGGCACCTCGTTTTTCATGGGTCAAAAAACCGATCGAACAAACTCAAATGGCCTTTGGGTTTCCCTCCATCTCCCGTCATGATCCTCGACGTTTTTCCTTAAAAGTGATGAGTACTATTTTGGGCGAAAATATGAGCTCACGACTCTTTCAAGAAATTCGGGAGAAAAATGGATTAGCCTATTCGATTCATTCCGGGATCTCTTATTTTTCAGATACCGGTCTCTTTTTGATTCAATCCGGGGTCGATACCACCAAGAGTTTAAAGTCGCTTCGTTTAACATTAAAGGCTATTGATCAAATGGCGAAGAAAGCTCCATCGGCAAAGGAAATCGCTCGTGCAAAAGAATATGTCATCGGACAATTTCTTCTCGGTTTAGAAAGTAGCTCCAATCAAATGATCTGGGCGGGAGAATCCTTAATCGGTTTTGGACATGTGAAGTCTCCTGAAGTGGTTGTGGAAGAGATTGAAAAGGTAAGCATTACTCAAGTGCATCAGATTGCCAAAGAAGTATTAAACCGTCGTCGTCTCAATCTCGTTGCGGTAGCGCCTGAGCTCCCCGAGAAGGAAATGAGAGCTCTTATTCAATAAGTTTACACTCATTCAGGCGTCGCATCGCTCCGCCCTCCCTGGGGAGGGGCGAACGGTGTGAGCCGTCTTTCTTTATATCTGACAAATAAGGAGAGATCATTTCTTCCTTCCGCTTGCAAAACAAGCTGAAGGGGTCAAATTGGTCGTATGAGATACATCGCCTTCTTTCTATTCCTCGCTCTCCTGGGATGCGCGACTCCTCCATTAAATCCGCCTTTTGTTATCGATCGTGACACCCAAGAAGTTCCTCTCGAACAAATGCATGAAGCGATGCTCGAGTTTCGACATTCTCATGGAAGACTTCCTGCCAGTGTAGAGGAATTAATTACAGGAATTAAAACGGTTTATTCTCATGCCGAGGAATGGGATCGATTCAACATCGTCGCACTCAAACATGAAAAAGCTGGCAAAAATGAAATTTGGGCGGTGGAAATCGAAAAAAATGATCCACGTGTGACCCTGCGTCTTCTGAATTCGGAGGAAGATACTCCGATTTATGATCCTCATCGATAGATGAAGGCTCCGATTCTTAACATTCGAAAACTTTCTCTTTACCGGGGAAAGACGTTTATTCTTCGTTCATTGGATTGGCGAATCGAAGCCAAACAACATTGGGTGATTTTGGGTTCGAACGGATCCGGTAAAACCTCTCTTCTTTCCTCGCTTTGTGGTTATTTAATGCCGAGCTCTGGCGAGATTCAGTTGTTGGGACAGACGTATGGAGAAAGTGACTGGAGAGAACTCCGAAAAAAGATCGGACTCGTCAGCTCAAGCATTCGTCAACAAATTGAGGACGGAGAATCTTTGGTAAACGTCATCATCAGCGGGAAATATGCGACCCTGAATCACTGGGAAAGAATCACGGCAAAAGATCGTCGTGAAGCTCTGACCTTGCTAAACCAGGTGGGATTGTTTTGTTTGAAAGACTCTTACTGGGCTTATTTATCACAGGGGGAACGGCAACGGGCTTTGATTGCACGAGCACTGATGGCGCATCCTGAGATTTTAATTTTGGATGAACCGTGTGCGGGATTGGATCCGGTGGTTCGGCAGAAGTTTTTAAAATTTGTGAATCAAATGGGACGAAGCAAAAAAAGAACGACTTTGGTTTTGGTGACGCATCATATCGAGGAAATTACGGGGTGCTTTACCCATCTTTTACTTTTGAAAAATGGGCGGGTTTTGGATTCGGGGAAAATTACAAAAACGCTTCACTCTCAAAATATAAGTCACACCTTTGGGGTTCCTCTCAAGGTTTCGAAGGTCAAGGGTTCTTATCGAATTCTTGAATAAACCACCGCATCTATATTTTTCCTGTTTTTTTGAAGAACGATCCGGGCTTCTGGCTCCTGAGTAAATCCTGCTTTTTCAAGGACGCGCTGGGATGTTTTATTATGAGCAAATGGGGTTGCAATAAATCGTTCTACTTGAAATGTCTCAAACAAATACTGCATAAAGGTCTGTATGGTTTGAGTCATGAGGCCTTGACCCCGAGCTTGCGCCGAGAGCCAATATCCGAATTCGGCTTCGTGGGAGTTTGGATCAAATTTTCCAACCACACCAATCGCTCCGACCAAGAAGCCTGAAGAATCTCGAATGGCTCGATTGGTTTGAAGCCGGAGTGGATCGGAGTGAACGTGGTTAATCCACCAATACGCATCTTCCGAAGTATAGGGAGAAGGAACGAGCAGAAGATTTTCATGAATCGTCGAATCTGAAAAATGCATTACATAAGCCGCAGTATCGTTTGCTGTGATTTCAGATAAAAAATAGCGATCATTAATCGGAAGCATAATTTAAAAATGAATTAAGAATCTATTTTTTCTAAAGGATGTTTCATGCTCGCCCAAATGGAAACGAAAAGGATCAATATTCCTCCGATCCACCCAGTGAGAGTTAAGGATTCGTGTAACCAGAAGATGGCAAAAAGAGCTCCAAAGACGGGTTCTGATCCCATGACAAGTGAGGCATAAGTCGGAGAGATTCGTTGGACGGCGTAGTTTTGAGCGAAGAAGGAAAATATCGTACAGAATAACACCAGATAAAGGGTCAGGAGCCAAAACGTGAGTGAGGTGGGAAGCGAGGGCAGACCTTGGGGAAGTAAGAAATAGCTGAGAAGAAGGGAACCAAATCCAACAGTTCCTATTTGGACGGCGGTAAGAGTCATGGATGAGATAGATTTTCCTGCTGTCCGTTTTTTCGTATAGGTAACGACACACGCTCGTAAAAGTGCGGCGATGACGATTAGTCCGTCTCCAAGGTTAAATGAGACCGAGATTCCTCCTGTCAAAAGAAACGCGCCGATGAAAGATAAGGCGACAAGAATGAAAACGTTTTTTTGTGGACGGACCTTTAATGCGATCCATTCGATCCATGGAGTAAATACAACCCATAGATTAACGAGAAAACTCGCGTTGGAGGCTCGAGTTTTTGAAACACCGTAAGTTTCGCAAACAAAAACACCAAGTAACAACAGTCCGATGGGAAATCCCACAACAAATGCCGTTTTCAATTCTTCAACAGAAGTTCGGTAGACAAGAGGAAGTAATAAAAAAAAGGTCAGGCAAAAGCGAATCGCTAAAAAACCAAGTACGGGGTAAAAGGAGATCGATTCTTTTGCGATCCCATAACTGGTCCCCCAGACGAGCGAGACCATTAAAAGCATCGCCACGCTCCAGCGGATTTGGTTTTTCATAAGCAAAGGAAATGGAAGCAGGAACGGTGAATGGGTCAATTTAATTGATATTAAAGTAAGTGACGGAATGATGATGATCAAGGAACGCTAGGGATTCATTGCTCTATGAAATGGGAGATATAGAAAGAGGGACGGAAGTGAAGATTTAATTATTATCTTCGAAATTTCCGCCGAGGGCCAGATGCAGATTAACGCGCTGTTGAAGGCGGTTTCCACGAACATTTAAAAGAGTAATTCGAGCTTGGAGCTCTTGCCGTTGAACAACGAGAACGCTCGTGAGATCCGTCAGACCATTGTTATAGCGAGTCTCCGCCACTTTTCGGGCTGCCGTATAATGATCCGCGGCCTCCTTGAGATTGGTCTCTTCTTTTTCTAAATAGGTTTCAGAGGTCAGGCTGTTTTCTACCTCATGAAAAGCCTGAAGCGCGACTTTGCGGTAGTTTTGATAAGCCTCTTTTTGTTGTGCAGAGGCGCGATCGAGGTCGGCTTGACGTGAGCCTGCATCAAAAATCGGAGCGAGAAGATTGGCTCCAAAACTGATCGCTGCGTTTCGGGGATCGATCAGGCCCGAGAGCGAGTTGCTTGCGGTTCCAATTCCTGAGGTCAGTGAAATTCGGGGAAGTTTCGCGGCCTGATACTCTTTGACCGTTTCAAAGGCGGCTGCCACTCGTCTTTCTGCACTGCGAATATCCGGACGTCGTTCCAAAATTTCAGAGGGCATTCCGGAGGGAATGTGAGGGGGTGTTGCCTGAAGTTCTTCGGTCGTT
>JAZKBH010000054.1:0-705 GCA_040388725.1 Verrucomicrobiota bacterium
GAAAAAATCCGAACTATGTCCCAGCATGGGTGCGTGCACTGCATCTGCGTTACCCGGCAGATGTTTGGTCGATCAATACCATTACGCAAGTCGATATGGTCCGTTATGCAAAACGGTTGGGAATTTCGATGGTGCTTCACGTTCAGGAATTGGAGATGGGACTCCAATGGACCCAAGGGGAGAAGGATGTGAAGGAATTGATGGCGTATCCGGATTTAATCATCGGTTGCTCAGAAGCCGTGCGCCGAGTGGTGACCGCTTTAGGAAGAAAAGGGCCGATAGAAGTTCTCTATCCGACGAATATTGCCAAAGAACTTCAAGAGAGAGATCGGACGTTAACGCTGAGCTTGAGAGAGACATGGAAGATTCCCGCGGATCGCTACATTTGGGTGAGCACCGGTTTTATTTGTCCCCGTAAAAATCCGCTTCTTTTTATTCACTTAATGGAAGAGCTGAAAAAGCGTGGACACAATGTGCATGGGGTCTGGATTGGTACGCATACCAACGGTTATGGCTATTACGCCAAGTGTTATGCGGAATCGATTGGAATGGGCGATCGAATGACTTGGGTTGGTGAACGGGCTCAAGATTATATTGATTATTCTCAATCTCTTTTAACTTCTGATATTCGTTGATTAGATAGAGCTTAAAAACAGGGCTGATCCAAGTGCCAAATTCAAAGGCAATATCCTTATGAGCGTAAGT
>JAZKBH010000054.1:715-7275 GCA_040388725.1 Verrucomicrobiota bacterium
ATTGATTATTTAGATCTGGCAGATGGGTATGTTTTAACGTCGACACAAGAATCTTTTTCGATCGCGACACTCCAAGCGGTTTGTTTGGGGAAGCCTTCGATGATTACCCCCTGTGGAGGAGCGACGGAGATTGTGACCGAAGGAATGGGACTTGTTTCATCGGGGTGGGATCTTCAGGAAATGGCCGATGGGATGGAAAAAATGATGAAAAAGGAATGGATGCCAGATCCGTTAAAAATCCAAGAAGGAATTCAAAAATTTGAAATCGATTATCAGACCCGTCGATGGAGTGAGATGATGCATCGATATTTTCAGAAAGAGAGCGGGAAATGAGTCTTCGAGTGACACTTAAAAGGGGGATTCAAAAAATAGTTCCTTGTTTTCTTCGAGAAGCCATTTTTCGTTTAGGGATGGCAATTGGGGGAGATTTTGCTCCTGGATTTGCATTTCGAAATTATCCGGAGTTTTCATGGCTTGATCATTCGCTTCTGGCTTTGAAAAAATTAGGATTTGCTCCTCGGATGATTGTGGATGTGGGGGCTTATGAGGGGAATTGGACAAAGATGGTTTATGAAATTTATCCCGAAGCTCAATTTCTGATGGTGGAGCCTCAGGAAAGTAAGAAGACCATTCTTCAAGGAGTTGTTCAACAATTGGCGCCTCGGGTCAGTTTAGTTTCTTCGCTGTTGGGAGGAGAGGATCAAAAATCGATTTCATTTTATCCTTCCGAGACAGGATCTTCCGTTCTTCCTGAAATCCATTCTGCTGGGGTTCCTTCTCAGACGCTGCAAATGAGAACTCTGGCCTCTATCTTAAATGAAAAAGGTTTTCCGGTACCTGATTTTATCAAGCTCGATGTGCAAGGATACGAGTTAGAAGTGCTGAAAGGGTGCAAGGATCTTTTAAAAACAGCTTCAGTTGTTTTATTAGAAGTGGCCGTGCAGCCTTGCAATCAAGGAGCTCCCTCATTCAATGAAGTATTAGACTACATGAATGAACATGACTTTATCCCCTTTGATTTCGGAACGTTCTTTCGGAGTGCAAATGATTCTCGGCTTCGTCAGGTCGATCTGATTTTTGTTCGAAAGGATTCCAATCTTCACGATCGAGCTTAGGCATTTTTAAAATAATGAATTGATACAACGGAAAATTGAATGCTTTTTAATTCTTATATCTTTCTTTTTGTTTTCTTTCCGATCACCTGGATCGGTTATTTTTCCGTTCGTCAGTGGTGGGGCCATCGGGCATCCATGACCTTCATCGCGCTCGCTTCTCTTTTCTTTTATGGATGGTGGAATCCACTTTATCTTGGATTAATTATACCACTTTTAATCGTGAATTATGGATTAGGTAAAACGCAGAATCGATATTTTGAAAAGCATTCTCGAGGCAATAAGCCTTTGCTTGTGATCAGTATCATTTTTAATCTGGGAGTTCTCGGTTATTATAAATACCTCAATTTCTTTGTCGATAATGTCAATGCCTGGACTGACTTTCATTGGGTCGTGGGAAAGTGTATCCTTCCTCTCGGAATCTCCTTCTTTACGTTTCAAAAAATCGGCTACCTGATGGATTGCTATCGTGGTGAATCTCAAAAATACCATTTCGTCGATTTCTGTTGTTTCGTTCTTTTTTTTCCGCAGCTCATTGCAGGTCCGATCGTTCACCACAGCGAATTTATTCCTCAGCTTCAAAAAATAGAAGGTCGCCCAAACGCGCGAAATATTGCGATCGGAATCACGTTTTTAGTGATAGGCCTCGTCAAAAAGACTTTTATTGCGGATGGATTGAGTCCTTATGTCCGTAGTGTTTTTGATTTTATTCAACATGGAGGACATCCCTCCATGAAATTAGGATGGAGCTGTGCCATTGCTTATACGCTTCAACTCTACTTTGATTTTTCCGGATATTCCGATATGGCGATTGGTTTGGCGCGAATGTTTAATATTCGTTTTCCTGCCAATTTTAATTCACCATATAAAGCACTTTCCATTGTTGATTTTTGGAGGCGTTGGCATATGACCCTCTCTCGATTCCTGCGGGATTACTTGTATATTTCGCTCGGGGGAAACCGTTGTGGTGTCGTTCGTCAAAAAATAAATCTGATTCTGACCATGCTCTTGGGCGGACTATGGCACGGGGCCGCGTGGACCTTTGTGGTTTGGGGAGGGATGCACGGACTTTATTTGACTCTTAATCATACGTGGACGGGATGGACAGAAAACTGCGAGTGGAAGAGAAGGGCATTCTATCGATTCATGGCCTGGGGCTTTACGTTTTTTGCAGTGATGTTGGCATGGATCGTTTTTCGTGCGGCTTCTTTACATGATGCGTGGGTGATGATGCAGGGAATGATGGGATTTCATGGCTTCAGTAATCTTGCGGAATTGAATGGTATTCCCGGAAAAAACAGAGTGATCGCAATGGGATTGATCGTTGCTCTCTTCATGCCGAATACGCAACAACTTTTTTATCGATTCGAACCTGTATTAGGCAAGGAGCCAAGCGCGGGAATATGGGAATGGAGACCTTCCCCGGCTTGGGCGATTGGAGCTGCGCTTCTTGCTGTTCTGGGAATATTGCAGCTCTCCAGTATTTCGGAATTTATTTACTTTCAATTTTAAGAAATGGTTCATGTGGAAATAACATTTAGACATTATCTGCGCTGGTTCTTTGGAACGGTTGTCATTATTTGCGCCGGAATTATTTTATTTAATTATAAAATCGATCCGTTTTCCATTTATCATCCTGTCGATTATGTTCGTATAGGATGGCGTGATTCAAAGAGCGAAGCCTTTTCGGCTTCGACCATCATGCGTTTAAATAAGGCATTTATTTTAAAATCAAATGCAGAACGGCATGCGCCGATTCATGAATATTTAATTCTCGGGAACTCAAGGTCGATGTGCGGAATAGATCCGACGAATCCTCTTTTCCAAGGGAAAGCATTTAATGGAGGAATGCCCGGAGCGACGATGTACGAGATTTTTCGCTACCTCCAACATGCGAATGCCCTGCATCCGATTCATCACGTAATACTTAGTTTGGATTATATTATGTTTAATCCCGAACGAAAGGTCCTGGTCGATTTTGATGAAGATCGATTAGCCGTGACGCCCGAAGGGAAAAAAAATTATCTCTATTATGTCCACGACCTTCCATCGACTTTACTCTCTTGGGATGCTTTAAAGAAATCGTACGAAAACACTTCTTTTGGAAAAAAGAAGGAGATGGGGCCCCCTCCTAACCAAATCGAGAGTTTAAATGCGTTTCAGCATTCCGTTGTTCATGAAGTCGAAGAGATCAAATCATTTAAAAATAAAAGCCCACGCGAAGGAGAAATGCTTCAGGAATATCAAAAATTTTTAAAGTATTGTTCTCAAAATAAAATTGAAGTGCATGTTTTTATCTCTCCTATCCATGTTTATAATTTTTTAGTTCCTGAATTTTTAAACCATAACATTTTTGTGGAGCAGTGGAAAAGAGAGATCACACGAATTAACCAGGAAGAAGGATTGCCGGTAGGAAGCTGTATCGATTTTTCAGGATTTAATCGATACACATCAGAGCCTGTGGAAGGAATGATCACGGAGATGAAATGGTATTATGAAAGTAGTCATTATAAACCGATGATTGGCGCACAGATTCTGGAACAGTTAGAGAATAAAAATTTAGATCCTACCTTTGGACGAGTTATCACGGCGGACAACATCGAGCAAGTTTTGGAAGCGATTCGCACGGAGAGAAAAGTTTACGGTGAAAAGAATGCCGCCGATGTAGAGCGCGTCCAAAAATGGGTTTTGGAATGTCCGTAAATCATGATCACCTCCAAACAATCTGAAATTCCTGCCCTTACGGGAATTCGCGCGGTAGCCGCTTATGCCGTCGTCGCTCATCATTTCCGTCAAGAATGGGAGACGTTGGTTCCCGCTTTAGGGAATCTCTCCTTTATTTCGGAGAACGGAGGCTATGGCGTGAGCCTCTTTTTTATCCTCAGCGGTTTTATTTTGACGTATGTCTACGATTCTTTGTTAAATCCACTCACACTTTCAGGATATCGATCATTTGTTTGGAATCGATTTTGCCGGATTTATCCGGTGCACTTTTCAATTCTTCTTTTTTTAGTACTGACCGTTGGTATTGCACAGTGGAAAGGATTTAAGTATCCCGTTGATCAATTTCCTTGGAGTGATCTTCCTTGGCATTTTACGATGTTACAGGCGTGGGGAATCGTCAATCCAATGCACTGGAATTATCCTTCGTGGTCGATTAGTGCTGAATGGTTTGCGTACACCTTGGTTTTTCCCATTTTTTTACCATGGACCCGGTGGATTCATGGAAGGGCTCCCCTGGCGATTACGACGTTTTTACTTCTGAGTCTTTATCTCTTTCTTTTGCAACGGGGATTCATTCCCATGTGGTCTGGGCCACTCGTTCAAATAGGATTTCTTTTTGTCTCAGGTATTTTACTCGCACGAATGAGGCTTTTAATTTCAACAAAAATCGGAGAGGGACTCTGTTGGGTCGGCTTAACGGCGGTGCTGTTATCTTTTTATGAACTCCACAAGGGAGAATCGAGAGTCTGGGAAATTGCAATGCTCTCTGGATTTGCTGCGATCATCTTGGGGTTGAGTCGAGCAGACGGAATAATGGGGCGAGGAATGTCGAATCGGGGAATCGTTTATCTCGGAACGATTTCTTATTCGCTTTATATGACCCATACAGTGACCTCGATTTTTCTGAGAGCTCTCTTTCCGATTCAAAAATATGGCGATTCTTCTATGGCAAAAAAAGGAGGAGTATTTTTGATCGAATTCTTGGTTGTAACGTTGGTCGCCGCTCTTTGTTATCATATCATTGAAGTTCCCATTCGGGAACGGCTTCGTCGCAGCGGGGGAAGAAAGTCCCTTATATGAATATTGGTTTTCATGCAGGGCGACTCCTCGCGCGTTGGAAAAGAACGCAATGGAAGAAGAGATATGAAAAGAATTTCCCTCCGTTTCCCTCGAATGCAGAGACGATCTCCAAAAAATTTGTTTATTATACCTGTGAAGAACATCTCCCGGAGTTAATCCTCTCCATTCAATCCTTAATTCGATATGTCGGACGTCCCGAGAAAATCCTGATCATCGGTGATGGCTCACTCAGCCCCCAGACGCTTTTAAGACTGAATCAATGGAATCCGGTCATTCAGGCGATGAATTTCAGCCAATTTTTGAAGCCCGAAATTCCCTCCATCCTTCAACGACATTGGAATCGGGGAGATCTTCCCGGAAAAATGGCGATCAAGCTCTCTGTTTTTATGAGTCTGCCTCTAGAAGGAACGACTGTTTTTCTGGATTCGGATATTATTTTTTATCCTGGGGCTCGAAATCACGGATTTTTTATAACCGAAAATCGGTCCGGGATTTTTTATTTAAGAGATTGTGGATTTTCGGGAGAAGAGAGAATGATCTATAACGAATTCGAAAAGAAAAATCCGGTCAATTCCGGTTTTTTTGTTTTGGACCGTCCTTTGGATTGGGATCGGGCTCTCAAACGATTCTCTGAATTGGGAGACACTTTTGTTTGGTTTGTGGATCAAACCTCGTTGCATTTGGCGATGCACGATAGCCACGCCGAAGAATTGGATCCTCAACGGTGCGTTCTTCATTTAAGGGATCAATTTCAGTTTCGAGAGGATTTGATTCCGGAAGAGACTGTTTTTCGCCACTATGTAACGCCCGTCCGTCATCATCTTTGGAAAAGAAACTGAGAGTTGGAGAATCGGTAAAGGAGATCATGAGAATATGAGTTTAAATCGAACATGGAGGGATAAGCTCAAAAGTTGGAGTTGGCCTCAGGCGGATGTCTCACTTCCATTCGTTTTATTAAAAAGCATATGGTATCACCTTCACGGAAAACCCATTATTGCAGATTTCCGAACGATGATTCGGGGTCTCAGTCGCATAGAAATCGACGGACGTCTGATTATTGGAAAAGTGGGGGGGATTCTTCATCGCAAAGATTGGACTAGTATTAATGTGGAAGGAAAGCTGATCATTAAAGGCGGAGTTCATATCGGAAAAGGATGTCGGATTCATGTTTGTGAAGGAGGAGAATTGGTTCTGGAAGATTGTCATTTGACCGGGCTTTCGACGGTTGTTGTCAAAAATTACCTTAAAATCGGAAAAGGGTGTGTGGTTGCCTGGAATACGGAATTTATCGACTGGGGATCCCACAAAATTATCTACGAGGGGCACGAGGAGAAAAAGGGACGGATCGAGATTGGAGAAAAGGTTTGGATCGCAAGTGGGGTCAAGATTTTGGGAGAAGTCTCGATCGGTTCCGGAAGTGTAGTCGCCGCAAATGCTGTGGTGACCCGATCATTTCCTGAAAATGTTTTAATTGCAGGATCCCCCGCAAAGATTGTGCGGGAAGGGGTTTCTTGGGAAAATTACGAATAGACAATGTTTTACAGCTAGTTTCAATTTTTTAAAAATAGAAGGATCAAATTAACATGAATAAAGAAAAGCAATTCTCATGGGTTTCATTTATCTGTGATCGTACGCATTATTGGG
>JAZKBH010000054.1:7285-19748 GCA_040388725.1 Verrucomicrobiota bacterium
TGGGCTTCCCGAAATCGATGTTTTGTTCGTTTTATGGTGCGATTGAGGAATCAGATCAACTGCATCATCGGTTATTCACTCGGATCCAACTGCGACCCCTCACGAAATGGGGAGTGGAAGCTTCAGGAGAAATTAGGTCCAGAAGTCAGATTTTTTTGCGATGCAGGAGCCAATCGGGGGGAATGGACCGAAAAAATGTTAAAAGAGAGTCCGGTTTCTACCGGGATTCTTTATGAACCTGAAAAAAATGCCTATCAGGGACTTCAAAAGCTTTTCCAAAATAATGAGCGGATCAAAGTGATCGAAAAAGCGCTTTCAAACCGATGCAGATCGGAACGCTTTTATGTGCATGATTTGCAAATGAATTCATCGCTGAATACGAAGGAAGAGAGCGATACGTCTTATCTTGTAACCGTATCAACCTTGGACGCTGAATTTGAAAACTTTGAAGGCGTTATTGATTTCCTGAAAATTGATGTCGAAGGAGAAGATGCAAAGGTGATCGAAGGGGCGATGGCGTTGATGAAAATAAAAAAAATCCGATTCCTACAATTTGAATACGGCCCGTATTGGATTCAAGGAAGCTCCTTTTTGGCAGATGCCATTAAGAATCTCTCAAATCATGGATACGAAGTTTTTCTGATTCGTGAGAATGGCCTCTCTCCGTTTCCTTATAATATCTATGGGGAGTACTGGAAGTATTCGAATTTCTTTGCCATTTTATCCGAGGAAATCGGGTTGGTTCGGGATCTCATACGAGATGATTTATAGGTTTGAGGGAATTCTTTGAGGACTAGTCACACGGTAAAAAACTCGCTTCGTATTCATTTCATTCTATCCTCTTTTCTATGAAAGCCTTATTTTGCTGTGCGAATTCTCTGAAAAGGGAGTTGGGCGGGCCAAAAATTCAGATCGAATTGGCGGAGGCTCTGCGCATGCATGATTGGAGTTGTGATTTAAGAGGTCGAGAAGAAATTATGCGAGATTCAAGCGTTGATTATTCTCACAATCTCAAAAGCTATTTGCAGGAATTTTCGGAAGAATATGATGTTGTGGAGTATGAGCATTTCTTGTTGCCGTTTGAAAGAAGCCTTTTTCCCTCAAAAACACTCTTTGTGGCGAGAGCTTCGCTTTTAGCTCATCATTATCTTCGGATTCGACTTCCAAAGCCCACGTATTGGTTGGATCGTGTTCGGAAAGCCATTCGACCGGGGGTTTTACATCCTTCCTTGGTAAAGGCCGGAGTGGCACAAGCTCAGAAAACGATCGAGGAGGCGGATTTGGTGAATGTTGCCAATCGTCAGGATTTTCAAGTCCTGGTGGAATCCGGAATTCCAGAGAATAAAATTTTGGTTCAGCCCTATGGATTGAGTGAACAGTCCATACGGAAATTAGGAGCTCTTGATGCCAATCGGAAAACGTCTCCTCGGGTCGCATTTATCGGTACGTTTGATGTCAGAAAGGGGGCGTCGGAAATGCCTGCAATTATCGATCAACTGGTGCAGGAAATTCCCGGTGTTTGTTTTCGTCTGTTGGGAACGGCAGCGGAGTTTCAGACTGCGGAAGATGTTTTAAAGAGGCTTCCTCAAAAGCATCGCTCCAAAATTGAAGTCATTCCCCATTATCAATCGGAGCAGCTTCCTTCGTTGTTAGAGGATTGTGCTGTCGGTCTTTTTCCCTCTTATCTTGAGAGCTTTGGGTTTGCTGCTTTGGAGATGATGATGGCTTCGTTACCCGTTGCTGCCTATCGTGCGCCGGGACCTTCTGATTTTATGCCGTCCGATTGGCTGGTTCAAAGTGGAGATTCAAAGGGGTTGGTGAGCTTGCTTTCCCGTTGGTTAAAAGATCCCGTATTTTTAGAAAATGAACGACGTCGGGCATCGACACTGGCAAAAACGCTAACGTGGGAAAAAGTGGCGATCTCCACTTCACTTCTCTATAAAAAAGCAATCGAAGAAAAGTTTTCTCAGATATAAAACCATAACCTTGAAAGAGATGACATGATTACCGTTTTATTACCCGTTCGAAATGTGGAAGAAATCATAGAGGAATGTCTCACGGCGCTGCAATGGGCGTCTGAAGTTATTTTGATTGATGGAAACAGTACTGACTCCACTTTAAAAATTGCAGCTCAATTTACGAACGTCAGGGTCAAACAGCATCCTTCCCCCGACATTCGAATTTGTACCCAAGAAACTGAGCCCGAGGCGAAACATGACTGGATACTTTGGGTTCAGGCTGACGAAATTTACACATCAGAGTTAAGCGCTGAAATTCAGGAAAAATGCAGTCAAGCTTCTGAAAACATTCACGCTTTTCGAGTGCCTCAGCGGTTGATTCAATTTGGAGAAGATTTTGGACCCGGCGCAAAAGAACTTCGTCTCTGGAGAAAAGGAAAAGGAAAATTTGCATTTCAAACCATTCATGACATGCCGATTGTGCAGGGTGATATCGGGATCTTGGAGTATTTTTATTTACACAAAAATAACCCCAATTTGATGACAGCGATTCCGAAGACGCTGAAGTACAATTTAATTGATGCCAAAAATGCATCCGATGAGGACTGTCACCGGATCAATTCGTCATTTTGGTTTCAACTTCTGAGATTTAATTATGTTTCCATTCGGACTTATTTCAGCTGTTCGGTTAAAGGCTTCGGGGCGGCCAGCCATGCTTTCACCAATGGGCTCTATCAACTCTTCCGGCATTTAATGTTGATTGAGCAGAGTCGAGTCCGTCGGGGGAAGATCAACAATCATACCAATGGTTGGAAGGTTTGAATGATAAAAGTCGTGGAAGGAAGATCATATGAATAATCAATATGTTTTAGTGACGGGAGCTGCCGGATTTATTGGATCTCATGTCGCGGAGCATTGCTTAAAAAGTGGGATGAGAGTGGTAGCCGTGGATGATCTTTCGGGCGGATTTCGGCAAAATGTTCCCGAAGGGTGCGAGTGGATTCAGGGAGATTTGAAAGATCCTCTTTTTGTTGAGTCTTTATGGAAGGGGAGAAAGTTTGATTATGTCTACCATCTTGCTGCCTATGCCGCAGAAGGACTTTCTCATTTTATTCGAAGCTACAATTATCAGACGAATCTCATTGCCTCGATGCATTTGATTAATCAATCCGTGAAGAATGACGTGAAATGTTTTGTTTTTGCTTCATCGATTGCGGTTTATGGGAAAAATCAAGTTCCGATGGTAGAGGAACTCGCCCCCCTTCCGGAAGATCCTTATGGTATTTCGAAATATGCCGTTGAACTGGACTTGAAGGCGGCGCATGAGATGTTTGGACTCAATTATTCGATTTTCAGGCCCCATAATGTTTATGGTGAACGCCAAAATATCGCGGATAAATATCGCAATGTGATTGGAATTTTCATGAATCAGGTCCTTCAGGGAAAGCCGATGAGCATTTTTGGCGACGGAAAACAAACACGGGCATTCTCCCATGTGGATGACGTTGCTCCTCTGATCGCCCATGCGCCTTTGGTCTCCGGTGCTATCAATGAAATTTTCAATGTAGGAGCCGATACCCCGTACACGATTCTGGATCTTGTGAAGGAAGTTTCAGAGGCATTTGGAGTTTCTCCCCATGTTTTGCATATGCCGGAACGGAATGAAGTCGTGCATGCATTTTCAGATCATGCAAAGGTCAAAAATGTTTTTAATCCTCCTCCCACGGTCCCGCTCAAAGAAGGAATCCAGCGAATGGCAGAGTGGGTCAGAAAACAGGGACCCGCGATTCCTGTAGAGTTTAAAAATATAGAAGTTCTTAAAAACTTACCCCAAGGCTGGAGAGTTTAAGCCGTGGCAGTTTCTGTTATCGTCTCCAATTTCAACGGGATTTCTTTTTTACCCCGATTGATCGAATCACTGCGAGCGCAGCAAGGAGTGGAGCTCGAAATAATCATCGTGGATCGCAAAAGCACGGATGGTTCTCTCGATTTTTTAAGGGACGTTTCGGAAATTCAACTGATTACGGAGCCGCCCGAAACAGGACTTGTTGCCGGTTATCATGCCGGATCCAAAATCGCGACCCGAGAAAATTTATTTTTTTGTAATGAGGATATGTGGTTTTCTTCGGATTGTCTTTCAAAACTCGAAAAAGCAATTGATATCGATAAAAAAATAATTGCGGCTGATCCCTGGCAATGGACGTATCAGGGAGATGAAAGAATTCATGCCGGCACGCGCTTTCAAAAATGTCGTTTTTCTTTTAATTCACCTCATCCCTTTTATCAGGCTGATTTTGATTGCGAATTAAAAGAAGGAGAGGGGGTTCCTTTTCCTTGTGCAGGAGCGGTCATGATCAGTGCCATCCATTATCGAAAGCTCGGAGGATGGGACTCGAGCTTTTTTTTAAATCACGAAGACACGGATTTGTTTCTACGTGCCTGGCAGCAAGGCTATTCCTGTGTTTCAGTTCCCTCGGCAAAGGTTTATCATGCCTGTGGCGCTTCAAATCAGAAAACGATTGCGGGAGGGAAACTCTCCGTGGGGAAAAGGCGTTATATTTCAAATTTTTCCAGCCTGATTATTATGGGAATAAAATATTTTTCCGGTTTTTTTGTTCTTTTGGGACTTCTTAGTACGTTCGTTCGAATGGCCTCCAATGTCATCCGTTTTCGTTTTGTTTATTTGGGTTGGGATTTTCTGGTTTTACGAGAAGTGATGAAAAGGTTCCGCGGGGCCTGTGAATACCGCAAAACACATCGGGAATGGAATCGTTTAAAACCAGGGGAAAGTTTTTTTACGGACTCCTCTTTTTCAAAATGAATATCGAATACGAAGCGTTGAATGAGGCATTAATCCGGCAGATTAAAACCCCGCCACGAAAAGTCATGGATTTCGGATGTGGAATCGGAAGTTTGGGAAGTTTTATCAAAAAAAATTGGGGAGCTGAAGTCACCGGAATTACTTATTCAGAAGCTGAAGCGGAAAAAGCGAGAAATTCAATCGATCACGTGGAGGTTTGCGATTTAAATGATTGGATTCCAAATGAATCTCAAAAATTTGATCTCGTGATTTGCAGTCATGTTCTCGAGCATCTCTATCAACCTAAAAAATTATTATTCAAAATAAAATCCATACTCGCGCCTGGAGGAATATTGCTCGTGGCTCTTCCAAATGTTTTATTTTGGCGTCAGAGACTTCTGTTTTTAAAAGGAGTTTTCCGGTACACCGACGGCGGGCTCATGGATTCGACTCATTTTAGATTTTTTGATTATCAAACGGCTCAAGAATTAATTACGATTTCTGGATATCATATAATGTGTGTGGAACCCGATGGAGTTGTTCCTATCGGATTTTTACGCCGAAAACTACCCATCCGATGGGTTAAAAGTATTGATCAATGGGGATTGCGAAAATTTCCGGGCATAGTGGGATGTCAGATTCTTATCGAGGCAAAAGCGGAAAAGTGATTATGCATTATCTCTAAATTATTTTTATTTAAGATGCGGTGGTGGGGAATGCTGTTAAGATAGATCTCGAATTTTAAATCCCACGACATGAATCCGCTTAAAATTTTATTTCTTCACCCCAATAGGCCGGATTATCTTTCGGATAGTCTCTTTCATGGATTAAGAAAAGTTTTGGGTTCCGGATGCGTGGATATCCCTCGTTACGATTCTCTTTATGCACCCCTTCATCCAGATCTTAGAAAGAAACTCAGAGGAAATGGATTTACCCTGTATGGCCTTTTGGACGAAATTACTTCTCTGACAAGTGATCGGTTTTTTTGGGAAAAAGATTTAGGGAGTTATGATTTAGTCGTTGTTTCGGATATCTGGGATCATTATTCTTTGGTTGAAAAAATTTTAAAATTAGCTCCCGAGATTCCGATCGCCTTTCTAGATGGAAGTGATTTTCAACGTATTTTCCCCTGGAGTATTAAGGAATCGAAAAGGTTTTTAAAAGTGATTCGTCATGCCCGCAGGAGTTTTTATTTCAAAAGAGAACGACATGGTAGGGAAGAAAGGTTTTCATGGAACAATTCCATGGATTTTTTCTCTCAATCCTTGAGTGGTTGGGGAAAAATTTATCCCATTGCTTTTTCATTTCCTGAAGAAAAAATCAATATTCAAGATCCTCATCATAAAACAAAAATTCTCGCCAAACATATCGTGGATAAAGATCTTGCCATGAAGATGGGGGTCCAAACCTCGTATGTTTTTGAAAAAGAAGAAGATTATTATCGCGACATTTCCTCATCTCGTTTCGGAGTAACTTCAAAAAAAGCGGGATGGGATTGTCTTCGCCACTACGAGATTGCGTCACAAGGATGTGTTCTCTGCTTTAAAGATCTTCACTTAAAATCTCAGAACGGAGCCCCTTTCGGATTAGATGCGACAAATACCGTGATTTATTCGGATTCATCTCATCTTATGGCTCGTTTAAATGAAATGTCCGATACGGAATATCAGGGGCTTCATTCAAAAAGTGTTGAATGGATTTTTAACAATACGACCAAAATCAGAGCCCGGGAATTTTTGAGAACATGTGGATTTGAGAGAGAATTGACGTCTCTTTCTTAATAAGTTTTTGATGAGTGATTGGGCTATTTCACGGATACGAAGTTCCGAATCATGAATTTGGATGTCATATGAGAATTGCATTTCTGGTTCCTCGACTTCAACCGGGAAAAGATGGTGTCGGAGATGTCACGCGGCGGCTGGCTTCGGTACTTCAAACGATGGGGATCGAGTGTGTGATGATTTCATGGAATGACCATTGTACCGGAAAAAATGAGTGGGGCTACCAGTTCAAGATTGAAGAGGCTTGGGGAAAACAAGGGATCCGTTCGGTTCTTCAAAAAATTCAACCGGATTGGGTCAGTCTTCAATTTATTCATTATGCATTTAATTCCCGAGGATTGATGTTTTCATGGTTGAATCGAATGGAGTGGACTTTGGAGGGGTTTCGGTGGCATTTATTTTTTCATGAAATCTGGATTGGCGTTCACCAAAAAGCTTCTTTGAAGCATCGGGCGCTAGGGTGGATTCAAAAGCAAGGATTTTTGAAAATGATCCGAAAGTTAAAACCGGATCGAATTCAAACCAGTAATCCTGTTTATCAGGAGATTCTTCATCACGAAGGGGTGGAAGCCTCTTTGATGAAACATTGTCCGAGTATTGTCCCTGAGGGGAATCAAGAGGAAGCCGCTTTTCAAGAAAAGATGGAGCTTCAGCTGAAATCTCTAGGGATTCACAATCGGTCGGATTCGCTTTGGGTTTTATTGTTTGGTGCCATTCATCCAGAAGGAGAGCTTGAGTTGTTTCTTCCGCAGTTAATCAAATGGGGAGAAGAGCAGAAAAAAAAGATTGTTCTGATCTCCTCAGGACGTCGAACTCCCGGTGAAGCTGCATGGAAGAGTTATCAACAGCAGTTCGAAGGCAAAATTTATTTCATCACTCTCGGTGAAGTCGAAAATAATTTCGCCTCTTATCTGATGAGCGTTTGTGATTTTGGAATTACAACGACTCCTTATCAAATTTTAGGAAAAAGCAGTGGAGTGGTCGCAATGCTTGAACACGGGCTTCCTGTTTTGGCTTATCGGGATCAGATTTATGGATTGGCTTCAGATCGCCGGCGGGATTTTCATTCCGGAGTCTATGGGCCTCAGGAAATATTGATGGGAGGTTTTGAAAAGTGGAATAAACTCAAAACGCCGGTTTCCTATGCAGTGGAAGATATTGCCGCAGAATTTTTAAAGGTGCTTCATTCCTAATTCTCTCATGAAAGTTGCTATAGTCAGCTCCTGTTTTGGTTCATATGGAGGCATAGAGGCCTTTGTTCTTGCTCTGGCAAAATCTCTTCAAAAAGAGGGGAGATGCAGTCCAAGTGTGATTTGGAAACAAGCCGGGGCATTTGAGTTATCCGACGAGTTAATCCGAAGAAGTCAAGAGAGCGGTGTCCCCTTTCAATTTGTGCAGCCTCGTTCACGGGCGCTATGGAAAGCGATTCAGAATTCGGATTTCGTTCACGCTCAAAATTCGCCTCCCGATGTCGTCTTCTTTTCCAAGTTACAGGGAAAGCCACTCGCATTGACCATTCATAATCGACGAATGAGTGAGCATCGATGGAAGTCGACGATTTGGCATCGAATGCAGCAGTGGGCGGATCGGCGATGGTATAATTCTGAATTTGTTCGCCAAACCTGGGAGGGAAAGTCATTGAAAGCGGGGAGTCGAGTTATTCCGACGGTTTCCGAGCTTCCTGAGGGAGAGATCCCGATTTCTTCTCGAAAAGGTTTTTGTTTTGCTTCTCGTTGGATTCCGAACAAAGGAATCGAAGTTTTATTGGAAGCCTATCAACGAGGTTCATTTGATCCGAGTCGATGGCCTTTGCAGATGATTGGTGAGGGACCTCTTTTTCTTTCGCTACGGCGAAAATATGAAACGACATTAGGAGTTATATTTCATGGATTTGTTTCGGAATCTGAAAAAGCGGACTTGATTCGAAACTCTCGTTGGATGGTGATTCCTCCGCATACACAGGAAGATTTGGGGCTCACAGCGATCGAAGCCCGAAATGTGGGCGTTCCTTGTGTGGCTACGCGGGATGGAGGATTGCCTGAGGCCGCGGGAACCTCTGCCATTTTGTGTGAGCCGGGGAACGTCGATGCTTTACTGCAGGCGCTTCATGAGGCTACTGGCATCTCTGAATCCGATTATGAAAAACGATCTCAAGAATCGAAATCGAGTCTGAAACATTTTTTAATGCCTCTTTCAAATTATTTTCAACTTTATCAAGAGATGGTTAAAGCATGAGATTTTTTCAGCAGATTGTTCCTTATCTTTATCCTCTTCATATCCTTGAAGTTTTGATCTTCGTTTCGTTTCTTCTCCTTTTTTTGACGAAGAGAAGACGCACCATACTCTGTGTATTAGCCTTATCTTTTCTTGTTATTGTGATCTCTTCTCAAACCACATTGGCTCGTTGGTATATCGTTCGGCTCGAAAAAGATTGTCCCCCGATCGCGACCCGAGAAGTTTTTGAAAAGACTTATCCGGGGGCTTCTGAGCAGATTGGCTACGTGGTGGTTTTAGGGGCGGGCGGTATTTACTATCCAGAGCATCCGATGAGCAGTCAGATTCCGTTTTCAGGTGTCATTCGTTTAGTGGAAGGAATTCGATGGTGGAGAGAGTTTCCTCACTCCAAGCTTCTGCTTTCCGGCGGGCCATCATTAGGAGGCTCAACCGAAGCGGAGATGATGAAAGTATTGGCGCTTCAAATGGGAGTTCCCGAAGAATCGATTGAATTGGATACGATCTCTAAAAGTACAGAGGAACAAATCGTACTTCTTTCTCAAAAATTAAAGGGACAAAAGTTTTTGATTGTCACTTCGGCGCGAAAGATGGCGCGGGCTTATCAAGGATTTCAAAAATGTGGATCTGATGTGATTCCCATTCCCACCGATTACCTGAATAAAATTCCGAATAGTGAAATCTGGGGGATTTCTTCTGTTCCTTGGGGGGAGACATTAGGTCAGAGCGAAATAGCGATCAAAGAATTTTTAGGGTTTTTATGGAGAGACTTTTTTCCTCATCGTTCGAATGCGTTGTAATGAGGGATCTCTGCATCGTTTAATAAAGTATGGATCTTAATCCCGAAAACTTATCCTACATGTCCTTTTCGCAAACGGGAGAGGATCAGCTGATTCTTTCATATCTTCCGAAAGAAAATGGATTTTTTGTCGATGTAGGAGCATTTCATCCTACTCAGTATTCCAACACGTTTGCGCTCTATTTAAGGGGATGGAGGGGAATTAATGTTGAGCCCAATCCGAACGCGGTTGCTCTTTTTAAACAATTGCGTCCCGATGATCTCCATTTGCAGATCGGGGTTTCTCAAAGTGAAAAACCGTTGGACTACATCTCTTTTAATAATCCACTCTGTAACACCTTTCAGTCTGATTTTGCAAAAAGCGTCTTAAAATTTGATTCTGAATATGTCGTTCAAAATGTTCAGCATCAGATAGAGACGATGTCTCTTTGCCGAATTTTAGATCAATATTTTTCATCTGCAGTTAAATTTGATTTACTCAGTGTGGATGCAGAAGGGATGGACTTGGAGGTTTTATCCTCCAATGATTGGACGCGATACCGTCCTGAATTGGTTTTAGTTGAGGATCATGATTTTGAAATTGAAGTCCCTCATTTTTCCGAAATTTATCAATTCATGAAAGAAAAAGGGTATGTTGCTGTCGGTAAAACACTTTCATCCGTATTATTTCATGAAGGAATAGCGCTTTCTCAAAAGAAAAAATTTAAAGTGAAGTCCACCTCTTCTTTGAAAGGAATCAGCTAACGTGATTTCTTTAGTTCATCCCGGTTGCAATGCGAATGTGCGCGAGGTCGCAAAGGCATTTGAAAAGAGAGGAAAACTCGAAGAGATTTTTACTTCTATTTCGGGGTGGAAGGGATTGGGATTGTTTCGAAAGTATCCGGAAATTCAGTTCTCTAAAATTTCAACACATGCTTCTCGCGAGTACATGCGATTGATCTGCCAAAAAGTAGGAATTCATTTTTTAACGAGACATGAAAAAGGGATGTTTTGTATCGATCGGGTCTGGAGAGAGATTGATCAATGGGCCTCTGAAAATTTATCTCAACAGACTAAACTCGTTTATGCCTATGAAGATGCGGCCTATCATTCGTTTAAACGTGCCAAAGCCGCTGGGTTGAAAACCGTTTATGATTTGCCCATCGGTTATTGGAAGGCTTCACGTGAAATTTATAAAGAAGAACAGGATCGTTTTCCGGAGTTTGCTTCCTTGATCCAAGGGTTGCAGGATTCCGAAGAAAAATTAGAGCGAAAAGATCGAGAGCTGGAACTTGCCGATCGAGTTCATGCCTGTAGCGGATTTGTTAAATCGACTCTAATTCAATACGGCTATCCCGAAGATAAAATCCGAGTCATGCAATTTGGAGCTCCTTCCCTTCAAAATGTGGATTTCAAAACTTCCATTGAAAAAGGAGCGAATCGGCCTTTTCGAGTTTTATTTGTGGGGCGAATGGATCAGCGAAAAGGAATCGGGTATCTCTTAAAAGCGATGCAGCATTTTGATCCCCGAGAAGTTGAATTTCATATGATCGGTTCCAAGCCATCCTCAATGGAAGTTTTATCTCCTTATTGGGGAAGAGTCGTGGATCATGGAACGATGAGTCAAAAGCAGGTTTGGGAAATCATGAAAAGCTGCGATCTCTTTGTCTTCCCGAGTTTATTTGAAGGACAGGCATTAGTCGTCCTGGAGGCCATGGCCTGTGGTCTTCCCGTCGTGGTGACTCCTCATGCCGGAGCGGATCGTGTGGTACGCGATGGACTGGATGGATTCGTAATCCCTATTCGCTCGACCGAGGAAATTGTAAATAAAATTGTATGGATGAAATCTCATCCTGAAGAGCGGAACCAGATGGCCAAATCAGCGATGATTCGTTCGCATGAATTTACTTGGGAAGGATATCAGAAAGAAGTTCTTCAGAGTGCAGAGGAGTTGCTTCGATGATTCGAATCACCGAAAAAAATTTAATTTGGCTCTATTTCTGGCTTCTGATTTTTGAGGGAGCTCTTCGAAAATGGATTGTGCCTCAGCTTTCGGCGCCTCTCTTGATTGTTCGGGATCCGGTCGTCATATTAATTTATTTCGTCGCTTTAAAAAAAGGAGTCTTTCCTTGGAATGTTTGGACGATTTCTTTGATGGTTTTGGGAATGCTCATGTTTTTGGCAAGTCTATTGAATTTAGATAGCAACTTTTTTGTGAGTGTGTACGGGTTAAGGACGAATATTCTTCATTTCCCCTTTTGTTTTTTGATGGCGACGAGACTCGGTAAGGAGCAGTTCGAAAGTATTGGCGAAAAAATGATGTTTCTTCTCCTTCCCATGGGAATTTTAATGGGAATTCAATTTCTCTCTTCTCCCGATGCATTTATTAATACGACAGCAGGCGGAGAGGGAACTCAGATTGAAGGAACACTCGGAAACATTCGTCCGCCAGGGACATTTTCATTTATTACGGGAGCGGCAGAATATTTGAGTATTTCTTGCGGAATGATGTTGGGGCTTTTCATGTCCAAGAATTTTAAAGTGACTGAAAAATATTTTTGGGGATTAATTGGATTAGTGATGGCCCTTTCTGTTTCAATTAGTCGTCTGGCGTTGAGTTATATTGCGATTGTTGTGGCGATGATGGCCGTCATTGTTATTCTTCGGCCGAGTTATTTGAATCGAATCATGTCGGCGATTTTAGTTGGAAGTATTGCCTTTATTTTAATGCTGAATTTCGGGTTTATTCAACGGGGATTGAGTAGTTTTTCAGAGCGAATTAATGCGGCAGGAGATGCGGAAAAAGACTCGGGAGGATTTCTAGGACGCGTCATGACCGATTATATTACTCCTTTCGAAATGATTGATAATGTCCCTCCTTTAGGAAATGGCTTGGGCTTGGGAACCTCAGCGG
>JAZKBH010000054.1:19758-20031 GCA_040388725.1 Verrucomicrobiota bacterium
TCGGGTCTTTCTTTTGGCGGAAGGAGAATGGCCGCGTCTTTTGATGGAGTCCGGTCCGGTGATTGGCCTGGCTTTTATCGTGTGGCGCATTTTATTTGTTGCATGGCTTGGTTTGCAGGCATTTAAGGCTGCCCTCTATGGATATCCCATTCCACTTCTTCTTTTTGGATCTTGTAATCAGTTGATTTTGATTGGACAGATTAGTCGTCCGACAACACTTGGATTTGCTGTGTTTGGGGCAGGACTTTGTTTGGCTTCGATTCGAATCGCGAG
>JAZKBH010000054.1:20041-23230 GCA_040388725.1 Verrucomicrobiota bacterium
GTGAAGTTTGGGGTCTGCATTCTCTCCAATTACGAAGCGGATTCGCAGCAGAGCATGTTGCGGTATGCCGATCATTTGAAGCAAATGCTTTCGTCGAAAGAGATTCCAACAATCACCCTTGTTCCTCCCTCTATTTTTGGTGGAATTTCAGGGGGAGGATTAAAAAAGATTTTGGGATATATCGATAAATATCTTCTTTTTCCTTTTATCCTTTTTAAAAAATGTCAGGAGCTACGGCGAGAATCGATTCCTTGGATTGTTCATATTGTAGATCATTCCAATGCGCTCTATGTCCCCCTTATTCAAGGGATTCCCACGGTGATCACTTGTCATGATGTGGGGGCCATTAAAGGAGCTCGAGGAGAATTAGAGGACTGTAAGGCGAGTTTCATGGGAAAAGGGCTTCAGCGAATGATTTTAAAAGGACTCGTGAGCGCAACCTGCCGCGCTTGTGTTTCCGAATATACCCGAAACGATTTTTTAAGATTTGTTCCGGAATCCGATCAGAAACGAGTGGCTTCGCAGACAGAGGTTATTTTAAATCCGATTCGGCCCGAAAACAAAAATGTCTTTGAAACGAAAGATCCATCCATTCTCAAAAGCATTTTTAGTTCGAAGGGGATTCCTCGATATCTTTTTCATGTGGGATCGAATTTAAGACGAAAAAATAGGGAAGTGATTCTGGAAGTTTTTGCTCAGTGGAAAAAAGAGGGAGATTTTTTAATTTTTGCCGGAGAGAAACTTTCAGAAGATCTGAAAGCGAAAGCCCAAAGTCTCGATTTAATTCATTCCGTGCTCGATCTTGGCCCTGTGAACGAACGCCTCCTGGCTTCTCTTTATCAAAATGCGTTTGCCTTTTTGTTTCCCAGTCGGTTCGAAGGATTTGGCTGGCCTATCATTGAGTCCCAGGCCTGTGGGGGCCCCGTGTTGGCTGCAAATAATTCAGCCATGCCTGAAGTCGCAGGAGGGGCCGCATCTCTCCGAGACTCGGAAGATATTGATGGATTTTGTGAGGATTTAAAAAAATTAGAGAATGTCGATTTTCGAAATCAAATGATTGAAAAAGGAATTCAAAATGCGCGTCGTTTTGATGTTCAGATTTTCGAAAATTCCTATTTCGCTATTTATAAGAAGATTCTTGGAAAAGAACTCGAGCCTGAAAGGACATCATGAAGAATTTATTTCGAATTTTAGTTTCTCTTTTACCGTGGCCAATTCGAAAGTTTTTTTTAATCCATCTTTATGGATTTGAAATTCATCCCTCGGCCTCTATCGGATGGGCATGGGTTTTTCCAAAAAAATTGCGAATGGGTCCTGGAAGTCGAATTGATCATGGAACGGTGATTAAAGGAGTCGACGAGGTCGTGCTCGAAGAGAATGCTTCGATCGGACGGTTAAATTGGATTACAGGCGAGCCTTTAAACTCCAAATCATTTTCTTATAATATGAATCGGCGTCCGAAACTGGTTCTAAAACGTGAATCTGCCATTACAAACCGGCATCTCATTGATTGCACCGATACAATAAAAATTAGGGAATACTCCATTGTGGCAGGTTTTAGGAGTCAACTTTTGACCCATTCAATTGATCTTCATAAAAGTGTCCAAGACTGTCGTCCCATTGAAATTGGGGCTTATTGTTTTGTGGGGACAGGAGTGATTGTATTAGGGGGGAGCCGCTTGCCGGATTATTGTGTGCTGGGTGCCGGATCACTTCTCAATCATTTTCAGGAAGAGACTTATTCTCTTTATGCGGGAGTTCCCGCCAAACCGATCAAAAAATTGGATCCTCATTTAGAATTTTTTCATCGGAATAAAGGGTACGTTTCTTAAGGCGACGATTCGCGAATGAAACTTCTCCATATTCTCCCTGGTTTCTCTCCTGAGATGGGAGGAACCTTGGCTTTTGTAAAAGCATGGGTCAAAGAGTCCGAGAAAAAAGGGGATATCGCGACGATTTTAGCGTTAACAGGCGATGATTTGAAAAAAGAGAACGATGGCTTTCCTGTTGTTTTTCTTCCTTCCTCCAATGGAACCTATCGATTTTCATCCGCATTGATCCCTTGGCTGAAAGAAAATGTCTCTGAATTTGATTTTGTCGTGATCCATGGCATTTGGCAGTATCATAGCTGGGGAGCTTGGCAGGTTTTAAGAGATCATTCTGTTCCCTATTTTGTTTTTCCTCACGGGATGCTGGATGATTGGTTTCGCCGAACCTATCCCCTCAAACATTTCAAAAAATATCTCTATTGGTGGTTTGCAGAATATCGAGTCCTTCGAGATGCAAAGGCGGTTGTTTTTACCAGTGAAGATGAACGACTTTCTTCCCATAAAGCCTTTTTGCCTTATCGTGCTCAAGAGAGAGTTTCGACTCTGGGAATCGAAGAGCCGCCGCTTCATGAAGAGAATCAAAAAGAAATATTTTTTCAAAAATATCCTTCATTAAAAGAGAAACGAATCATTCTTTTTTTAGGACGTCTTCATCCTAAAAAAGGGTGTGACCTTCTCATTCGTGCTTTTGGAAAGACATTTAAAGGTCATCCCAAGACGGTGCTGGTGATGGCAGGTCCTGAGGGAGTTCCAGGCTATGAATCTGAATTAAAAGAAATCGCGAATGAAGTGCTAGGCGATGTGCAAAACCGCATTTTATGGGTCGGCTTATTACAAGGGGAGATGAAATGGGGAGCTCTTCGATCCGCCGAGCTCTTTGTCCTTCCTTCGCATCAGGAAAATTTTGGAATGGCGGTGGCAGAGTCTTTGGCTTGTGGTACGCCGGTTTTTATTTCGAATCGAGTGAATATTTGGCGTGAAATTGAACAACAGAATGCCGGGTTGGTGAGTGAGGATACCGAGGAAGGAACGAGAGATGGTTTTGTTCAGTGGCATTCTTTTTCGAGTGAAGAAATTTTAAATTATCGAAAAAATGCTCGAGCGTTATTCGAGGCTCAATTTAAAATTCAGGAAGCGGTTCAAAGACTTGAGGGATTGATTCAGAATTTAAAATAACGAACTTTAAAAGACAACAAATGGAAGCGCGGCTCATGCCGCGCTTTTTTGTTTTTGCTTTAAACCAATTGTATTGGTATTCGGAATTTAACCGAGATTCGTCATGAGGAATGGTTTTACTCCGTAAAACACAGAATCCTTTTGGTGAAAAAACGGGAGGGCCAAGCGATGCGCGGCCACGATT
>JAZKBH010000055.1:0-2075 GCA_040388725.1 Verrucomicrobiota bacterium
TTAAGCATGCGACTCAGGATTTAGCCGCGGTAGAAGCACGACTTCAATCCTCTAAACTCCAACTCGATTACACGCATCTCCAAGCGCCTGCCTCGGGAAGAATTGGACGGAAAAATGCAGAAGTTGGAAATCGAGTTCAACCGGGTCAAACACTCATGGTGATTGTTTCCAATGAGACGTGGGTTGTCGCTAATTTTAAGGAGACTCAGCTCGCTGGAATGAATGAGGGCCAGGTCGTTTCGATTAAAGTCGATTCCATCCCCGGCAAAACGTTTAAAGGAAAAGTGGAGAGCTTCTCTCCGGCAAGTGGGAATCAATTTGCATTACTTCCTGCGGACAATGCGACAGGAAATTTCACTAAAATCGTTCAGCGGGTTCCCGTTAAAATTCTTTTTGATCCCGATTCAATCCAAGGATTTGAAGAGCGGATCCGAGCTGGGCTTTCTGTGATCGTCAAAGTAAGGAAGCACTAAAATGAAATTTTGGATTTCAAAAATACGACCACATTTCTTTGGTATAGCGGTCCTCGGTTTTACTTCTTGCGCGGTCGGGCCGAACTATCAAAAACCGACGGTGGACGTTCCTCCGAATTGGCGATGGAAAAAGGCAGAACCTCAGGAAGCTCAATCCAAAGGAGAGTGGTGGAAATTTTTTCGAGATGAAAAATTAGATGCCTTGGAAGAAGAGGCTCTGAAAAACAATCAAGATTTGAAGGCTTCTTTCGCGCGCGTCGATGAATCACGTGCGAAAGCCCGCGTTTCCGCCTCTGATTTTTTCCCTGAACTTCATTTAGATCCTGCATTTCAAAGACAACGAACTTCCGCGAATGCTCCCATTCCATTTCCAATCAAAGTCCCTTCGATCACGCAAAATTCTTTCTCGGTTCCATTTGATTTGAGCTATGAGGTGGATCTCTGGGGACGAGTCCGACGTTCTTTTGAATCTGCCCGGGATCAGGCTCAAGCGACGAATGCAGATCAACTGAATTTACTGTTGAGCATCACGGCCGATGTTGCTCGTGATTATTTCTCTCTTCGGGAAACGGATCTGGAATTGGAAATCCTCCGTCAAGATGAGGCCTATCGGGGTGAAGCTCTTGATCTCCAGGAAAAACGACTGAAGGCGGGATTGACTTCTCAGCTCGATATTTCACGTGCTAAAAATGAATTGTTTCTCGTTCGTGGAGATCTCTCTCAAGCGAAAGCACGGCGCTCGGAATTAGAGGCGAATCTGGCGGTACTTTGTGGACAAACGGCCTCGAGTTTTAAAGTTTCGGAATATCCATTGAAGGGGACGCCGCCATCTATTCCCGTGGGATTGCCCTCATCGCTTTTGGAGCGTCGACCTGATGTCGCATTTGCGGAACGAACCCTTGCGGCACGCAATGCCGAAATCGGTGTGGCATACGCGGCCTTTTTTCCGTCCGTTCATCTCACCGGACAAGCGGGAATGTTAAGTGCGGAAGCGAGTGATCTCTTTTCGTGGGAAAGTCGGGTCTGGTCTTTTGGTCCTTCGGTCTCGCTCCCGCTTTTTTCCAATGGAAGAAATCTAGCGACGCTCAAAGAAGCCCGAGCGGCTTATGAGGAAGCGGTTGCGCATTATCGTCAGCAGGTTTTGATCGCCTTTGCAGATGTCGAGCAGTCCTTGGCCCAGGTGCAGTTTTATCGAGAGCAAGAAAACGCTCTCGAATCCGCTCAACAGGAATCCGCGTCGGTTGTCGACTTGATCCAACAAAAATACAAAACAGGAACCGGAAGTTATTTTGAAGTTATTACCGCGCAGCGAGATTTAGGGCTCCGTTACTCGGCTTCGATCCGACTGATTAAAGCTCTTGGTGGATCTTGGTAGTTATTTATATCATTCTTTCATCTAAAGTGGCCTTTTGTATTTAAAACGGGAGGGACGAGATTCTTCGAGTCCAGCGTATGGAGATCATTGAAAGATTCCATCGAGGATCCAGTCATATCGCTTTTTTCTGGCATCTCGTTGCCTTTTGAAAGTGCCAGAATGATCTAAAATAAAATCATCGCTGAAACATTCCTTCATGATCTCACGCGCTGGACTCGAAGAATCTC
>JAZKBH010000056.1:0-8701 GCA_040388725.1 Verrucomicrobiota bacterium
ACAGTATTATTTTAATTTTTATTACTATTATTATTACCTTCATATATATAATATAATTACATACTATTATGATATCCACTGCTACCATGCTGCTGATGTGCTGCTGCTCTTCTTGCATTTTAAGGTCGAATCGAAGTTGTGCGGAGAAGATGTCGTTGATGTGATAGTTGGCGCCGCTGCCGAGATTTAAACGCTTATCCTCGTTGTTCCAATCTTGAGCGGTTGGATCGCCGCTCTCGCTGTATTCACCTTGGAGGAGAAGTCCGAGGGAGGCAGTGATGGGATGTTCAATATGAGTGTACCAAAGACTGGTTTGTTCGCTCTGTTGATCGTAAGTGGTATCGACAATCCGATAGCCGGTATCCCACAGCGTATTCTTAAAGAGCGTTCCTTTGAGTCCGAAATCTTTTTGTTTTGATTCGGAGACCCGACTCTTTTGCTGGTTGAGATCGTATTCCGATTGAGCGGTGTAACTTGTTTGAATCGATGTTCGGGAGAGAAGATTCCACTCCATGCTGACTTTGTCTTGATGGAGATAACGATTGCTCGAGACCGTGTCTCCCCAGGTCGGCAAGAGGAGATTATTTTCGTAAATGACGTTTACATTTTTCAAAATCTTTTGAGTGGCTTGGAGTCCAGAGCCGGGAAGAGTGCTTTTATTTTGACCGACATTCATGTTAATCGAGGCATCGGTCGTCTCTGTCTTTAGAATTGTTTGACGATCTAAAAGGAGGGGGCGACTCAGACGTTGTTGAATGAGACGGTCTGCGGATGTGGAAGAAGATGAGAGAGCTAAGTCCCCTTCCTCTCCGATTGAAAAGGCGATGAGGACGAGAAAAAAAATAAAAAATCGTCGCGCCATGGATGCCAGAGTAAACGCAGAGTGAAAATTTGCAAGGAGGAGAAGCAATTTTCTTTTCCTCGACAGAATGACTTTCCGTAAAGGTTGGTTTTGAAATTAAAAAATCAATTATCAATCTATTCCACTTTTTTGGTGTAGAAGGAGTCTGCCTGTAAAAACAGAAAAGAGAATTTAATGGGGAAAGCAGGAAAAAAGGAAAAAGATCCTGATTTTTGGTTTTAATTCCTGCTTTCCCCATTTCAACTGCTTTTTCATCGGTATTAAAAATCGTGGGCAACGGATCGTTTTCGATCTTTCGCTTTCACATTCGGAAGAGATTTGGTTGAATGAGAGAATGTCGACATTTGCGAACATTTCCTGCTACCTCTTTGCCAATCTGACCGATCTGAAGGGGTTGCGGGATCGATTGGTGAAGGAGTGCAAGGGACACCAACTCAAGGGGACGATTCTTTTGAGTTTGGAAGGAATTAATATGTTCCTCGCTGGAAAGCGCGAGGACGTCGATCATGTCGTGGAGATTATTCGCTCGGTTCCAGGGCTAGAAAAATTGTCTCCCAAGTATAGTGAGAGCGATCATCAACCCTTTAATCGGATGCTCGTTCGGGTTAAAAGAGAGATTATCTCATTTGGAGTTCCTGAGATTAATCCCGCGATCAAAACGTCGCGTCGAATTTCAGCGAAAGAATTGAAACAGTGGCTCGATGAAGGTCGTCCGGTGACGCTTTATGATACGCGCAATGATTATGAAGTAAAACTCGGGAGCTTTAAAGGGGCCATTCCGGCGGGGATCGATCATTTTCGTCAGTTTCCTGAGGCAGTGAGAAACCTTCCTCCTGAGATGAAAGAGGCTCCCATTGTCACTTTCTGTACGGGCGGAATTCGTTGTGAGAAGGCGGGCCCCTTTATGGAGAGTGAGGGGTTCAAAAATATTTTTCAGCTGGATGGTGGAATTCTCAAATACTTTGAAGAAGTGGGGGGGGATCACTATGAGGGAGAATGTTTTGTTTTTGATCAACGTGTCGGAGTCGATCCGGCGTTGCAGGAGTCCGATACGACGCAGTGTTATGCCTGTCAGACTCCTTTGACGAAGGACGATCAAGAAGATCCTCGGTATGTCCCTCCGCAGACCTGCCCGTATTGTTATAAATCTCCTGAGGTGGCGATGTCCGAGCGAATTGCCGATTTGCAAAGTCGACTCCAAGCCGTCACACAAGTTTTACCGGGATCGGTTCCCTATGAGAATCGTCGGCCGATGCAAGTTTCGGAGAAGTATGATGGCGCGACGGTGGTCGATTTTCTTCACGGGATTTTGAAACATTCTTCGTATGAAGAATGGAAGGGGCTTTGCGATGCCGGACGTATTTTAGATGCCGAGGGAAATGTTTTGTCGGCGCAAGATCGAGTGAAAAAAGGAAAGCGGATTTATCATCTTCAGCCCAATTTGATTGAACCTCCCGTGAATGCGGCGATTCGTTTTCTTCATGAAGATGAAGCGATTCTCGTCATTGCCAAGCCGGCTCCTCTGCCGGTTCATCCGTGTGGACGATATAATCGCAATACCTTGGATTACATTTTAAGCCTCATTTATCCCCTTCGAAAAATTCGTGCCGCACATCGCATTGATGCGAATACCACAGGAATTTTGATTCTGACGAAGGCGCGACGTTTTGCCTCAGTCCTTCAACCGCAATTTGCGCGAGGAGAAGTGAAGAAGAGTTATTTGGTTCGGGCGCAAGGAAGTCCGGAGAAGGATCAATTTATCATCGACCTTCCGATCTCTGTGGAACCCGGAGAAGCCGGAACACGAGAGGCGGATGTTGAAAATGGGCTTTCATCGACGACGGAGTTTGAAGTTTTAAAGCGAAATGGGGATGGAACCACTTTATTGCTCGCGAGACCGCTCACGGGACGAACGAATCAGATTCGCGTTCATTTATGGGAGGCAGGAATGCCGATTTGTGGGGATGCGGTTTATCTCCCCAGACGAAAATTGGGATCGACCCAAACCAATGCCGTTGAGGATGCTCCTCTTTGTCTCCATTCATGGAGAATTGAATTCATGCATCCGATGACTAAAAAGTGGATGAGCTTCGAGACCGAAAAGCCCGAATGGGCGAGATAAACGGAGAATGGGAACCACCAAGGGAAAGCCAAAGTAAATACAAAGATTCTGATTTTGTTTTAAACCAGATTTTACGTTAGAAATGGAGCGGCAGTGGCCCACTGCAGTTGTCCCCCCGCCTCCCCCCGTACTTAATAATTTCCACTTCCAGTGTTGAATCACTTTCGTTTCACGAACCTTTTCCCCGTCCCATGAGGCACAGAGCCTGTGCCCCTCCATTTTTTATCATTTCTTTATTCCTTAAGCGAGGTGACGGCGTTGACGAGGGCTTTGGCCATGTCGGGGAGATCGACGACTTTTTCGACGGCTCCGCATTCGAAGGCGGCACGGGGCATCCCGTAGACGACGCAGGTTTCTTCGGATTGACCTAAGGTTCGTGCTCCGGCCTGACGAAGTTTGAGCATCCCCTCGGCTCCATCTTTTCCCATTCCAGTCAAGATCGCGGAGGTGACATACTTTTTAGCTTCTTTGGCTCCACTTTCGAAGAGGACATCGACGGCAGGACGTTGATGACAGACCATCGCGTCCTGATTGAGATGGACTTTATAATGATCGCCATACCATTTGACGGTCATATGAAATCCGCCGGGAGCAATGAGGGCGAGACCTCGTTCGACACGATCTCCATCTTGGGCTTCTCGAACTCTGAACGCGCAAATTTCGTTTAATCGGTCAGCAAATGTTTTGGAGAAATAAGCGGGGATATGTTGAACGATGCAGATCCCAGGAAGTCCATCCGGCATTTGAGTGAGAACATCTTTTAACGCTTCCGTTCCTCCGGTGGAGGCCCCCAGAAGAATGAGCTGTCGAGGATGAAACTGAGAGGACGTGACGGAAGTGCCGGCGACGGGCTTTTTGGCTTCTTCGCGAGCAACCGTCTCTTTTGCTGTTTTAAATTTTATTTTTGCGGCGGCGGCTTCTTTGACGCGTTCCGGAAGGATTTCAGCCAGTTGGCCGACGGAATAGGAACCGCTCGGTTTTGCGAGAACATCGACGGCGCCACTATTTAAAGCCTCCAGCGCATATTTCGATCCGGCTTGGGTGAGCGAGCTCATGATAATCACGGGCATCGGGCGATGTTCCATAATGATCTTGAGAAAGGTGAGTCCGTCCATGCGTGGCATCTCAATGTCGAGCGTGAGGACATCGGGATTGAGTTGGAGAATCTTATCCCGTGCGACATAGGGATCGATCGCCGTGCCGACGACTTCGATGGCCGGGTCTTTGCTTAAAGCGTCGGTGATAATCTTTCGAACGATTGCGGAATCATCAACGACAAGGACCTTAATTTTTTGGCTCATACCCGGGTTTTCAGTGGTTTTGATTTCGTTGTTATGGATCTTAAAATAACGAGATTAAATTTTTTGATAAATAGCAGGTTTGACGGATTTTAAGGGGTGAGTGATTCCCGTTAAGCTTTCGGAATGTCCAATCATGAGATAGCCGCCGGGAACAAGGTACTGGGCGAGATGATTCACGAGTTCTTGTTGGGTCGGACGATCAAAATAGATCATGACATTTCGACAAAAAATGACATGGAACGGTTTTTGAAAAGGATACTGAGGCTGCAAAAGATTTAAACGGGAATAGCTGACTTTATTGCGGAGATTTTCCTTCACTCGATAAAAACCTTCCTGAACACCGAAGCCTTTTTGAAAATAAAGACGAAGGAGTTCAGGTCGCACTTCTTTGAGACGTTCTTCAGGGAAAACGGCGTTTTTTGCTTTTTCTAAAATTCGATTCGAGATGTCCGTGGCATGAATCTCCCAATCAAAATTTAGATTTTTAAAATACTCATTGAGTTGAATCGCGAGTGAATACGGCTCGTCTCCTGAGGAGCTCGCAGCACACCAAAGACGAAAAGAGTTTTCACTATGTGTCTGAGCATAATGATGGAGCTCCGGGATGGCGTTGGTTTGCATGAACTCGAAATGCTGAATCTCGCGAAAGAAAAAAGTATGATTGGTGGAGATCACATCGATCAGATTTTCCATCTCGCCTTCATTGGCATTGAGGTACTCGATGTAGTCGTGGATCGTCGGAATTTTGGTCTCGCGGAGACGTTTGTTTAAACGCGCGGAGACGAGGTCCATCTTATCGTTGCCCAAATTGATGCGGCTATGTTCGTAGACGAGCTTTCGAATATATTCGTAGGTTTTGGCGTCAACGACTTGCTGATGCATTTCGAAGTTGGACATAGGACTAACCCTTTTGAATCCGATTTTCGAGGCAGTAATCTATCAATTTAACAAGTTGAGGGACGGATCCTGCTCGTGTCGCAGCGATCTTTAAGTTCTTTAATCCGGAAGGAACATATTGAAGGAAATGAGTTTTTCCTTTATGACGCGAAAGAAAGCCATAAGCGCCGAGGGCTTGCATGAGCCGTTGAATGGAGGCTTCGTAAAAAGAGGTGAGAAAAGCATCCCATTCACCACTCTCTCCGAGTGAATTATAAAACTGGAGGAGTTCCATTTGTTGGGCTTCTTCAAAAGGGACGTACGGATCAAAAAGAAGGGAGCCAAGATCGTAAAAACGATTTCCGACGCGCATCCCCTGGAAATCGATCAGGAACGCTTTGCTATCGCGAATCATGATGTTTTGAGATTGAAAATCACGATGAACGAGACAAGGGGTCTCTTCCGTTAATCGGACGGCGAGGGCTTGAAGTTCGTCTTCGAGACCAATCAAATGTTCGGAAGTCGGATGGACGCCGCAGAGACCTTCGACGAATTGAATGAGGAAATAATTTCGCTCCCACGCATAGAGCGTTTCGTCGAAGCCGGGCATGAGTCGAACAGCGCGATCTTGGAGAGCGGAGAGACCTTGGTCGTGGAGACGGCGAGCGGCACTGAGAGCGAGTTTGTAACCGTTTTTCCGATCGTTCCAATTCCAATCGCGCATGGAGTAGAGATCGGCAGCGCCGAGATCTTCGAGCCAGACGACTCGTTTTTCAGGATCGTGATCGAGAATTTCGGGGACAGGAACGCCGAGTTCTTTCAGAAAAGAGCCGATTTCGACGTAATAGTGATTCTCTTCTTTTTCCTGCGAATAATGCATGATGATGCAGGAGAGATCTTCAGAGGCTTGAGCGCGATGAAAGCTGCGATCGGAACCGCCTTTGAGAATGGGAGTAAGACGTGGCTTGTGATTATGGAATGGTTTGACTCGTTCCTGGGTCGCCTGCGATAGCCATTCCTCGTTTTGACTCATGTATGACCTTGTTGAAAGGACTTATAAAATAACCATTTTTGAGTAAACTCGCAATAGATAAAAGAGAGAGTCGACCGGAAATCTTTTTCCCGGTCTCATTTTCATCCCTCACGGGCGTTTAAAGGACAATTATTCGGAAGATTCCGGAGTTGCCGCTAACTTGGATTTTTCATCAAATTCGATCGAATCCAAGGTGACATTTGGAGTGGCCTTCCAAGCGAGATCATTTTCTGCTCCGTAAACAACAAGAACCCGTTTTACATCATTCGGATTGACGCTGCTCGGAAGAAGGAAGTGAAAAGTATAATTTTCAGATTTTTTGTAGCCGAGAGGGGTTTTAAAAAGACTATCATCATTATTATTGCCGGCTTTGACCCGATGACCACTCGTGATGCCGTTTAGTTTGGCGAGGATGACTTCATTCTCCCCATAAAAATAAGCCTTGATGAAGAAGCTCGGATTTGGAAAATCTTTTTTGACTTCGAAGCTGAGCCAAAGCGCAGGCTGACCTGATTTCCATTCGTTTACTTGTTTGATGTAAATGACGCGGGGACATTCTTTGAAGAACTCCATTTCGTTAATTCGGAAGGTAGTCCGTGTCGTTTCCGCCCAGAGGGATGGAATCAAAAAGAGTCCTAAAAGAAGGGATCGGTAGGCGAAATTTTTCATAAGATTGGTATCCTGGAAAAATTCATCGATGGCAAGACGATTAGTAAAGTGTTTTTCTGGCAAAAATAAGGATATTTTTTTAGTTAACTTTGTTTAAAAAGATTATCCAACAGTCGCCAAGGTTTTGCGTTGGAGATGGATGGCATCGAGGTAGCGTTTGAGTTGGGAAAACTTTTTAAGTTCAGGATCTTGTTTTAAAAGTTCTGTCGCATCTTTTCGAGCCCGTTGGAGGAGGTCGAAATCGCGGAGGAAATCGCCGACGCGAAGAGGAGGGAGGCCGCTTTGTTCGGTTCCAAAGATATTCCCGGGACCCCGAATCTGAAAATCTTTTTCGGCGATTTTGAAGCCATCACACGTCTCTTCCATGACTTTGAGTCGCTGCCAACCTTCCAGGCTCTTTGCTTCTCCGATGAGGGCGCAATACGATTTATGGGCTCCTCGGCCAATCCGACCCCGGAGTTGGTGAAGTTGGGCGAGTCCAAAGCGTTCCGCATTTTCGATGACCATGAGCGTCGCATTGGGGACATCGACTCCGACTTCGATCACCGGAGTACTGACGAGAACCTTGATCGTTCCGGCTCGAAATTCTTTCATCACCGCTTCTTTTTCATCGGCTTTCAGGCGACCATGAAGCAGACCGACACGATGGGGGACCATGAGTTGAGTAATGCGTTCGTATTCGGTTTGAACGGCTTTGGCTTCAATTTTTTCGGATTCATCGATGAGGGGATAGACGACGTAGGCTTGTCTTCCTTCTTCGATTTGTTTGCGCATGAAAGCCCAAACTTTATCGAGTTCTTTCTCGGTGCGGCAGGCAGTGACGATCGGGCTTCGTCCAGGAGGAAGTTCATCGATCACGGAAACTTCTAAATCCCCGTAAAGGGTCATGCCGAGGGTTCGAGGAATCGGAGTGGCGGTCATGACCAGCACATCGGGGTTTTGGCCCTTTTGAACCAGAGTGAGTCGTTGCATGACGCCGAACTTGTGTTGCTCATCAATCACCACAAGGCCGAGTTGTTCCGTAATAAAGGAATCGTAAAGAAGGGCATGAGTGCCGACAGTGACGGATCCTTTTCCTTTAAAAAGCGTTTGTTGAATTTCAGGAGAATCCATCGGCGAACGATCGCTTTTCTTTTTCGCCGAAGTGTGGAGTCCGACCGAGATTCCGAGGGGTTCGAGCCAGCGGCGGAGATTGAGGAAGTGTTGTTCCGCGAGAATTTCAGTCGGCGCCATGAGCGCAGCGTGCTGACCTCGTTCGACAGCAAGAACCATCGCATAAACGGCGATTAAGGTTTTGCCGGAGCCGACATCGCCCTGGACGAGACGATGCATAGGGATCGGATTTTCGAGATCGCGTTCAATATCACCAATGACACGGAGTTGCGCTTGGGTCGGTTGAAAAGAGAGTTGAGCGAGAAATTGTTTTCCAAGCTCCATTTTTCGAGGGGCGCGCTGTTTTAAAATTTTCTTTCGACCTTCTCGACGTTGGGCAAGGACACATTGGAGGATAAAAAACTCATCGTAAACCAGGCGGCGCATGGAAGCTTGGAGGACGCGGGGATCATCGGGAAAATGAGCGTTGGGGATCGCTTCTTGAAGCGAAATGAGATCGGAGGGAACGGGATAAAACTCGTCGACCTCAATGGGTTTTTCCATGATCTCGCGATAGAGCAGACCTCGAAGTCCTCGTTGAGGGACGCCTTCGGTGAGGGGATAAATGGGGGTCAGTCGATTGAGGTGGATTGTGGAATCTTCTGCAGAATCGAGAATTTCAAACTCAGGATGGGTCATAAGAAGACCTTGTTTATCCTTGAAGAGTTTGCCGTAGAGAATGAGTT
>JAZKBH010000056.1:8711-8964 GCA_040388725.1 Verrucomicrobiota bacterium
CAGAGCGATTTTTTAAGGAAGGGCATGCCGTACCAACGGCAACGGAGCAGGCGTTTTTTGAGAATATCGGCGGTGATCGGTTCGGAGATTCGATCGGGATTGAGAAGAATCGCGGCTTCGAAAACACCACGGCCTCCGCGCCACCAGGAAGACTTCGCTTGCTGAACAACGCCGCGAACGACCAGGGATTGGCCGATGCGCGCCTCGTCGAGTTCCATCGAACCGGTTCGATCTTCGTGTCGTCGCGGCAGAT
>JAZKBH010000057.1:0-3006 GCA_040388725.1 Verrucomicrobiota bacterium
AAGGGAGGGCGGAGCGATGCGAGGCCTCGCTTCTGTTACCCCTCAAAACCAAGGCTGCTCCCGCATGTGCGGGATTGGCCCTCCCTATTTTTAATTCCTAATGCAGAATCTGGATTTATCCTCACCATCCCGATATCGATGCTACTTCTTAAAGCTTGTTTAAAATTTCGCGCAGAACTTGATAAGGCCACATGGTGGCATCGACTTCTGTCGTCAAATCTTTGCCGTAAAAGTCGAGAACAGGACGTGATTCGGATTCGTAGACTTTCAAACGATTTCGGATGACTTCTTCGTTGGCATCATCGAGGCGATTATCTTTGAGCGCCCGGCGTTTGAGACGTTCGACGAGCTTCGATTGGTCAGGACAGTTCAAATGGAAAATATGTTGGACTTCGAGTTGATCGGCCATTTTGCGGGCTTGGGCGACGTTTCGAGGGATACCATCGAGAACGAGACGGTCGATCTCCGGTTTAAAACGTCCGAGCGTTTGCTGATTTTCGATATGGTGAGACCAAAGTTCAATGGTGAGATCATCGGGGACGAGTTGTCCCTTACTGGAATACTCCAGGAACGATTTCCCGAGGTCACTGCGGAGATCGAGAGCACGGAAAACGTCTCCGCAAGCACAGTGATAAAAGCCAGGAATGGAGCCGATCACCTTGCCCTGAGTTCCTTTTCCTGAACCCGGAGCACCGAAAATCAAAATGGTTTTAAATTTCACAGAAAGGTAACATCATCAAAAAAGCCCAGTTTTGGCAAGGAAATCACTTGGCAAATGGGGGAATAATGAAAAGTAATCCTTTTTCGAATGAACGACATAAGCAGATCTACTAAGCAAATTTCCATTGTGTCTCCCCTCGGATTTGCCATAATAATAGGATGATGATGATCCCTCTGGCTCTTTTTGGTATTGGCGGACAGGAAATGACTGTGATCGTGGTCGCGATCATTCTGCTTTTCGGCGCGGAAAAAATTCCAAAATTGGCCCGTGGATTAGGACGCAGCGTCGGCGAATTCAAACGTGCAAAAGATGAGTTCGATCGCGAACTTCAAGACGCAGCGAAAGCACCCCCTGAGCCTCAAAAACCCGGAACAGTTTCTGTTCAAGAGACTCACAAAAACTAACGACATTTTATTTTTGAAAAAGGCGCTGGTTTTTATTCCAGCGCCTTTTTCATTGCCTCAAGATTTCTATGGAACTTCTGATTGAATCCCTTGCCTTTGGTGGAGACGGAGTCGCGCGACATGCTGGAAAGGTTTGGTTTGTCCCTTTTACCATCCCGGGTGAGAGAGTTCGGGTCGAAGTCGTCGTCGATCAGAAGAAATTTGGCCGAGCCCAACTCATCGAAGTTCTTTCTCCTGCGCCTTCGCGAGAGAAACCGCTTTGTCCTGTTTATGAAAAATGCGGGGGTTGTCAGTATCAGCATCTCACTTACGAAGAGGAATTAAAGGCGAAGACCCGACAAGTCGAAGAGACTTTGACTCGAATTGGGAAGCTTGTTTCTCCTCCGGTGAAGCCAATTATTCAGAGTCCTCGTCCCTATGGTTATCGAAATCGTATCGTGCTTCATCGCCAAAATGGAGTGTGGGGATTTCGGGGAACAAATCCTCGTGAGTTGATTGGAATCCAATCCTGTCCGATTGCTTCCGAAGTGGTGAATCAGGAGTTGGCAAAATTCCTTCAAGAGCCCGACCAAAAACTCGATCACGTTTCGATTCGCGATCCCCAAATTTCGCGGAGCGGTTTTCATCAAGCGAACAGTGATTTGGCTCAAATTTTGATCGAACTTGTCGGCGAGTATCTTCCTCAAAAAGGGGATTCTTTGGTCGAAGGCTATAGCGGTGGCGGATTTTTTACCGAGACGTTGACGAGTCGTTTTAATTCCATTTATGCGATTGAAAAAGACGAGCGGCTCCTTCGAGATGCAGATCGTCTCAAGCTCCCAAATGTGACGTGGATTCATGATTCCGTGGAGATCAGCATTCAAGAAGCGTTATTGGAATCCGAAGCCAAAGTCGTTCTCGTCGATCCTCCTCGCGAAGGATTGGAGTCTGGCATCGTTTCGATTCTCAATCGTTCTCAAGTCGAAGATCTCGTTTATGTCAGCTGCAATCCCTCGACACTGGCTCGGGATGCTCATGCCCTTTCGGAGATGTTTGATTTAAAAGTGGTTCAGCCCCTTGATCTCTTTCCCCGCACGTCGCACATTGAGTGCGTGACGCAGTGGAAAAGAAGATAACCCCCCCAATAGGGTAGATTAAAAGCCGACGGTGCATTTGGTTTTCTGCGGTTGTCTCTTTCCTTCAAGGATGGCTAGCATAGAAGATCGAAAAGGAAGGTTCATGTGGATTTAGTTCTGGGATTGAAATGGTATCTTATTTTTTTATTTTCAACCGTTTGTCATGAAGCGGCGCATGCCTTTGTGGCTTTAAAATTAGGAGACTCCACGGCAGCGGAAGGGGGGCAAGTCAGCCTTGATCCTTGGCCTCATCTTCGGCGTGAACCGATTGGAATGGTGGTCGTTCCCCTCTTGACGCTTTTGACGAGCGGAAGTCTTTTTGGATGGGCGAGTGCGCCCCTCAATCCTCTGTGGGCTCGTGCAAATCCCCGCTCGTATGCGCTTGTCGCGATCGCGGGACCTTTAGCTAATTTGGTTCTCATGGGAGTTGCCACTTTATTGATGCTTGTCGGACTTTCTCAAGGCCTTGTCGATTTACCGACGATCTCGAGTTATGGATATCTCGTCGTTCCAGGGCTCCATGAGTGGAGTCTTTTTTATTCATCGGTTGTGAACATCCTTTTTTCTATGAATCTTCTTCTCTTTGTTTTGAATTTACTTCCGGTTCCTCCGTTGGATGGAAGTCGGATTCCCTTATTATTCATTCCAGAAAAATGGGCCTCAGGTTATTTTGATAGCGTGCTTGGAAATCGCGGCTTTGCCTGGATCGGTTTGATTGTCATGATGAATTTTTTCTCGATCATTTTTAAGCCGATTTCTCAGGAAG
>JAZKBH010000057.1:3016-10518 GCA_040388725.1 Verrucomicrobiota bacterium
ACATAATCAACTTGTGACTCTCTCCAAATTGTTTTAAAAGATCGGATGCGATCTATTTTTATCGTCGGGATTTTTTACATCGGCATTGTTTTTGGGCTTTTGGGCGAAGAACCGAAAGAGACAAGCGCTCGCCTGAAAGAAATTCAGGATTTGATCTCCACCCTTAAATATGAATCTGGAAATATTTCTTTACCTCATGACTTGGCGATAATTCACCTCGAAGAAGGATTTCAGTATTTAAACCCCGATGATACAGAAAAAGTTTTGGTCAAGATTTGGGGAAATCCAGCTCATGGGCATAAATCGCTGGGAATGCTCGTTCCAAAAGATTTTGACCCTTTATCTAAATCGGCATGGGTTGTTGTCGTTCAATATACAGAAGAGGGGTATGTTTCAGAGGAGGATGCTCAAAAAATTAATTACAATGATTTATTAAAACAGATGAAGGAGTCAGTGGCAGAAGCGAGCAAACAACGAGAGAAAGAAGGCTACTCCTCGTTGGAGCTCATCGGATGGGCGACGCCTCCCCGATATGATGCGAAAGAGCATAAGCTTTATTGGGCAAAAGAACTCCGATTTGGCCAAGAGAAGGAGACGACTTTGAACTACAATATTCGGATTTTGGGACGAAAAGGGGTTTTGGAGTTGAACGTGGTCTCGGGGATTCAACAGTTGAAAGAAGTGGAAGATGCGGGGCCGAAGATCCTCTCGATGGTTTCCTTCAATCCTGGAAGTCGATATGCCGACTTCAATTCTTCCACTGACAAGATGGCAACCTATGGGATTGCAGCTTTAGTGGCAGGGGGAGTCGCGGCGAAGGCCGGCCTTTTCAAGGGGCTATGGATTGGGCTTTTGGCGTTCAAAAAATTTATCTTCGTTGGGGTGGTTGCTGCATCGACTTGGATCAAAAAACTATTCACCAAAAAGCGACCGCCTGGACTGGAGAATAACGAGTGATTTAGAGGAGAAATCAACGACCCAAGATCGATAATTATTTCTAAAGGATTGTGGTTTTATCTCCTTACAGCGACCTTTTCATCATCTTGGCCTCTCCTTTGATTGAGAACCTCTTTTTTCATTTTCTTTGTGCCGTCGTGCCGTCTTGTCACCCCGCAGCTTTAGCGAAGGAGGACGTGTGAAACGATGCATTTTCTCTTTGCCTCTTCCGAGGGGACACTGCTAGGTTCCCCCTCTTATGACCGCGAACCAGATTCGACAAAGTTACCTCGATTTTTTTAAAGAAAAGGAGCATGCCATCGTTCCTTCTTCCAGTTTGATGCCTGATTCTCCGAATCTGCTTTTTACCAATGCGGGAATGAATCAATTCGTTCCGATTTTTCTCGGAAATTCTCCCTGCCCCTATCCGACAGGTCGTGCAGCCGATACCCAAAAGTGTATCCGAGCAGGCGGAAAGCATAACGATCTCGAGGATGTCGGTTTTGATACGTATCATCACACTTTTTTTGAAATGCTCGGAAATTGGTCCTTCGGGAATTATTTCAAAAAGGAAGCGATCGAATGGGCATGGGAGCTGGTGGTCGGGCGTTGGAAATTTCCAGCGAATCGAGTCTATGCGACGGTCTATAAACCGGGCCCTGGCGATCCTGCAGATTTTGATCAAGAAGCCTACGGCTACTGGGAAGCAATTTTCAAAAAGGCAGGGCTTGATCCTGCGGTGCACATTGTTTACGGAAACAAAAAAGATAATTTTTGGATGATGGGGGATACAGGTCCCTGCGGTCCCTGTTCAGAACTTCACATCGATCTGACTCCCGAAGGCGATACAAAGGGCAAGCTCGTCAATACGGGCGATGCCGCTTGCATGGAAATCTGGAATTTGGTTTTCATTCAATTTAATGCGAATGCCGATGGGACGTTCTCCAAGCTCCCCGCCTGCCATGTCGATACGGGAATGGGTTTTGAGCGTGTGGCCGGAATTATCCAGGGAACCAAAAACTTTTCGGATTTCAAAAACGCACGGATCTCGAATTACGAGTCCGATCTCTTTTTGCCGATCTTTCAAGCGATCGAAGCGAGAACAGGCAAAAAATACACTTCCACTCTTCCGACGGATCCGGCGTCGAAGGAAGTCATCGCTTCCGATATCGCTTTTCGAGTGATTGCAGATCATTTGCGCACGCTTTCGTTTTCGATTGCGGATGGAATTATTCCGAGCAATGAAGGCCGGGGTTACGTATTGCGCCGGATTTTGCGCCGAGCGATGAACTATGGACGTGATCTCGGATTAACGGAACCCTTTTTGAATTCACTGGTTCCTGTCATCGCCGAATATTTCGGGGATGTATTTCCTGAAGTCCGTAAAAATGTGATTCGTGTGCAGGATGTGATCAAGGCTGAAGAAGAGAGTTTTCAAAAAACGATTGATCGAGGTTTAGAGCTTTTTACCAAAGAGATGACGCCGCTGCGTCAAAGGAATGAAAAAGTTTTCCCCGGTGAAGTCGCTTTTGAGCTTTATCATACGTATGGATTTCCAATCGACTTAACTCAAGTCCTGGCGCGCCGAGAAGGATTGTCGGTGGATGAAGTTGCGGTCGAGCGTCGAAAAGAAGAAGAACGCAAACGTTCTCAGGCGGCTCAGAAGAAAGAGATCATCAAAGTTTCTGAAACGGAAGATGCATCAGTGGCGACGAAGTTTCTCGGTTATGAGTATTTAGAATCCGAAGCAACGATTGTGAGTGTGGGAGACGATTTTATTGTTTTAGATCAAACTCCTTTCTATGCCGAGATGGGGGGACAAGTCGGCGATCAAGGAACGATTACCAATTCCAAAGAGGAGCAAGTCGCTGTTCTCAATACGATTAAAACGGATAAAGGATCGATTGCGCATCGAATCGATTCATCTGCGGTTGGAAGGTTTTCAAAGGGGGAAAAGGTTTCCGCAAAAGTCGATACCACACGGCGTTCTCGAATTAATGCGCATCACTCGGTGACGCATATGATGCCTTGGGCCTTGAGAGAAATTTTGGGAACCACGGTCGGTCAAAAAGGATCGTATGTGGGGACGGATCGACTTCGGTTCGACTTCGCATTTCATCAAGCGATGACACCGGATCAAGTCGCCAAAGTCGAATCGATGGTGAACGAGAAGATTTCAATGAAGAGTCCTGTTTCGTCGACGGAACGTGCCTATGTCGAAGTGAAGGGAGACCCTTCGGTTCTTCAGTTTTTCGGAGACAAGTACGGAGATAAAGTGCGTGTCGTTGATATTGGCGGTTACTCCAAAGAACTTTGTGGAGGGACGCATGTTAAAAATACGGCGGAGATTGGGTGGTTTAAGCTTTTAGGCGAAAGCGCGATCGCCGCAGGGGTTCGCCGTATCGAAGCCCTGAGCGGTGTCGCGGTAGAAGATTATCTGAAATCCGAAGCACCCAAGCAGGATGAAAAATATAAGAATCTCAAACAAAAGTGTGCGACGCTCCCGGAATTTCCTGCATTGACGGGAACGAATCCCGAAGCGTTGTGGAAATCCTTTGAATCTCGCCAACAGGCTCTTGCAAAAGCAGAAGTCGAAGTGCGTGAATCCGAGAAAAAGCAGGCGAAGGAAATGGAAGCGGTTTTCCAAAAACAAGCGGCAGAAAACGCAGGAGCTTTAGCCTCTCAAGCAACGACGTTGAATGGCGTTCCGACGGTGATTCATTCTTTAGGCGAAGTCAAATCGGCATACATTCCCTTTTTAGTCGATGTTCTGAAACGTCAGGTAAAGGGAGTGATTGTTCTGGCGGGTCAAGACGAAGGTCGTGTCTCGTTAGTGGCAAGTGTCGATGGCGCTTTCACTTCGAAAATCCAAGCCGGTAAAATTATTCAAACCCTCGCCCCGATCGTCGGCGGCAAGGGAGGGGGGCGACCAGATCTCGCTCAAGGCGGAGGAACTCAACCTGAAAAAATCAACGAAGCTTTGGAAAAAGCAAAGAGTCTGATTTAAGAGGGTTTTTTAAAACGGGAGGGCCAAGCTCCGCGAGGCCAGCGTTACACGGCATCAATCAAGATAGGATTTACCATAAAAATACAGATCCTGTTGGCATCTCTTAAAATCAGTGTATGCCAGATTTTATTATGGGGCTTTTCCTCAAAGAAAAATTGATTAATCTTGCCATATGCTGGACTCGGAGACCTCGTCCCTCCCTATTTAAGGCCCAATTCAGACATGGCTATTTACTAAATTTTGGTGAAGCCTTATTGAAGGATGGTATTGTGAGAGCGGTAAATCGGCTTCCTGAAATTGGCAAGATCTATGTATAAACATAAACAAAATTTAATACCCCTTTCTCCGCGACTCTGCGTCTCTGCGCGAGAAACTGCCTTTTATGGTTTTTCATTATGAAAAAATACTATCTCTTTCTTCTCTTCTGTGTCGCATTCGGTTTTTGGATGGGCCATGTGACGATGATTCGGCATACGATGGAACAAATCGTTCCGCATGGAGAAACCTTGCGCATGAAGGCCACAGGAATGCAGGCAACCGACGGGCCCGTTTGGATGCGGGAAGGATATCTTGTTTTCAGTGATCTCCAGACGAATGAGCTTAAAAAATACAATTTAGATGGAGAGATCACCTCCTATCGCTCGCCGAGTCAGCATGCGAATGGAAATATTGTCGATCGTCTGGGACGATTGATTACCTGCGAAACGGAATCGCGACGACTGGTCATTGAAGAAAAAAATGGGGTGATTCGGACGTTGGTGGATCGATGGGAAGGGAAAAAATTTAATGGGCCGAATGATGTCGTTTTGGAATCGAATGGGGCGATATGGTTTACCGATCCCGGCTACAAATTAGAACCAGCTGCTCGTGAGATCGCGAAAAATCAGGTCTATTGTTACGATCCGTTGACTCAACATTTGAAAGTCGTTTTGGATTCGATTGAAAAACCGAATGGAATTTGTTTTTCGCCGGATGAAAATTATCTTTTTGTCGGAGATTCGGGGAAAGAGCACAAAATTTGGGTTTACGAAGTACGCTCGGATCATTCCCTCGTGAATGGACGTATTTTTGCGATGTTGGAGCAAGGGGCTCCCGACGGAATGAGAACCGATGATCAAGGAAGATTGTATGTGGCGGCGGGAAATGGAATTCAGATCTTTGATCCGAAAGGGACTTTCATTGGAACTATCCCTGTTGATGAACCGCCTTCGAACCTCTGTTTCGGAGGACAGGATCGTAAGACACTCTTTGTGACGGCAAAAACATCGCTCTACATGATTCAGCTTCTTTCCCGGGGATCCTGATCTTTTTTGATTTGAAGCTTTCCAAACTTATAGTGAGAGCATTAACCTAGAAGAGTTATGACGCAGCGGGCCCAAGCTTTACGAAGCAAGCATTTTCGCCATGTGAAGTTTGGCGAGCCTGCGATGGACCGACATGATTTTGGTCAAATGTTTGATATTCTTCGTGATCTGGAGATTGCACTTTATGATAAAAAGATCATCCCTGCGGCGCATTGGCGTCATCTCAGTATCAAATTAGATCGTCATTTTTTACATGGAGAAGGAGCATTGACTCCTCTGGATATTGAAGGTCTGTTCGATGCGATCGAAGTCCTGAATGATCAGCTGAATCAAGGGTAAGCCGAAAAAGGCACTCTTTCCCGCGGCGGCGCAGAGACGCGGCGGAAGACAAAAGAATTTTATCACCGATCAAAATTCCGATGTTTTTCTTAAAAAAACGGTTTCGTGTTTTATCCTGTGTATCGGTCTTTAAATCCATGTTAATAGATGTCTTTCGCCGCGTCTCTGCGCCGCTACGGGAGAAAGCTCTTGGAATTTTACGCTATTATTTCATAGTCTTGCTGTGAATCTCCATCTTCTTCTCCAACAAACTCCGTCCGAAGCTGAACCTGTTCATCTTGCGGTTGATTTTCAGATCGGGGTGATTCGTCGGCAAACGACTCGAACGGGGAAACCGTATCTCGAACTCGAGATCGCCGATGGAACGGGACGCGAGAAAATTAAAATATGGGCAGATACGCCAGCCTTTGATTTTTGTGAGGGATTTCACGGCGGAGAAGCGGTGCATGGATCCGGTCGATTTTCTCGTAATACGTATGGATTGAATGTCGAAGATCTTCAGTTGAGGCTTTTGACCAAAGAAGAGATGACGGAGTTTTTTGCAGGGAGTGCAGAACGAGTCGAATTCTTGAATGGTGAATTTCAATTCATTCACAAAACAGTAGAGGCTTTTCACGATCCCCGGCTTCAACTCCTTTGCCGTACTTTTTTAGAGCAATATGGAGATCGCTTTAAACGAGCGGCGGCGGCGAAAGAGATTCATCATGCACGACGCGGAGGATTATTAGAGCACACCGCGCAAATGATGAAATCTGCAGTCGCCTTGGCCCCTGTTTATCCTCAGATGAATTGGGAGTTGGTTTGTACGGGAGTCCTTTTTCACGACTCCGGTAAGCTTTGGGAAAACGATTACGCGGAGCATAGTTTTGTTTCGCATCCGCAAGTCGTTGGAGAACTTTTAGGCCATATCTCGATTGGAATTGAGTTGGTGAACAAACTTTGGAGAACCTTAGAAAGTACTCCCGCGTTTTTAGAAAAAGGAACTCCCTCTTCGGAAACGGTCCGTCAACATCTCCTCCATTTGATTGCATCGCATCATGGACAAAAAGAATATGGGGCCCCCGTCACTCCACGAACACCCGAGGGATGGGCGTTGCATTATATTGATAATTTGGATGCCCGGGTGGAAATGATGAGAGCGATTTATGCCGATAAGCCACTCATTGCGCCGGGAATTCACGACCACAAGCGTCCCATGGAAGGTCATGCGGTGACACCACTTCCTCTTTGGAAAAAGCAAGAGAACTGATTCTCAAAAAATCGTTCATTTTGCGTTTTTTCTTTCTCGTAGCTTGCAAAATGAAATAAAGAAAAAGAACTCAATTAAGATTAACTCCCTTTAGGAGAGTAAGTTAGAGAAGGTCAAGAGAACGGCACGAGAGATGCAGGTCTACGTCTTAGAGAGAACGAACAACCCTCTCTTCTCTAAATATATGAAAACAACTAGAATGAAACTTCGACCGATTCTTGCCGGATGTATTTCTGCCTGTATGGCGTTCGCTTTTCTTGAAGCGGATGCATCATTTCGAATTCAAATTGGAGGAGCTCCTCCGCCACCACCCGTCGTGATTGAGAGACCTTGGGTTTCTCCCTCTTCGGAAGCGGTGTGGGTTGAGCCCCATTACGAATGGGAAGGAAACCAATGGGTATGGATCCGTGGGTATTACATGTATCCCCCTCGTACGGGTGCGGTATGGATTGGACCTCGCTACTTCCATGACCATGACCACCATTATTATGAACGTGGTCGTTGGGATGACCATGGTCACCACCATCGTTAAAAGTTAACGAACTTAAAAAAACGCTCTCTTCTCTTATATGGGAAGAGGGCGTTTTTATTTAACCCAGATTTTGCATAAAGACTCGTTTTACGACCTAAAATACAAAACTTTTGGTGAATAGAAAGGGAGGGCCAA
>JAZKBH010000058.1:0-6574 GCA_040388725.1 Verrucomicrobiota bacterium
GATCGCCGATCTTGAGAGGATGCTTCTCTTTGACCATACTCGATCTTTCGACGAGGATCGTCTTCTTCTCTTCAATGAGATCGACCTCTAGACGCTCTATCGCTCCGAAGGCGTGGACGGTATGGACGACACCTGCAATTCCTTCATGATCTTGAGCATAAAGTTCAATTTCGTGAGGACGAACCAAAGTCGATTTATTTTGTCCTGCAAAAGAATTCACATCTCCTAAGAACTCGCAGACAAAAGCATTGGCAGGGGAGTCGTAAACTTCTTGAGAGTGGCCGCGTTGCTCAATCTGACCGTGATTGAGAATGGCCACTTCATCGGCGATTTCCAAAGCTTCTTCTTGATCATGAGTCACTAAGATCGTGGTGACATGGATTTCTTCATGCAATTGACGGAGCCATCGACGAAGTTCCCGACGAACACGAGCATCCAATGCTCCAAAAGGTTCATCTAAAAGTAAAACTTCAGGTTCGACGGCGAGGGCACGAGCGAGAGCAATCCGTTGACGTTGACCTCCCGAAAGCTGTTTCGGAAACCGTTTTTCAAATCCATCGAGTTTGATGAGCTTGAGAAGTTTCAAAACGCGCTCGGTAATTTCTTCTTCAGAAGGTTGAAGACTTTTAGGACGGACTCTCAACCCAAAAGCAATATTCTCAAAAACAGTCATGTGATTAAAAAGAGCATAATGCTGAAAAACAAAGCCGACTTTTCTTTTTGCCGCTGGAAGAGAGGTAACGTCATTTCCGTTAAATGATATTTTCCCTGACCCTTGGTCTGGAAATTCGAGTCCTGCAATAATACGAAGAAGAGTCGTCTTTCCTGATCCTGAAGGCCCTAAAAGAGCGACAAGTCCTCCAGAAGGAATTTCAAGATTGATTTGATCAAGCGCCTTAAATTTTCCAAAAGACTTATGGATGTTGTTCACTTGAATGCTCATCGGGATTCCTCTTTCATTTCGTGTGCTGCTTTTGATTCGATATAAATTTTGACGCCAAGAGTCACTAAAGCCAAGAGCGTCAAAATCGAGGCCATCGCAAAGGCGGCCGCCGTTTGATATTCGTTATACAAAATTTCGATATGAAGCGGAATGGTATTGGTTTGTCCGCGAATATGTCCGGATAAAACAGAGACCGCTCCAAATTCTCCCATGGCTCTTCCATTGCTTAGGATCACTCCATAAAGAAGTCCCCATTTTACCTTTGGCAAAGTAACCCTCCAAAAAACTTGCCAACCGCTCGCCCCCAAAGTGATTGCGGCTAACTCCTCATCATTTCCTTGAGCTTGCATCAATGGAATCAGCTCGCGTGCGACAAATGGAAATGTAACGAAGATAGTTCCTAGAATCACCCCCGGAGTCGCAAAAACGATATGAATGTCATGATCACGGAGATAACTTCCAAACCATCCTTGAGCCCCAAAAATGAGCATATAAATCAAACCACCGATGACCGGTGAAACGGCAAAAGGAAGATCAATGAGCGTAATGAGTACCTGTTTTCCAGGGAAATCGAACTTCGTCACCGCCCAAGCTGCAGCAAGTCCAAAGACCAAATTCAAAGGGACGGCAACAATCGCACAAATTAAGGTGAGTCGAATAGCGGCGAAAGCGGTCGAATCGCTAATAGATGTAAAATAGACTTCAATCCCCTTGGAAAAGGCAGACGCAAAAACCATTAACAAAGGGAGAATTAAAAAGAATCCGAGAAAACCGATCGCGATCGCAATCAGAACCCCTTTGACCCAAGGGGGCTCATTGAGGGCTTTAGAAGCTTTTCCCCGTTTTAGTTTTAGTCGTGATGCAATGCCACTCATAGAACCTAATGACCGTGATGACGTGAGGACCACGCTTGCAAAAGATTAATACAAAGGAGCATGAGAAATGAAATCACGAGCATCACTGCGGCAATCGCAGTCGCTTTAGCATATTCATATTGTTCCAATTGAATGACGATCATCAGGGGAGTGATCTCCGATTTCATCGGCATATTTCCTGCAATAAAAATAACAGAACCGTATTCTCCGACAGCCCGTGCAAAGGCGAGGGCGATTCCGGTCAGAAGGGAGGGGATTAATGGAGGGAAAATCACTTTTAAAAAAGTCTGAAACCGTCCAGCACCGAGGCTAATCGCCGCTTCTTCGACTTCCGTATCCATATCCTCCAAAACGGGCTGAAGCGTCCGGACGACAAAAGGAGTTCCAATAAAAATGAGCGCAATTAAAATTCCAAGAGGAGTGTAAGAGACTTTTATTCCCCATTCCTCCAGATATTGGCCAATCCATCCTGAGGGCGCATAAAGCGAACAAAGTGTAATACCGGCGACTGCTGTTGGTAATGCAAAAGGCAGATCGACTAAGGAATCCAAAAAGCGTTTTCCAGGAAAGGTATATCGAACAAGAACCCATGAGATGATCAGTCCAAACACACCATTGATGAGTGCTGCAATAAGAGAGAGCCCAAAACTAATTTGAAAGGAGTGTAACACTCGTGGGGTTGTCACTGCGGCCCAAAACTCTGCAGCAGTAAGAGAAGAGCTTTTGATAAAAACTCCCGCTAAAGGGATCAACACAATCAAGGCGAGATAAAAAAGCGTAAACCCCAGACTAATTCCAAAACCAGGGAAAACCTTTTTGGGAAGTCGAGGGAATGAAAACTGTGGGGTCGAAGAGGCCTGTTCCGATTTCATTTGAATCCGTTTTTGTCAGGAATGTAACCGAAAATTCGATCAAATGCCTGCCCCTTCTAACAATCGTTCGGAAAAAACTTCCTCATTGGTGACAGGAAGTCCTTTGTAAACGGCCGCTAAAGTGGTGCCATCCATTATCGAGGCGACCACATGTCTGACGTTCAACATCAAACGACGAAATCGACAAACCGGCTCTTGAGAGCACCGTTTATAACCGGCGACGGAAACGCAATGAATGGGAGCAAGCACTTCTTCGAAGTGACGAACAATTTCACCCATCGTAATTTTTTCAGGATCTCTTGCGAGTCGATAGCCTCCCACTTTTCCGGGCATACTGTCGACCCATCCCTTTTCTTTCATTTGTAAAAGGATTTGCTCTAAAAAACGTTTTGGAATTTCATTTCGGCGTGCAATTTCACGAATAGGAATCGGTTGCTGTCCATAATACTCCACAAGCGTAAAAATCGCTCGTAGCGCATAATCCGTTTTCATGGAAAGCTTCATTGACGACTAATTAAGTCGATATACGGAAAAAGTCAATCGCGATGATAAGGATGACGGCTCAAAATGGAATGAGCGCGATAAAGTTGTTCCGAGAGGAGAAGTAATGCCATTTCATGAGGAAAAGTCAGGGTACTTAAACTGATTAAATGCGGCGTTTCCTTTCTCAAGGAATTCGCGTGTCCATCCGCGCTCCCAATCATAAACGCAATCGCAAGGGGGTGTTGTTCGTACCACGTTTGAAGTTGTTCCGCAAAAGCTCGGCTGGAATAACTCTTTCCTTTTTCGTCTAAAAGGACACGCCTCATTTTAGGAGTCGCTTCTAAAAAGCTTTTGGCTTCTCCCTCAGGGTGACTTGCTTTGAGAAAGTGAAGATTCACTTCAAATGAGGAGGGAAAGCGGCGCAAATATTCGTCGAGGCCCGTCGTGACGTAAGAAAGCTTCGGTTTTCCGACGGCAAAAATATGAAAGGTCATCCGAAGGCTCAGCTTCCCTTCGAAAGACGATCCGCAAGAATATCGGGAAGTCCTGCCTCCCGGATTTTCATCTGTGCGGTAGGAATATCGTATTCAATTCTTCGAAATTCGATCGTCTGCTCATCTAAATCGTAGATCACATAACTCGCACGTGAGTCTCCATCACGGGGTTGTCCCACGGAACCGCAATTAATTAAATAACGTTTATCGGGAGTGATTTTGTGAATCCCTTGTGCCTTTTGCGAGGAAGTTAAAATGACTTTTTCTAAAAAAATAGGAATGTGAGTATGCCCGCAGAAACAGATCTGTTTTTTCTGGTACTGAAAATTGACCTCAATGTTTAAAGGCGTGTTTAAATAATGCCAGCGCTCGGGTTGATAAAGTGAGGAGTGAGTCAGAGTCAGGTTTTCCCAGGTCAATTTTCGAGGAAGATCTTTGAGAAAATCCATTTCTTCTACGGAGAGATTTTTTCGTGAAAAATCGATCCCTGCTTTGACGTGTCCGACATATTCAATTCCCGGCTCAGAGGAACAGGCTTCATCATGATTTCCCAAAAGAATATAGAGCGCATGCTTTCTCGTGAGTTCTAAGGTCTCATGAGGCGATCCTCCATAGCCGACGACATCTCCTAAACAAATGCGATGACGCACGTTTTGTGACTCCATATCCGTAAAGACAGCATTGAGCGCTTCCAAGTTGGAGTGGGTGTCACTAAAAACGGCTATTTTCATGAGATTATCGATTCGATTCGAGGAGGATTTGACGAAGGTAACTCGCATATTCCGTTTTACCAAGAGAATCTGCTCGTTGTGAAATACGAGTGGCGTCGACCCAGTGGTTGCGGAATGCAATCTCCTCTAAACAGGCAATTTTCCATCCTTGGCGTTCTTGAATCGCTTGAACAAAATTAGCGGCTTGAAGAAGGGATTCCGGTGAGCCGGTATCAAGCCATGCAGTTCCACGGCCCAAAAGTTCGACGTGAAGTTCCTCGGATTCTAAATAAGTACGATTTAAATCGGTAATTTCGAGTTCTCCACGTGCTGAAGGTTTTTGTTCCTTCGCATATTTGCAAACTTTGGAGTCGTAGAAGTAAATGCCGGGAATGGCATAATTTGATTTTGGATTTTTTGGCTTCTCCTCAAGTGAGGTCGCTTTTCCTGTGCTATCAAACGAGACGACCCCATAAGAGGTCGGATCTGCCACACGATAACCAAAAATAGTCGCTCCGGTTTCTTGCGCAGAGGCCTTTTTCAGGGTTTGAGAAATCTTTTCTCCATAGATCAGATTATCACCAAGAACGAGTGAGGAGGGGGCTCCATCCAGAAAGGATTCCCCAATGATAAAAGCTTGAGCGAGTCCCTCCGGTTTCGGTTGGGCGGCGTAAGTCAGTTGGAGACCGAAATCAGAGCCATCTTGAAGAAGGTCCTGAAATTTTGACTGATCATGAGGAGTTGTAATAATCAAAATTTCACGAATGCCGGTAAGCATCAGAATGGAGAGCGGATAGTAAATCATCGGCTTATCGTAAACAGGAAGCATCTGTTTACTGACGACCTTGGTGATCGGATAAAGACGGGTTCCTGAACCGCCGGCGAGAATAATACCTTTACGAGCTTTCATACGATTTATGCCTTTTGTCCGAGACGATCTCGGGAGTACTTTTGTTCCGTAATTCGATTACACCAAGAACGATGATCCAAATACCATTGAACGGTTTTGCGCATGCCCGTAGCGAGACTCTCATGAGGAGTCCATGAAAGTTCGGTTTTTATTTTTGTAAAATTAATCGCATACCGGCGATCGTGTCCTGGACGATCTTTCACAAACGTCTTGAGGTCTCGATAAGACTTCCCATTCGCACGCGGTTGAAGTTCATCTAGAAGGGAACAAAGGGTATCGACGATCTGAATATTCGGAGTCTCCGAGTTTCCTCCGACATTGTAGGTTTCACCTGGTTTACCGTTTTCTAAAACCATAGCGATCGCACGACAATGATCGCCGACATAGAGCCAATCCCGGATGTTCATACCATCGCCATAAATCGGAAGCGGCTTTTCATCCAACGCATTGAGAATAATTAAAGGAATTAATTTTTCAGGAAACTGATAAGGGCCGTAGTTATTAGAGCAATTGGTCGTCAAGGTCGGAAGTCCATACGTATGGTGAAACGATCGGACTAAGTGATCGCTTCCAGCTTTGGAGGCCGCATAAGGACTATTCGGAGCAAAAGGAGTCGATTCGGAAAAAGCAGGATCTTCTAACGAGAGCGACCCGTAAACTTCATCGGTTGAAATATGAAGGAATCGAAAGTTTTGAGCTTTATCAGCGGGAAGGGACTTCCAATAGGAACGAGCTGCTTCCAAAAGACGCAAGGTTCCCATGACATTGGTTTCGAAAAAAGGCTCTGCAGAATCGATCGATCGATCGACATGAGATTCGGCCGCAAAATTTAATATGGCTTCGATTTGATGTTCTTGAAGAAGTTGAATGATTTTTTTTGAATCTCCAATATCGGCCTGAACAAATTGGTATCGCGAATCAGAAGACCACTCTTTCAAATTTTCGAGATTTCCCGCATAGGTCAAGAGATCCAAGTTAATGAGATACTTGAGAGAGGAATTATTCTGAAGCGCGTCACGGACAAAATTGGATCCAATAAAGCCTGCGCCCCCGGTGACTAAGATTTTTTGATACTGCATAAAACCTCAAGTAAACTAAAAAAAACAACCCTCACGTCGATGAAAAAGTCATGTGCGGCAATAAATATTTAAAGCACTTCAAGATCTCCAAATCTCTTTTCCTTGCTCTATCTCTGGACAATCGAAAATAAAAAGTAAATTATTCAGTTCACATTTAAAACGAGATAGGCCTCCATTCGAGGATCAAATCAGCGAATGATCTTTCAAT
>JAZKBH010000059.1:0-4649 GCA_040388725.1 Verrucomicrobiota bacterium
AACTGGAGGGGCACAGGCTCTGTGCCTCAGAGGACGGGAAAGGCAGTGGGCCACTGCCCCTCCAATTCTAATGCAAGATCTAGTTTTAAAACCACAATCCCTTGTATCGGTTTCCATGCCTGTAAAAAAACTGCCTTTTGATTTCTTCGCGGCGTTGTGCCGCCTGCCCCGTACTCCTGTCGGGGTCGCGCGAAACCTCCGATCTCTGGGCACAAAAAAGGCGGACTTTCGTCCGCCTTTCCTGTTCTAAAATTTCTTTTTGAAATCTTACATGTGCTGAATGATATTTTGGCTGAACTCCGAGCACTTGATCTCCGTCGCACCGTCCATGAGACGAGCGAAATCATAAGTGACACGTTTCGAACCAATCGCACCATTGACCCCCTTGAGGATCAAATCCGCAACTTCGATCCAGCCTAAGTGACGGAACATCATCTCTCCGGAGAGAATGACCGAACAAGGATTCACCTTGTCGAGATCCGCATACTTCGGTGCTGTCCCGTGAGTTGCTTCGAAAATTGCATGTCCCGTGACGTAATTCGCATTACCACCAGGAGCAATACCGATACCCCCAACTTGAGCTGCGAGCGCGTCAGAGAGATAATCTCCATTCAAGTTCAGTGTAGCGATCACATCAAAGTCTTCGGGACGAGTCAAAACCTGTTGAAGAGCGATGTCTGCAATCGCATCCTTCACAAGGACTTTGCCGGCCTTTAATGCCGCTTTTTGTTCGTCATTTGCAGCAGGCTCCCCTTTTTCAGCTTTGGTCTTTTCCCATTTCGACCAGCTGTAGGTTTGCTCAGCAAACTCGGTATCCGCTAATTGATAAGCCCAGTCACGGAATCCACCTTCGGTGAATTTCATGATGTTACCTTTATGAACAATCGTCACCGATTTCTTCTTTTGGGCAATCGCGTATTGGATCGCTGAGCGAACTAACCGTTGGGTGCCGAGCCGTGAAACAGGCTTGATTCCGATACCGACTTCAACGTCGGAAGAATCTTTCAAACCGGCAGCGTCAATATAAGCCTTGGCTTTATCGGCAGTCGAAAAACGGATTTTTGAAAAATCCTTTGGAAATTCCTTGGAGATGAAATCCAAAACCTTTTGAGCTTCTGGAGATCCACCTTTCCATTCGATCCCGGCATAGATGTCTTCGGTATTTTCACGGAAGATCACCATATCCACTTTTTCAGGAGCCTTCACAGGGGAAGGAACGCCAGTGAAATATTGGACAGGGCGCAAACAGACATAAAGATCGAGCATTTGGCGAAGGGCAACGTTCAAAGAACGGATACCACCACCGACAGGCGTCGTGAGAGGTCCTTTGATTCCGACCAAGTATTCTTGGAAGGCTTGAACGGTCTCATCCGGAAGCCAGTTATTCGTCTTTTGGAATGCTTCTTCGCCAGCGAAGACTTGCTTCCATTCCACTTGACGTTTGCCGCTGTAAGCTTTTTGAACTGCTGCGTCAAATACGGGTTGGGATGCCTTCCAAATATCACGTCCTGTCCCGTCTCCTTGGATGTAAGGAATGGTCGGTTGATCAGGAACATTCAATTTGCCATTTTGAATTGAGATTTTAGCCATAAATCAATATTTCCAGTTTTTAGATTGAATTAGAGAGAGCGAACAAATTCACCGATACGCTCAACACCTTTTTCAACGTTTTCCATGCTGGTTGCATAAGAAAGACGAACGGTTGCATCATCCCCAAAAGCGATACCGGGGACCATTGCTACCTTCTTCTTCTCGAGGAGCTTCTCACAGAATTCTGCGGAGGAAAGTCCTGTCGCCGAAATATTGATCAAGACATAGAAAGCACCTTGAGGAACCACAAAGCTGAGCTTCGGGATTTCCTTAAGCATTTCCATTACGCGTTTGCGACGACGTCCAAATTCCTTGAGCATCTCTGCAACACACTCTTGAGGTCCTTTATAAGCGGCGACCGCACCCTTTTGGGCAAATGAAGTGACGTTTGAAGTCGTGTGGCTTTGCATGGAGTCCAAGCTCTTGGCCAACCACTCAGGAGCCGCAATATAACCGAGGCGCCATCCTGTCATTGCATAAGGCTTGCTGAAACCGTTGACTGTGATGGTCGATTCGTAAACGCTTTTTCCGAGAGAAGCGATACTGACATGTTGAGCTCCATCGTAAGTCAACTTTTCGTAGATTTCATCCGAGAGGATCAAGATCTCTTCTTCGAGCGCGACTTCCGCTAAAGCTGCTAACTCGTTTTCGGTGTAGATCGTGCCAGTCGGATTACCGGGTGAATTCAGAATGATCATCTTGGTGCTCGGCGAAATCGCTTCACGGAATTGATCAGGAGTAATTTTATAATCGTTTTCTGCTGTCGTTTGAACGATGTAAGGTTCTGCACCTGCGAGTTTGACCATTTCAGGATAGCTCAACCAGTAAGGAGCAGGAATGATCACTTCATCACCGGGATTCACCACGGCCATGATGGCTTCGTGACAAGCATGCTTACAACCGGCCGTTACAATGATTTGAGAAGGTTTGTAATCTAAACCGTTTTCAGTTTTTAACTTTTCAGAAATCGCGGAGCGCAACTCAGGAATTCCTGAGGAAGGAGTATATTTGGTAAATCCGGCATCCAAAGCGCCCATCGCGCTTGCTTTGATATGCTCAGGTGTATCGAAGTCAGGCTCACCTGCACCAAAGTTAATAACATCAATTCCTTCAGCCTTCATCGCTTTAGCCTTACTATCGATGGAAAGGCTCAAAGAGGGGCTCAACTGTTGACAACGTGTAGCGGTTTTCATAAGAGCCACCCGTTTTACGGGGCTTTAAAGGTTTGGCAATCAAAAGAAACGTGACGAATTCTACTAAACCTATTAAGAAACCGAATCTACCTCGACTAAAACCTTAAAAACGAATCTTGGAATTGATTCCCACTTCGTTGGCCGAGAGATCATTTGCAGAGATTTTTTCCAAATTTTCTCGATGTGAGTAATCAATTCCCAAGTCCCACCACTCTTTTAAAGGATATCTTCCTCCAATTTTAAAAAGCACACTCATCGTACGATCTTGAGTGGAAAGGACAGTTTTTCCATCCTGATTCGGAAAATATTTAATATAATCAAATCCACCGCCTAGAACGAGTTTCAACTTTTCAACATCCTGGATAATCGAAACCGTAACCCCAGTGACTTCTATATTCGTTGCTTGAACGGTTCCTGAGGCGAGCTGTCGACGTGATGCATCCAACTCCAGTGAGGTCTTGGGAAAGAGAGTCAGATTTCCCCCCGCGTTAAAAACTCCATCATATTGATCTCCGGTGGAAAGCTGATAAAAATGTCTCTGCTCAATTCCTGTTTCCGCAAAAACGGTCGACTTTTGACTAAAAAAGTAAACCCCTCGGACCAATGCATCTGCATAAAGCTGATCGGATCCTCCTCGAGTCAGGAGATAGCCTCCTCCCACACCTAATCCCAAGCGAACTTTCTCACTTAAGGCGTAATTCGCATAAGCTTTTAAGGTATTATCTTGAGAATCGAACGTATTAGGATCTTGATAATCTCGTACGGAAACATTTCCAGCGAGCTCGAGGGATGTTTTCTCCGAAAGTTCATATTCCATGGATCCTGAAGAGGTATAAACATTTCTCTTTGTAAATCCTCCGGCCAGAACATCTTGTCCTGCAAATCCGGTAATTCTTTGATCAAAAACCATCGAGAGTTTTGAAAATTTATATCCCGTATTAAATCCACTTTCCTGATTATAGATCGTTTTTTCGTTAACATCCAAATAGCTTACAATCGAAGGAGTGTATCGAAATGCCATGTACAATGCGTCCGTAATTTCAGGATCTCTTTCGCCTCCCGCCACCTCAATGGTTGGTGAAACAGAAGTTGAGGTCGCTCCTTTCGCCTTCTTTTGAAAACGGTAATTGTCATTATAATTGATCCGATTCGCCAAATCCATATTCACATCAAATTTACCGATCCGATAGCCGGGCGCATACATCCGAGCACGTCCATCTTCCGAAAAAAGAATATCTCGATCGGCCACCGTTTGAAATCGACGATCATCCAAAGCCCGATGCTCAAGACTTTTGGCTTCCTGATTTTGTTTTGCGAGTAATTCCGCCTGTTCATCTTCACTGGTTTTAGTTAATGCTGGACCCTCTTCCTTTTTGCCCGAGAGCTTCGCTTTCGCTTTTTCGTCGTCCGAGGCATAAACTTCGTTTTCTCTTCCCTTGAATTTAGCTCCCTCCGGAATGAGTGATTCTTGCGCTCCTCGTGGATGAGAATTCACCCACGAGTCTGAACCCGTGGCGGAGTCTCGAATTCCGCTCGAAGAGGGGACGATTCGACCTTGATTCTCAAGGGGACGTAAACCCAAAGATTCCGAGCTCGACGCTAGAAATGAAAGAGAGGCAGGCCTTTTTACTTCTGACGATTGAGATTCCATCGGACGAAGTCCAAGCGATTCATTGCTCGAATCTGAAAAAGAAAGCGCCGGAACATTCTGAATCGTTCGTTCAGTAATTTCAAGCCGGGACGTACTTTTCCAAGGCTGTAGTTCTGAAATTGTTTCACTCGTCCTAAAACTCTTTACTTGTACGTCCTCTGAAACTTCCGCCACAGGAGCCGCCACCGGCAATCGAAGCTCCACACTTTGACGAT
>JAZKBH010000060.1:0-4385 GCA_040388725.1 Verrucomicrobiota bacterium
AAATTTGAAGTTGATGGAGGCGGCTCAGTCCAGAAGCAAAACGTCCATAAATCAGAGAGACCACCAGGTTCCACGGCCAGATCTGACCGCCATGAGTATGTCCGGAAAGTTGGAGAGAAATGCCGGCCTCTTCCGCGACGGAGAGATTCACAGGACGATGAGCCAGAAGAATGCTCGGATTCAATCGGTCGATTTTCACCTGCCAAAGGATCTCACGCAACTGGGCTGAATCCATCGCCTCCGAATCGTGAACTCCAACGATTTGAAGTCCCTCCACATCGATTTTTTCATTATTTAAAATGTGAATTCCCGTCCGCTTTGCCGAATCCAGATAAAGATTTCTTTCCGCAAACTCGTCGTGGTTTCCCGTCACGTAATAAATTCCTCTTGGTGCTGAAAACTCGCTCCAGGGAGCAACGAGTTGATCGAGATGAAGAGGAGAACCGTCGAACATATCACCGCTAATAAAGACGATGTCCGGTTGAACGGAACGAAGTCGGGCGATCACTCGACGAAGAAATCCTGCACCCAAAAGAGGCCCTAAGTGTAGATCCGTGAGTAATGCGGCTGAACGACCTTTCCACGCTTCGGGCAGGTGAGCCAATTGCACGGTGATTTTCGTGACTCGAATCCATCGGCTATTGATTAATCCATACACGAATGCCATTCCCGCGAGACCAAACAAGGTCGCCGCTAACGGGAAAGGAGTAACAGAACCACCTGTAAGACCGTATCCCCATTCCACGACCCAACAGCTTAATGCAGCGAAAAATGCAAAATTCAACCCTCCCAACCATGCGGCTGAAATCGCATAGACAATCCGCAACGTGGGATGAGAAGAGCGGAAACGAAAAATCGTTGCCGGGATAAAAGCCAAGGCCACCACACCAGGCAGCGCCTGCCACGCCATCCAGCCTGGAATCTCAAAAAAATGACTCCACGTGGCACAGACAAACGCGTTCGCCGAGAGGAGAACTGCGGAGAGAATCAAGCTGAATGCACTCATCCGCTTTACCGTCAATTCCGAGTCGACAGGCGACGATAGCTCTAACGAGAATGGAGGAGAAACAATTTCGTCTGAAGAATGGGAACTCGATTCGCTCATATAAAAAGTATGGATTTTAGAAATCGAATGAAGGTATGAAGCGATCTTTAAGAAGTCATACGAATTAAGGTCGATGCATCGAGCGTGGTACACGATCGATATCCTTCACCCGACTCAGGTAATGAGTTCAGAAATGTCTCTTTTTGCTCAAGATTCAAAAAATCGAGTCCAATTAAAGCCCTTCCAATTCTTTCTCCAGAGTGCCGGTAGTTGAAGTAGCTGATACTCGCCCGGCCCCGAACAATTTTATCTAGAAAATCATGGAGTGCTCCCGCACGTTCATAAAAATCGAGTCGGAGAAAAACAGGATTGATTAAAAGATCGCTTCGGAAAGGAATCGTCCGAAAAGCGACATCGACTGCCCCCGTCAAATCTTCCCACGAATAACCGGCCTCATTCAGACGTTCAGGCAGTGAATTTAAAAGAGAGAGCTCCTCCGCCGCTACCGTGAAAATCGGTGCAGCCTGATCTTGATTTTTTTTACCATACTGAAAATCAATGATATTCAATCCTGCGAAACAGGAATCCAAAAGCGCGAGCATGGTCCCCGCTTTTTCTGGAATCTTGATCTGTAACGTTTTTGTACCGAGACTCGAAACACTTTCCGATTGAGCGATAAGACCGAGTTGTAAAAAATCGATGTTTGCCCCCGAAACCACAATGAGCACTTTTTTCCCGATCAGCGATTGACGATTCTTTAACACCGCCGCTAATCCAAGCGATCCGGATGGCTCCGAGATACATCGGAGGGTCTCCCAAAGAACGCGCATGGCGGAACTGACCTCCGAATTCGTCACGGTCTCTACCCGCTTCAACGTTTTTTGGCAGATTTGAAAGGGAAGACTTCCTGCCTTACGAACCGCAGTGCCATCGCAAAAGATATCGACCTCTTTGAGATCGATCGGCTTCCCCTCGTCGAGAGCCGCCTTCATCGACGCCTGTCCAATTCCCTCGACCCCGACGATCTCAATTTGAGGCCAGTATGTTTTTAACCAATTGGAAACAGCTCCCGCCATTCCTCCGCCGCCAATTTGAAGATAAGCGGCATCGAAGGGGCCATGCCCGGAGAGTACAATTTCATCCGCAAGGGTCCCCTGACCTGCCATCACATGCAGATCATCATACGCATGAACATAGATCGCTCCGGTCCGTGAGGCATCTTCTCTCGCGGCAGTCACTGCTTCATCGTAACTATCTCCCGATAAAAGGATTTGAACCCACTCTCCCCCATGATGGCGCACCGCACTTTGTTTTACTTTGGGCGTGGAGCGTGGCATATAAATGCGGGCACGTATTCCTAAGGTCTTCGCGGCAAGAGCCACGCCCTGAGCATGGTTCCCGGCAGAGGCCGTCACGACTCCCGATGCGTGACTCTGCGGGTCGAGAATCGCCATTCGATTGCAGGCCCCTCGCCATTTGTAAGATTTGACGGGCGAGAGATCTTCTCGTTTCACCCAGATTTCAGGTCCTGGAAGATGATCCGGCAAAACCAATCGTTCGAGCGGCGTCGGGGAACCAAATCGATAGACTCGCTCCCGGGCAAAGAGGATTTCTTGCCGAAGCTGCCGATCGATAGAGAGAACTTCCTGATCCATAAACCTTCAATCCAAGCAAGAGCAAGGGAATAGGCAAGACTTTGGGATTTCAGAAAAATTCTAAAAAATGCGAGTAATTTTAAGCTTTTGATCAAAAGATTACGAACTCTTTAAAAACTTAACTTTTAATTTTAATTTATCACTCTCAATAGAAACATAGAATCTGAGAACTCTATACTTAATTTATAATAAAAATACCTTCCACTGACGAATTTGATTTAATTCCCTTCGTCTCTCAAGAATAATCCACAAATGACCGCACGTGATCTTATGAATTGCTTTCTTCAGAAAATTAAATCCAATACACGACTCATCAAAATTCCTCGAGGCATCACGGGCCACTTTTTAGAAGAAGATGTTCTTTTTTATTTTAAAAAATATCCTCAGGTTTATTTCGACGTCGGATCTAATTATGGACAATCCATCCGAAAATTTAAGCAATGGAATCCCAACGCTTTAATTTATGGATTTGAACCCTGTCGCAATCTATTTTCAAAACTCTCAGAACGCTACCCATCCGACTCATCCGTCAAAATGAATCCCTACGCGCTGAGCGATTTCACAGGCGTAACCACATTTAATGAATACAACAAAACCGGATATAATTCTTTACTTGAATTTAAGGCAAAAAATTCTGATTTAGAAAAAGTGAGTACTTACGACGTGGAAGTCAAAACCGGCGACGAACTTTGTCAAAGATGGAATATCTCTCACATCGATTTTTTGAAAATTGATACCCAAGGCAATGATTTGGCGGTCGTAAAAGGATTTCAGTCCCTGGTGAAAACTCAACGTATTGGGATGATCTATTTAGAATCCATGGTTCACCCCGATTATGAGAATCAACCCGTGGTCTCGGATGTCATGGAGGAAATGAGAAAAATGGGATATCAGCTTTTTGGAATTTACGAACAATCCTTTGCCGACGATCACTTGATCTGGTGCAATTTATGTTTTGTCCCCAATCGATCATTCCACTTAAACGATTCTGCATCGACTCCCGTCAATCATTGATGTCACGACCGTCATTGAGACGGATAAGTGTAAGGGATCAAAAACCTCGCGAAGTATCCCCTATTTTCAATAGGAATAGATAATCACAGCAACCCCAATTCAATTTGTATTTTTGATCATTCTGGAGATCCAAGAGGAACAATAAGCGATGCGGATCTGCATTGCTTCTTCAACCGATTTTCGTTCCGTATTCAGATTCTTGATAGAAATCCCGGCATCTTCGAGTTTTTTATGCGTCCATTGCGTACTGAAAAAATCTCTCTTACGTATGAAAACCCCTCTTGGAGAGGGGAGCCGATTGTCGGGATTGAACCGACGACCCACGGTTTACAAAACCGTTGCTCTACCACTGAGCTAAACCGGCAAAAAAACAAACACTCCAGGACAAAACTATGGGCAGTGAGGGGATCGAACCCCCGACCCTCCCGGTGTAAGCGGGACGCTCTACCACTAAGCTAACTGCCCAATAGGGCCGACAATGTAGGCAGGTCTTTGTGCGGACGCAAGTAAGAAAGAGAAAAACCAATGCGGGCACTGTCTCGCACGACGGCACAACGACGCTAAGAAAGACATAAAACACAAAGAGGCACAAAACGTACATCATTATAAAACATTTAACCTAAATCTTGCATGGGAATTTAAAATGGGAGGGCCAAGCGATGCGCGGCCTT
>JAZKBH010000061.1:0-9162 GCA_040388725.1 Verrucomicrobiota bacterium
CAGTATTTTATGAAAATGATTAAAGAATTTATTAAAATCTATTAATAATATTAATAGGAACGAATAAAATAATCGATTGATAAATAAATACAATTTAAATCGGGAGAGAAAACCAGAGTTTAATGGGGAGACCCATCTCAACAATTCGATTCGCAGGGATCCGGAAATAATCTCGAGCCGGACTCGCATTGCGACTCATAATGGCGTACAATTCTTTTTCCCACTTCCACATTTTCGTCGTTCCATCGGTCAGAATCTTTTCGTGATTGAAGTAATAGATGGTCGATTGAGGATTGATTTTGACTCCCTCAATATCGATTTTTTTAATCAGGGCTTCGACATCCGGTGTTTCCATGTAACCAAAGCGGCCGATGACTCTCCAAATATTTTCGCCAATAAACTCAATCGTTGATCTTTCTGCTTCATTGATTTGAGGAACGCTTTCCGTAATCAAACTCAGAATAATGACCGTTTGATGGAGGCAGTAATTACATTTGAGATGATGAAGCAGAGCCACGGGCATTCCTTTTGGATTAGCCGCCATAAAGACCGCGGTGCCACGTGTACGGACGATGTTATTGGCTTTCAAATCTTCCAAGAAATATTCAACGCTCATATTGCTTGCTTCCAAAATTTTAACAATCGAAGCACGTCCGAGTTTCCACGCATGCATGAGGGCTAAAAGGACAAAACCAATCAGAATAGGGAGCCAACCTCCGTCGAAAAATTTAGTCAAGTTACTGGTAAAGAAGGCAAGATCCACGACGAGAAAAAGTGCACAGATCGGAAGAGCTTGCAAACGGGTCCATTTCCAAACGGAACGAATGACCCAATAAAAGGCAATCGTCGTAATGGCCATGGTTCCTGTGACGGCAATACCGTAAGCAGAGGCTAAGGAGTCACTCGATTTAAAACCCAAGACCAACGCAATCGATCCAAGGGCCAAAAACCAATTGATACTGCCGATATAAATTTGACCCTGAAATGAAGCACTCGTATGGACGATTTTAACTCGGGGAAAGTAACCCATTTGAACGGCCTGGCGTGTGAGGGAGAATGCGCCTGAGATCAACGCCTGACTTGCGATGACGGTGGCCATCATGGAGAGACCTAAAAGCAAAATTTTAAATGTTTCGTTCGGAGCAAGACTGAAAAATAAATTTTCGGTTGAACCGAGATGAGTGACGGCATACGCGCCTTGACCAAAGTAGTTCAAGAAAAGAGAGGGGAGAACAACAATATGCCAGGCTCTCGAAATGGCGGGGCGACCAAAATGGCCCATGTCGGCATACAGGGCTTCTCCTCCGGTAATGGCGAGAACAACGGCTCCTAAAATTTCAAAAATACCACTCGGATGTGCGATTAAGAGATGGAATCCATAGACAGGATTAATGGCGAATAAAATGGCAGGATATTGGAGGATTTGCCATAGGCCCATAAATGCGAGAGATGAGAACCAAACGAACATGATTGGACCGAAAACTTTTCCAATTCGAGCGCTTCCTTTGTGTTGAAACCAAAAGAGAATCGCAAGAATGATACAAGCAAGAGGGATGACGAGAAAATGCAGACCTTGGCTAATGGTATTTAAGCCTTCGGTGGCACTCAAAACGGAAATCGCAGGGGTGATGACGCCGTCACCATAAAGCAGAGCGGTTCCCATTAAAATCAATAAAACAGAGGCGCCAATGTGAACGCTGGTTTTTTGAGGAGCATCTTTTTTTAATAAAGCGAGTAATGCAAAAATTCCGCCTTCGCCTTGATTATTGGCGCGACTGACGAAGAGAATATATTTGATACTGACCACCAAAACGAGTGACCAGAAGATAAGAGAGAGGACACCGAGGACTTCGAGTTGACGTTCGCCTCCGTTTAAATGACGAAGACATTCGTTCATGGTGTAGAGGGGACTGGTTCCGATATCTCCAAAAACAATCCCTAATGCTCCAAGAGTAAGCGCATTAAGAGAGTGCTTGGAGTCTGAATGTGTGCTGCTCATCGGGTCGAGGCCTAGCAGGAAGCAGAGCAATAGAAATAACTAAATATCATCAAAGATCCCCTGTCTCTTTTAATGTTTAGCATAAAGCAGAATGATTTGAGTGAGGGTGGATTGGAGTGAAGCCTTAATTTTCCGATGGGATCTTAAACGCGAAATGAATTTAATGCTTGCCGAAAAGAAGCCTCATGCGCAGGTGATTCTGGGGTCTCTCATGATTTTTGTTCGTTGAACTTGTTCTTATTCTCATCAAAATTTTTCTCAATCTAAAGCTTCCTCCGAGTAGAATGAAGAACGGATGTATCGAAAAATATTGGCATGTAAGTTGCTTTTGTCTGGGTGGATCGTCATATCTTGAAATAAAAAACCAACGTTGCCTCTTAACCAAAGGTTGCTTTCGGTTTGGGATAGGAATGGGTTAGTTCTCATATTTTATCATTTTGTTTCAGGATGGCGTTCTAAAACGAGAGTTACTTACTGATCAACGCAATATCTAAAAAAGGAGAAAACATGTTTATAAAAAAAATTAAAAGAGGGATTTTGGGTGTGGTGGCACTCAGTCTTCTCTCGGGCTATGCTTTGATGGCCCAATCAACGCCGCCTCCTGCTCCGGCAGAAGCGGCTGCACCAGCCCCGGCGGCTCCTGTACCCGATTCGTTGGCTTATCCTCCTGGACTCAATGCAGGGACAGCAGTCGACTTAACATGGCCTATTCCTGCGGACTCCGCAGGAATTAATCCTGATGGTAAAAACAAAGTCACACAAGACGAGTTAATTCAAAATGTAGCTCATAACAAAGTATCTATTAATCTTGTGTGGACCTTGCTTGCAGGATTTTTAGTTATGTTCATGCAAGCTGGTTTTGCCTTGGTAGAGACGGGTCTTTGTCGCGCCAAAAATGCAGCACACGTCATGAGTATGAATTTTTTAATTTATGCTCTAGGTATGCTCGGATTTTGGATCTGTGGTTATGCCATCATGTTCGGAGGATATTGGAATGGTCCAGTCCCGATTGGCTGGCAGCCTTCGTTAGGACAGGGTCTTTCTCTGTTGAATAAGGAGTTCATTGTGACTTTGTTTGGAAAGCCGTTTGGACTTTTTGGATACACAGGATTTTTCCTTAATCCGAGTGTCTTTGACACCTCGGTTTTTGCTCTCTTTTTGTTCCAAATGGTATTCATGGATACCACCGCAACCATTCCAACAGGTTCGATGGCAGAACGTTGGAGCATGAAGAACTTCATGCTTTATGGATTCTGGGTCGGAATGTTCCCTTACGCAATTTATGGAAATTGGGTCTGGGGCGGTGGATGGCTCGCTCAATTAGGAATGAACTTCGGATTAGGTCACGGACATGTTGATTTCGCGGGATCTTCCGTGGTGCATATGACGGGTGGTGTGATTGCCTTTGTGGGTGGTGCACTGATTGGACCTCGTATTGGAAAATATGATGCCAATGGAAAGCCAGTGGCGATGCCTGCGCATAATATTCCCATGGTTATTTTGGGAACCTTTATTCTGGCCTTCGGATGGTTTGGATTCAATCCTGGATCAACCCTTGCTGGAACAGATAATCGTATTGCGATCGTCGCAGTCAATACCATGCTTGCATCTGCTGCAGGAGCCTTGTTCTCTTGTCTCTACATGTGGTTCTTCACGGGTAAACCTGATCCTTCCATGATGTGTAACGGAATGCTCGCAGGACTTGTTGCTATTACCGCACCTTGTGCCTTTGTGAGTTCTCTCGGTGCTGTCATCATTGGAGCTTCTGCGGGTATTCTCGTTATCTGGACAGTCTTTTTTGTTGAAAGAACCCTTAAGATTGATGATCCAGTGGGCGCGATTGCGGTTCACGGGGTTAACGGTGCTTGGGGTGTTATTAGTCTCGGTCTCTTTGCCAACGGTTCTTATGGAGCAGGTTGGGGAGGAGTTCACGTCCTTTTGAAAGATGGAGTACAACAAATTATTAACAACGACGCAGCTCCAGCAACATTGAAGAAATATGCTGAACTCACTGGATCCGGCTGGGCAGATCAAGGAGTCACAGGTGCTTTCGGAACGCTCTTTGGAGCTTCCTATAATGACTGGTCTCAATTGGGTGCACAAACGATCGGAACCGTGACAAATATTGTCTTTATTGGTGCCTTTGCGTTTGTCTGGTTCAAACTCTCCAACCTGGTCTTTCCATTGCGACCTAAGGCAGAGGATGAAATCCAAGGATTGGATATGCCTGAAATGGGAGCTGAAGCTTACCCTGATATGCATATTGCCGATCGATCCAAGTAATCTAAATTAAGTAGAATAGCCGAGCTGGTCTCTCCAGCTCGGCAATTTGAAGGAGATCAATTATGAAAAAAGTAGAAGCTATTATTAAGCCTTTCAAACTAGAAGAAGTGAAGTCCGGGCTCCATGAAATCGGAGTGGAAGGGATGACGGTCACCGAAGTCAAAGGATTCGGGCGTCAAAAAGGTCACACCGAAATTTATCGTGGGAGTGAATACACCGTCGATTTTCTTCCGAAAGTGAAAATCGAAATCATTGTTCCCGACGACAAATTGGATACCGTGGTTAAAACGATCATTGCCAATGCCAAAACCGGTAAAATCGGGGATGGAAAAGTTTTTGTGATGAATGTGGAACAAGCGATCCGCATTCGTACAGACGAAAGCGGCGAAAAAGCGATTTAATCTTAAAAAAATATAAACCCTGCGTCTTCATGGCGCAGGGTTTGTGGTCTCCAGAGAGATCTTTTAAAGAGATTGGTTTATGTGTGATTTCTGAAAAATCGAAATCAAGTTTTTTTCTGCATTTTAAAATCAAGCTCGGTTCACCTTTCCCCAAAATTTATCTCTTCAAGACTTGAAGAGGGAGAGGCTTGTACTTATGGTCAATTTCAAAAGGACTTTATGACAGAGATCAGTTACGCAATGGTTTTGTTTTTAGCACAAATGGCAGTCGGTCTTTCGATCTATGGGGGGTTTCTTTCCCAAAAAGTTTTTTCAAAAGGATTTTTTGAAACGCTGATGATTTTAATCGCCATTCAGTGGACCCTAGTAGGAATTATTGTTGGTTTTGGTAAAAGTTATTCTCTCGGATTTGCAATCATTAGTATGATGGGCTGGTTGCAGTTTAGAAAGGGGGGAATGCTGTGGGGAAAGATGATTCTTAGTTTTGTCGCGGGGATTGGATTGGTAAAAGGACTAGTGCCCATGATTCGTATCCCGGCGGGTCTCTCCTCATCATTTCAGTTTTCTGTTTTTGGAGTCTATTTTTTAGGAGCTCTTCTGCTTGCTGGGGCAGTACTCGTTTTTCTTCTTCATCGCGTTTGCGTGGGAGACGTTGATGGAATTGATTTGGCTCGGGAGAACGCCTTAAAAATGTTGCTCGCAATGGTGGCAGTCGAAGGAATCTATGTTTTGAGTGTTTTTTATACTCTTTTCCGTTCGAGCTTTTCGCAGGTTTTTCATTTCCACCAGCTTACAGACTCGTTTCTCGGTTTCTACGGAGCGCTGATCGCGATTGCGGTTCTTTATCTCACCGTATTTTTTCTCGCCTGGAGTTCTATTCAAATGAATTCAAAGAGTCGTATTTCTTCATTCAATTCGCTCATCGCCGCCGGGATGGCGGTGTTCGTTGAACTCCTCTCCTTTTGGATGTTTCTCTAGGATTTTCATGATCCAAAGGAAATTCAGACTATTCCCGATTCCCGAATCTTCCAAGGAGTGCATTCATGATTGCCACTCTTGAATCAGGAGGTCCGGTTCCAGTAGGAATGGTTTTCCCCTTTTGTCTTTTGCTTTTTTTAATTGCGACAATGCCCTTTATCCACCGACATTGGTGGGAGGCACATTACACGAAGGTATCTGCTGTTTTAGGGTTACTAGTTATTGGCTATTATTTTCTTGTTCGTCGGGATGGGATTCATCCCCTACATACGGGAGTTGATTTTATTAGTTTCATTTCTCTCATTGGGAGTCTCTTTGTTGTGGCGGGAGGGATTCATATTCGTACAAGAGGAGAGTCGACTCCTTTGCGAAATGTCCTCTTTTTATTAGGAGCCTCCGTATTATCAAATGTTATTGGAACGACGGGGGCTTCTATGCTATTGATCCGTCCCTGGGTCCGGATGAACAAGTATCGGATTACAGGCTTTCACGTAGTTTTTTTTATTTTTATCGTGAGTAATGTTTCCGGATGTTTGACGCCTATTGGTGATCCTCCATTATTTCTCGGTTACCTGAGAGGGGTTCCTTTTTTTTGGACACTTGAGGCTTTGATTCTCCCTTGGGGAATGGCATTGACCCTTCTTTTGACCGTCTTTTATTATTTAGATCGGCATAACTTTTTGAGAGCTCCCAAAACGATTCGCGAACTTGAGACGGCGAATGAGACAATTGAATTTGAATTCAAAAGTTTGATTCCTCTCGCGGTCATTCTCGGATCCGTTTTTATTTCGAAGCCTCTTTTTCTTCGCGAGGTCTTAATGCTTGTTGCGGCGGCTTATTCTTACTGGCGCACCCCACGGCCCATTCATGACGCGAATCACTTTAGTTTAGATCCGATCAAGGAGGTGGCTTGGATTTTTTTTGGGATTTTTTCGACGATGATGCCCGCAATCGAGTATTTAGAAATCAATGCCGTGAACATGGGAATCAATACTCCGACTAAATTTTATCTGACCACGGGAGTACTATCGAGCGTCTTGGATAATGCCCCGACCTATTTGACGTTCCTTGGGGCTTCTCTGGGGTTATTTGGAAAAAGTGTCGACCAGTATGGTGATGTTATTTGGTTTGTTCAAAATCACGCCATTTTTATTAAAGCAATCTCAATGGGTGCAGTTTTTTTCGGGGCAATGACTTATATTGGAAATGGACCTAATTTAATGGTTAAGTCCATTGCGGATCATGCGAAAGTTCATACGCCTTCTTTCTTCAAGTATATCTTCTATTATTCAATTCCCATCCTTCTTCCCATCTTGCTTTTTGTCGGGTGGCTTTTTTTGAGATCTTAACAATTTTAGGTGGATGATGGGTTTAAAGTTTTTTGAGCAATTTCAAAATTCATCTCTTCTAAGTTTTCGATGATATAATCGGCTTCATGAAGACTCTCTTTCGAGTGAGTGGTCATTAAGGCGACGACTTTGATATGAGCTCGGCGAGCGGCTTCGATTCCCACATGGGCATCTTCAAAAACGATGCATTCGCGTGGAAGCATTTTTATTTTTTCAGCGGCTTTCAAAAAAACATCTGGATTCGGTTTTCCCTGGTTTACATCTTCGGCTGAGACAATCTCCGTAAAAAAACCATCCAATCCGATGATCTGAAGTCCGAGCTCAATATTTTTTCGATCGGTCGAGGAGGCAATGACGCGGGGGATTTCTTTTGCCTTTAATTCGGTGACCCACTGCACCGCTCCGGGGAGGGCTTGGAGGGGGCGTTTTTTGACGATTTTGCGATCCGATATTTTTTTAATTTCAACAGGGTCTTGTGTCCACCCGAGAACTTCGGGAATAATTCGATTGTTTTTCATTCCAAAGCTTTTTTTGAAAAAGTCGGGAGAAAATTTTCGTCCATTTTCAAGAACAAGCGCTCTCCAGCTCTCTTCATGGTGTGAGGAGGAGTCGATAAGGACTCCATCCCAATCAAAAATAGCTCCAAAAATAAAAGAATCGCTCATAAGGGCAAAAGATGACTCTTGTTTTAAAAATGTAAAAGATCTTCTTAGAGTTTGATCAAAGGAGCGACGAGAGCTAAAGAATGGAGATGATCTCTGAAATTCCAGCATGGACGATGATTCCGTTTGGATTGCTTCTCTTTCTGATTGCTTCAATGCCTTTCATTCAAAAACACTGGTGGGAGAAGTATTACTCTCATCTCTCGGCTGTTTTCGCAATTGTTGCGATTGCCTATTATGGATTTGTCAGAGGAGATTGGACGACGCCTCTCCATACGGCACATGAGTATTTGAGTTTTATGGCGATCGTCGTCGGATTGTATGTCGTTTCAGGCGGAATTCACATTCAAACGCGTGGTGGATCCACTCCTCTCGTGAATCTGACTTTCTTAGCCCTCGCTTCAGTCATCTCCAACCTCATGGGAACTACCGGGGCTTCGATGCTACTCATTCGTCCCTGGATTCGGATGAATAAATATCGGATCACGGAATATCATATCGTTTTTTTTATTTTAATTGTGAGCAATGTTTCAGGTTGTTTGACGCCCATTGGAGATCCTCCGTTGTTTCTCGGATATTTAAAAGGAATTCCCTTTTTTTGGACTTTAGAAAAATTTTGGAGTGCTTGGATGGTGGTCGTTACTCTACTTCTTGGAATTTTCTTTCTAATCGATTGGATGAATTTTCGAAAAGCGCCTCAACGCGTTCGAGAGAATGAAACGAAAGATGAAAAATGGATGATTCAAGGAAAACGAAATTTGGTTCCGCTTGCCGTAGTCTTAGGTGCAGTTTTTATCAAATCGCCGATCTTTATCCGCGAGCTCCTCATGTTTGCTGCTGCGGGGTATTCGTATTGGACAACTCCTCCGATGATTCACGAATCAAATCACTTTAACTTTCATCCGGTCAAGGAGGTGGGGTGGCTCTTTCTGGGGATTTTTGCAACGATGATGCCTGCCCTTGGTTATTTGGAGCTCCATGCTTCTGCATTGGGATTAGATTCCCCTCTGAAGTTTTATTGGGTGACGGGTCTCTTATCAGGAGCTTTGGATAATGCTCCGACTTATCTCACTTTCTTAAGTGCTTGCTTGGGACTGAATGGAAAAACAATAGAGAACCCCTCGGACATTCTTTGGCTGATTTCTCAAAAAAGTTTATGGGTCGAAGCAATCTCTTTGGGTGCCGTCTTTTTTGGGGCGATGACTTATATAGGAAATGGCCCGAACTTGATGGTGAAGGCGATTGCGGAGCGATCCGGGGTCAAAGTCCCTTCATTCTTTGGGTATATCTTTAAATATTCACTGCCGATTTTGATCCCCGTTGTTGCCCTGGTCGGCTGGATCTTTTTGAGGGGATAGTTTACCTAAATCTTTCAGTAGATTTGGAGGGGCAGTGGCCCACTGCCTTCCTCATCTCCTGGGACACAGAGCATGTGCCCCTCCATTTTTAATCACCATGTATGGGTCACTCTATTCTTCAGTCTCAGCATG
>JAZKBH010000062.1:0-623 GCA_040388725.1 Verrucomicrobiota bacterium
AAAAACTCGGAAAAAGTGCCGGAAAAGATTTGGTCGCCGAAAAATCGACTTATCCCGCTCTTCTTGGCCTCAAAGGAGCCCAAAAGGAAGCCAAACGCTTGACCGACTTAAGTATGAAAGCCATCAAGCCCCTTGGTTCCAAAGCAGAACCCCTTTTGGCCATCGCGGATTTCATGTTAAATCGCGAAAGTTAATCGTGAGAAAGCTCGCACCAGCGGTCTCTTGCCTTCTCGCCATCGGGGGCTCGATTTTACTCTGCATGCAATCTCGCAGTTTTCTAACCAGTCTTATTTTTGTCCCTTTTTCTTTAGGACCACTCTTAATCTCCGCGATGATCGTATGTTTCTTAACGAACAAACGGAGTCAAATCATCTTAAGCTTAAGCTCGATCTGCTACGCCGGATGGTTTGCCTTTGCGGATCGTGATATTTTTTATATCCACCCTGATCCACAAAGTCCCATCCTCTTCATTTTTATTGGTATTTACTCTCTTCCGATCATGGCGATATTTTGGTTTGCAGCCTTTTGGATCGATATCCGAAATCGCCCCTTATCCATTCAAAAAGAGATTCCTATTTAATTTCGTAAAATTTAAAAAGAACAAACCATCTTATGATCATCTA
>JAZKBH010000062.1:633-2701 GCA_040388725.1 Verrucomicrobiota bacterium
TCGCTTTATTTCTCGGCCTCCTTTATTTAGTAGGTCATTTACTTCCCTTATTGAAACCCTTTTATTTTCAAGACCTTCTCCAAAAACTTCCTCGTTCCACGATTGCCGGTTACGTCACGACGATCATCTCCACACTTTGGGCTGCCGCACTCTTAAATTGGACCGATCTTGGCGAATATAATAAAATGAGAGGCATTTTTGTTCTACTCACATTTGTTGGAGGAGGACTGAGCTGTTTTTACGTTCGTGATTTTCTTTCCCTCCGAGGACTTGGAATACTTCTCCTTCTCGGAGCCAATGTCATTCTCGATGGAGCTTTCATGCTCGATAATCACTGGAAAATTCCCCTCGTCGTCAATGCTTATGCCTGGATTATTCTCGGAATTACCATGGTCTCTTCGCCTTATCTCATCCGCGATGCCATCCAATGGTCGACAGAAGCACTGGGACGATGGCAGTTTCTCATGGGCCTCGGCGTCATCTGGGGCTTTATCGTTTTGGGTCTCGGGATCTTCTTTTTGTAAATCCAAAACCAATTCATTTGGACAGGATTTACAGGAATAACAGGATCAAAACTGAAAAAAATTATTTTTCATTCACTTCTGAATAAAACAATCCTCTTCTCCAGTTAATCCCGTTTATCCTGTCCAAAAAAATTTAATTACCGAAAACGACGCCAGAACGAGGCGGCGATAAGACAAAATAATTGGACTAAAACAATCGTCGGTCCGGTCGGCGTATCCATCTGGTAAGAAATCACAACTCCCAACAACGATCCCAAAAATCCGATCGCAGAAGAAATGAGCAACATCTGTTTGAACGATCGGGCGATCATCTTTCCTGCTGCAGGAGGAATGACGATGAGTGCACTGAGAAGCAGCGTTCCTAACATTTTAATCGCAACGGCAACCGTTGCCGCGATCAGGAGCGAAAAGGCGTAATTTAAACCCTCCAGACGATATCCCTGCGACTTGGCTAAATCACTGTCTAAAACCATCAAACTCAGTCCTTTCATGTTCCATGCAATAAATCCGATGACGAGCACTGTCAAAATCACCTGATACACAATATCGATAGGTCCATTCGAATAAATATCTCCGAAGAGAAGTCCGTCCAAGAGTCTATATTTTCCCAAACGACTGATAACCATCACCCCTAACGCCACACTTCCGGTAAATGAAAATGCAATAATGGTATCCGGTGAAAGCGGGGTTCTTTGGAAAAAATAAGCCATGACCATCGAAAGTGCGGCATTAAAAACGAGAACGATCCAAAAAAGATCTTTCGGGAATCCCCAATAATCCTGAAGAAAAAAACCGATCGCAATTCCTGTTAATGACGCATGGGAGATCGCATCACTAAAAAAAGACATTCCTCTTAAGGTAATAAAAACTCCCAAGAAAGCGCACATCGGCCCTAATAAAGCCGCTGAAATAAGCGCGTAGCGCATGAAATCATAATGAAGCATTTCCATCATCGCTCGACCCTCCGCGCCATTGACTCCAAACCTCTGAGATGTTGAACCGAAGAGGGAGGCAATCCATATATCCCGGAGAGCACATGCCCATGCATCACCTCTTCCGGAGTTCCAATTTGATGAAGGCAGCGGTTTAAGCAGGCCACCCGATGCGAGAGATGACTTACCAAATGCAAATCGTGAGAGACCATGACCACCGTCATCTTATCTTCACGATTTAATTCGCGGATCACTTTTTCAAAATCGTATCCCCCTTTGACATCCACTCCCGCTAAAGGCTCATCCAAGAGGAGTAACGTTGGCTCCGACATGAGAGCATACGAGATCATCACCCGCTCACATTCCCCACCTGAAAGTTGCCCCAAAGTTCGTTGACTCAAGGGAGCAACGCCCATTCGATCCAACGCTCTCATCGCTTTTTTATGAATCTCTTTTGAAACTCTAAAAGGCCAGAGAGAGCTCTGAGGTTGAAGGGCTAAAAATTCGATGACCGTCAGAGGCAAAAATTTATCCCATAGACGTTGTTGCGGGACATAAGCTTTTTTGAGGTGTTCATCGTATCGAATATCACCCTTATAAGGGACTAATAAA
>JAZKBH010000062.1:2711-9087 GCA_040388725.1 Verrucomicrobiota bacterium
CTTTAAGTAACGTGCTTTTTCCGGCCCCGTTGGGTCCAATAAGTCCTAAAATCTCACCTTCACGAATATCGAAACTGATCCCCTCAATCGCCACCTGTCCTTCATACCCTGCAGAAATTTGTTCAATTTTTAATAAAGCACCCATTCTTAAAAAAGAATGAGGGAAGCTCCATCTTTATGCAAGAAATTTGCAAATTAAAATATCGTGCGAGGAACTTGAATTTGATCTCCTGCCACCATCGGAACGTCCTTCGATGGATCTAAAAGAGCCTCTTTGGCATCAAACTCAAAAACATCATTTCCTCTCAAAATTATCACCTTCCGACGATCGGCATAATCGGTGAATCCGCCACAAGCCGTAATCGCCCGGAGAACGGTCATATCACTTGTAAAAGGAACTCGTTGAGGAATGCGCACCTCACCCGCAAGATTCACATACCGTTGCTGCACGATAATCGTAATATTCGGCGTCGCGTAAAGTTTTCTATCCCGATAGGCCTGTTCAATCTTCAATTTAAGTTGAGCGGAGGAGAGACCGGCCGCCTTGAATCGACCGACCAGGGGCATCGAAATATTACCTTCTCCATCAACGACATCTTCAACCAATTTTTCCTCTTCCACCGGCACCCCGTTCAATCGAATCGAGATCGGATCTCCGACGCGAAGGGTATCGGAAGGAACCGAGTATCGCGGGGAAGCAGCTGAGGAGCCCACTTGACCTGAGGGAACATTTGAAATCAATGAAGAGCTTTTCGTATTCGAGGGGGAATCCGTCTGACACCCCACAAATAAAGAGAGGCAAATCAATGAAAATAGATTTCTAGAAACGATCACTGTTTTTGCTTTCATGAGAGCCTGTCGTATCGGGTTTATTTGAAGATTTCTTCTTTTTCTTTTTTCCATAGGACGTGTAACTACTATAATAATAGTAAGCGTCATCACTCTGAATCGCAACATTGTTCAAAACCACACCCGTAATCTTCGGATTTACTTCTTCAATCGCCTTTTTCGCACGTAAAGAGATATCCCGAGGATAGCGACGGTGTTGAATCACTAAAACGATTTGATCAACCTCACGAGCAATGGTTGATCCATCGCTCACTCCGAGAATTGGAGGAGAATCGATGAGAACTAAATCATAAGTCGATTTAAGAGAGGTTAAAATTTGTCGAAGTCGTACGGCATTAAAAGCCCCCAGACTTTCAGAAGGCAACTCCCCTGCGGGCATAATAAAAAGATTCTGAATCGGCGTGGAATAAATTAAACTTAGTGGATCGATGGAGTTGTCCTGAACCAAATCCGCGAGACCCGCTCCATTTTCGATCCGCGCATTTTTATGAACCGCCGGACGACGTAAATCCGCATCAATTAACGCCACACGTTGCCCCGCCTGTGCACAGACGACAGCCAAATTGAAGAGCGTTGTCGATTTTCCTTCCCCAGGACCACCGCTTAAAACCGTGATGGCGGACCCGTGTATCGTCGGATCTTCTAAATTCATTTTGGCACGAAGAATACGATAACTTTCGGTATAGTCGGGATCTTCACCGACTTTATTCAAAGGCTTCACTCCTCTTGGAATCACCGCTAAGACGGGGAGACCTAAAAACTTTTCGACATCGCTGAGTGTCTTCACGCTGGTATCTAAATACTCAATAAAAAAGGCGACCATAATTCCCATCGCAAGCCCGATTAAAACACTCGCAGCCATATTCAACGCACGCCGAGGTTTTACGGGAACTTCCGAAGGAGAAGCTGGAGAAATCATTTTGACGGGATCCCCTTCAATTTTTGTCTCCGCCTTCTCTTGTCGGTAACGAACTTCTAAGGCATCTAAAATATTTTGCTGACGATCCGATTCATTCTGAGCTTCAATGAAGGGAGCCAATTTTGCCGAGCGTTCTGTTCGTACAGTCTCCGTTAAAGCCTTCACCTCTTGTTCGAGTTGATCGACTTTGGCCTCACTGACTTTTAAATCGATTGCTAAAGCCTTTCGTTTTCCTTCCACCAATGAATCGACCTGTTCTCTTAATTTTTTCGCCTGCGCTTCCATCGATTGAACACGAGGATGGTCTTCGCCTAAACCACTGTTTTTAATTTTTGAAACTTCCGCCTCCACACTCAATTGACTTTGACGAATGCTAGTTAGATTCGAATCCTCCAACCCGAGCGCAGGGAGCGTATCAATTAATTTCTCAACGGGGAGACTTTCAAGCTGATCGTAACGCACCTTTCGTGCGATCATATCACTTTTAAGTTCATCCAAACGGGTCGTTTTACGTTGAAGCTCCGCATCATTCAGCTGCTGATCCTTGGATGTTCCCGGCATGATATCCAAGCCATAGGTTTTCCGCAGATCTTCCACCTTTTCACGGGTCTTTTTGACTTCGTCCCGTTGCTTCTCCACTTGTTGGGATAAGTTATCGAGACCCCGTTGGTATTTAAAAGTCTCTTCATTCTTACGCCAATTGATGTAAGTCTCCGCCACGGTATTCGCGACTTTGGCGGCTTCTTCGGACTTCTCGCTATAAACTAAAATTTCGATGACATATGTTCCGCGTTTAACATCGACTTCCATTTTTTTAAGTCGGAAGAGATCATAGGCCTGATCCATCGGAAGCGTAAAATCGGTCTGATAAAGTTCTTTTCCCCAGGACTTTTGAAGATCTAAATCTTTAATGACTTTGTAGAGAATTTCCTTGGAGCGAAGGAGTTCAATTTGAGATTGAAAATAGACCGGATCAAAATAGGTATCGCTTCCTTTAAAGACTTCAATGTCACGATCCTTCTTGAGAATAGAGACTTGGGCCGTCGAAGCGTAAATCTTTTTGAGATAATGAAAGGTCACGACATAGCCGGTAATCGTGGTCAGTAGGAAAATCGTCAGAATAATTCCGATCCGATTCCTCAAAATCTTCATGTAATCATTAAAATGCAATGTCGTAGGATTAACCCCATAATCATTCCCGACTGAAGACTGTTGCGAATAAGCGCCGTAATTTGGATAATTCATACCCCAACTCAAATTTAAGAGAACCGCTGCAATAAGGCAACATCGAAACCCATCAATGTAAAATCTTGCATTAACTCCTTTTCAATCTCTGAGCCTCCCCCTTAAAATCAAGAATGCACTCCATTGTCGTTCTCGACGGCTATACCCTCAATCCGGGCGATCTCTCCTGGGAAAACCTGAATTCTTTGGGAACTTTGCAAGTTTACGACAGAACCGCTGAACAAAAGATCATTTCCCAGGCCAAAGAGGCTACCATTCTCCTGACCAATAAAACACCCCTTTCAGCCTCCACACTCCAACAACTTCCTCACGTTAAATTCATTGGCGTTCTTGCGACGGGGTACAATATTGTCGATATTACTGCAGCCCGCCGACTTGGGATCTCCGTCGCAAATGTCCCTTCGTATAGCGCGGACTCGGTCGCCCAACTGACTTGGGGACTTCTTCTTGAACTGACTCACCATGTCGCTCTTCATTCAGAAACCGTTCGTAAGGGAGAATGGAGCACTTCGACCGATTTTTGTTACTGGAAAACGCCTCTCATTGAATTGGCAGGTCTTACGATCGGGATTATTGGACTCGGAACCATTGGACAGAAAGTCGCGCGAATCGCTCATGCCTTTGGAATGACGATTCAAAGCGTCCAACGTTCAAAAAAGATCGAGCTTCCATTTCCTGTAAAATTCACCGACTTAGAAACGCTTCTCCGAACAAGTGACGTCGTCTCTTTACATTCCCCTTTAACGCCTGAAACGGAAAAAATTATCAATTCCCAAACGTTAAGTTGGATGAAATCCTCCGCTTTTCTTTTAAATACAAGCCGAGGGGGTCTTATTGACTCTTCTGCTCTGGCTCAAGCGCTTCATCAAGGAAAAATAGCGGGAGCAGGATTGGATGTCCTCGAAAGCGAACCTCCACGAGCCGATCACCCTCTTTTAACGGCACCTCATTGTCTTATCACCCCACATCTCGCCTGGGCCACGCTTGCCGCACGACAGAAACTCATGAATCAGACGGTAGAAAATGTGAGAAGTTTTATCGCAGGAAAACCGATCCATATCGTGAATTAGCCTAGTTCCCGCATTAGAAATGAAGAGGAAATTAAACGTGGCGTCGTTGTGTCGTCGCGTGAGAAAATGTTTTTTTTAAGCGGATTCCATCAACGCACTCAGCTTGTCATGCACGTCGGCAGAAACAAGCTGATCGACCATATCTTCAATGTTGCCATCCATAAAATCAGGCAAATTAAAAACCGAATAATTGATGCGATGGTCGGTCACGCGATTTTGTGGATAGTTGTAAGTCCGAATCTTTTCATTTCGATCTCCACTTCCGATTTGACTCTTCCGGTGTTGAGCGTAACGAGCGGCCTCTTCATCCTGCTTCGCTTTTAAAAGTCGGGAACGTAAAATTCCCATCGCACGCTCGCGATTTTTAATCTGCGAACGGGTATCCTGACATCGAACAATTAAACCTGAAGGATGGTGTAAAATTTGAACGGCAGAATCCGTGGTATTCACCCCTTGTCCTCCGTTTCCACCGGAACGACAAACCTCGATTCGAAGATCATCTTGTCGAATCACGACATCGACCTCTTTGGCTTCAGGCAAAACAGCGACGGTTGCCGCCGATGTATGAATTCGACCTTGGGCTTCCGTTAACGGGACCCGTTGAACTCGATGAACACCACTTTCAAAGCGCATCTTTCGATACACATCTTGGCCATTCATCTGAAAAATAATTTCCTTATACCCGCCGAGATCGCCGGGACTCGACTCCATATCGTCGATCTTCCATCCGACACGTTCCGCGTAGCGGCAATACATGCGATAAAGATCCCCTGCAAAAATAGAGGCTTCTGTTCCTCCCGTTCCTGCCCGAATTTCAATAATCGTATTTCGGGAGTCGGTCTCATCCGGAGGGATCAGCGCGATTTGAACTTGTTCCTGAGATTTCGCCAGAGCGGCTTCTAACTGGGGAAGCTCTTCTTGGGCCATGGTCACCAAGTCGGGATCTTGGGCATCTAAAATTAAATTTTTAGAATCTTCAATTTCGCGGATTAATTTTTCCCAACGATCACACTCTGGAATCACTTTCGATAAACGAGAGTGTTCACGAGTTACATCTTGGGCACGCGAGGGATTGTCGTAGAGGTTGGGCTGTGAAAGCTCAACCTCCAGTTCTTTAAAACGCTGGCGTAGCCGCGCAACATGCGGGGCCAAATCCATGCAAAGTCCTAATCACCAATTACTTCATCTTGGAACTAGCCAAGCGGGAAGTACCGTAACGACGTGAGAATTTCTCAACGCGTCCAGCGGTATCAACAAACTTTTGTTGGCCCGTGAAGAAAGGATGGCAAGAAGAACAGATACCAATGCGCAGACCATCACGGGTCGAGCGGGTTTGATAAGTTGCTCCGCAAGCGCAAGAGATTGTAGTTTCAATATATTCAGGATGGATGCCCGTTTTCATAAGGGGGTGGATGCTACGCATCTTTCAAAAGCGAATCAACCTAAAAATCAATATTCCTTACGTTCACAACCCCAACCCAAAAGGGGATCTCTAAGGAATGCTGGAATGCAGGAAAATACGGAGTCCGTCTACATTTTCTAAAGAAGTTCTATTTCAAAGTAAGATTGACTTCTTTTCCTGCATTCCAGCAAAGTTGTACCCCCTCCACCCTTCGTACTAAAATTATTTCCTCTTCCAGAGTTTTGATAAATCTCGTTTCACGAGCCTTTTCCTTAGAGTCTTCTTTGTATTTTTCATTGTTTTTTGGTGAAATGCGACTACTTCATAATCATTGCCTTCCATGAATAAAAAAATGCGATTTTCCGATGCCTTTAAAGATCCAAATTATTTGGAAAGTCCTCTTATCCAAAGATTTAGATCCCTCATTGGTCCCATCTCAGAGGCGTGTCTCGAATCGATGGCTAAAGAGTCGCATCGAGTGACGCGTCAGTATTTTGGAAACACCATGCGCCTCTTTGCCCCCCTTTACCTTTCAAATGAGTGCGTCAATATTTGTAAGTATTGCGGTTTTTCACGGGATAACCCGATTTTACGTACAACCCTCGAAGTTAAAAAAGTCGAACAAGAAGCCCAACATCTTGCCGATCTCGGGTTCCGCCATCTTTTACTTGTCGCAGGTGAGCACCCTCGTTTTGTCTCCGAAAGCTATCTTGCCGACTGTATTACTCAGTTAAAAACCTCCATCCCCTCCCTCTCTTTAGAAATTGGGCCAATGGAGACCGATCAATATCGTCCCCTCGTGGAAGCAGGAGCAGAAGGACTCGTCGTTTATCAAGAGACCTACGACCGCCCCGTGTACCAAGAAATGCATACCGCGGGACCTAAAAAGGA
>JAZKBH010000062.1:9097-20212 GCA_040388725.1 Verrucomicrobiota bacterium
TGACGCGGGATTTAAGCGAATTGGGATCGGCACCCTCATCGGTCTTGCTCCATGGCAGGAAGAGGTCATTGCGCTCGCCCGCCACGCGGAATATCTTCTCAAAAATTGTTGGAAAGCTTTTCTCACCGTTTCTCTTCCACGACTTCGTCCCGCCGCAGGAGAATTTGAGCCGCGTTATCCAATGAGCGATCGAGAACTCGTTCAACTCATCTGCGCCCTTCGCCTCACCTTCCCTCAAATCGGGATCGTTCTCTCCACTCGTGAACCGGTGGAACTTCGAAACGGACTTTTCCCGCTCGGCATTACCCATATTAGTGCAGGATCTCATACCGAACCCGGGGGATATACCGGCGTCGAAAAAACACAACTTCATCGAACCGAAAAAGGAATTCAAAAACCGCTCCTTCATTCTGATGGAGAATCTCTCCACGCCACGGAACAATTTCAAATTGCTGATGAACGTTCTCCTTCTGAAATTTCAGATCTTCTTCGCAGCCTCGGCATGGAACCGGTCTGGAAAGATTGGGAAGAATGTTTGAGTCACTCGGAAGAACTGGCCGTCGTCTCATGATCTCGATTCTTCTGAATGGCGAATCGCATCAGTTCGAGCAAGCACTCACCATTCAAGAATTGATGGCTCATCTGAAGCTCCAGCCGACTTTATACTTAGTCGAAGTGAATCAGACCGCGCTCTTTCGATCCGAATGGGAAACGAAAAAAATAGAGACGGGCGATCAGATTGAAATTATCCGCGTTGTCGCGGGAGGTTAACATAATCGAGTGAGAACACTTTCGACATATACCCGTTCAAAGAAACCCTCTCTCAGGAATGCATGAAGGCAGGAAAACAAAAAAGAAACGGGTTTTAAATTCTACGAAGTTTAGTTCTCATCTTTTCATCTCTTCCGGAATTCCTGAGAGATACGTTTTAACCCATTTCTTGCATTAGAATCGTTTCTCGACGTAAACCTTCCACTTTTTGTGAGTAGAAATTGGAGAGGCACAGGCTCTGTGCCTCAGAAGACGGGAAAGGCAGTGGGCCACTGCCCCTCCAGTTCTAATGCAAGATCTAGGTTTAAACGTTTAATTCGTGTGCGGAGTTAAAGTTTACTTTTCTCAACCCATCGCACCAAGTCCGAAATGGAAGGGCGTCCGTCATGAAGCCAATTTAAAGGAGGATGCTGCATTACACCTAAGGGACAAAATCGAGAGGCTCCCCAACGAATAAAGGTTTGCTCCAAGAAATGACTCATCTCCGAATAAACACCGACCGTTGAAAGATCTCCACTCATCCAGGCAAATTCTTGAGCGATTCTTTTTTCAGAAAGCGACCGAATCACAATCACTCGAGGAAGAGTCGTGTGCTCCGCCATTCCTTTTCGATCGTGAACGATCGTCCAATCGAGATTTTTAGACGATGCAATGACCTGATTACCGATTGCGATATGGGTCTGTCGAAGCTCATAAATGAGCGCCTCTTGTGAAGGAGAAAGTCGATTTGTCCGCAATAATTTTGCATGAAGTGTGACCCAACGATTCAGAGCTTCACCCAGTTTTTTTGAAAAAATAGTTTCATCGACCTGAGGCGAGAGCCAGATCCATCGAGGAGAAAGACATCCTTGCTGCTCATAGATACAAATATCTTGAGCGACCTGATCAAAGAGTTTTTCCGTAGGAGGCAGTTTTCCAATCCACATCGCACTCGTTCGATGACCATAGGCGATAAAGCGTTGTTTGGGATGGCTCTGTTTTTGAATCTCTTGAATCGACTCATCACTCCCCAAGACAACCACCGCATCCGCAAGCGGAATCAATTCGGCTGGAACCCGTTTTAAAACTTCGATTTTTTGACGTAATTTTCGAGGGATTTTTTGAAGAAAGAGACCCAGATCCTTTTCTGTTCCCGAGCCGGGTTTCACCCAGAGGGAAGAACCGAGGATCAGTCCAACTAAAATTGACTGCCAAAGTGAGATTACTAAATTTCCCGCTCCAACGATAAGAAGACGCTCAGGAGCGACGGCTTGAACCCAACGACTCCCTCGTTTTTGAAATGAACTCAAAACATCGAGGCTTCCTAATTCTTCTTGGACCCACTTTTCTAAATCACGAGGGGAAGAAATTCCTAATTCAGGAACGGAAGAGAAGGCTTTCCCGAGAATTTGAAGACGTTGATGAATTGAAGAAGTTTGCATGAACAAAAAAAAAGGAAGAATTCAAAAAAACCTCCCTCGCCTCCTCATGGAATTCAGAGAGTCAAAATTATTTTCGGGATGCCGTTTTATCGGGATCACGATAAGTATCGAATCGGAAAATGGTCTCACCGGGCTTTCCGAGATTCAACGTATCACGAGCCACCCGTTCAATATATTCGGGGTCAACTTTAAGACGGTCGTAATCGGACTTGTTGTGCTGATAGAGAGCAATTTCAGCCGCAATCTTTTGATCGTTATCTTGCTTCTCTTTTTGAAGAGATTGAACTCGACGAATATCGGGAAGAAAGAGAACAAAGATGGCGCCAAAGAGAGCAAGGATCATGAGCCACTTCGACAAACGCATCAGAGACGACCAGAGGTTCGCCCCCGATTTAGGTCGGAGCGGGATGCTTCGTGGATCAAAAAACTTAGAGGGTGCCCCCATAAACAGCTCCTGAACCGAGTTCTTCTTCAATACGGAGAAGGCGATTATATTTCGCCAAACGATCCGAACGAGAGAATGAACCGGTTTTAATTTGTCCCACATTGAGTGCGACTGCGATATCTGCGATCGTGCTGTCTTCACTCTCTCCTGAGCGATGGCTCAAGATCGATGTATAACCCGCACGCTTTGCCATTTCAACGGCATCAAAAGTTTCTGTCAACGTTCCGATTTGGTTCACTTTGACCAAGATGGAGTTCGCGATTCCTTTTTGAATTCCTTTTGAAAGGAACTCAACATTGGTCACAAAGAGATCATCTCCGACCAATTGCGTATTAGCGCCCATGGCGTCCGTCAAAACTTTCCATCCATCCCAATCGTTTTCAGCATGTCCATCTTCGATGGAAATAATTGGATATTTCTTTTGGAGATCTTTGTAGAAGCTGACCAATTCAGAAGGACTCAACCGACGTCCATCTGATTTTTTGAAAACGTATTGTTTCTTCGCTTTGTCGTAAAACTCACTGCTTGCGACGTCGAGAGCGATCGAAATTTGGGATCCGACTTTATAGCCTGCTTTTTTAATCGCTAAGGCGATACATTCCAAAGCATCTTCAGCCGATTTTAACTTCGGAGCAAAACCACCTTCGTCTCCGACGGCAGTACTTAATCCACGATCTTTCAAAACATTTTTGAGAGCATGAAACGTTTCAACGCCCATACGAATTCCTTCACTGAAGGTCTTCGCACCGATCGGAACGATCATAAATTCTTGGAAGTCAATCGGAGCGTCGGAGTGAGCACCCCCATTAATCACGTTTGCCAAAGGAACAGGAAGCGTTCTTGCATTGGTCCCGCCAAGATAGCGATAAAGAGGAATATTGAGTTGAGCGGCAGCCGCATGAGCCACGGCCATCGAGACACCGAGAAGCGCATTCGCTCCCAATTTCTTTTTGGTCGGAGTTCCATCTAATTGGAGCAAGAGTTGATCGATCTCCAATTGATTAATTCCATCCATGCCTTCGACTTCAGTCGCAATGTGATTGATCACATTGTTAACCGCCTTTTGAACGCCTTTACCCAAATAACGGCTTTTATCACCATCACGAAGCTCGAGAGCTTCGTGCTCGCCGGTGCTCGCTCCAGAAGGAACAATCGCGCGACCACGGGCGCCTCCTAACAAATAAACTTCAGCTTCTAACGTCGGGTTACCTCGTGAGTCTAAAACTTGGCGAGCGGTGACCTTGGTGATGGTGGTATTCATTAAACTTATCTCTCTATATCAAAATTAACTGATGATTCAACAAAATTATTTGTAACTCTCGATCTTCTCGATGGTTACAGATCGCTTCAAGCCTTCATCCGTAGAAATTTCGACCTGAGTTCCAGCTTTCTTATTTAAAATCGCTTTTGCAAGAGGAGTCAAGTAAGAGACGATCCCTTCTGTTGGATCACTGTCCCATGCTCCCAAAACGGTATATTTGAGCAATTCACCCGTATTCACATCTTTAAGAACAACTTTGGTCCCGATGTTCACGATGCTGTTGTCGACTCCTTTGAAATCTGTTCCACGAGCGCGAAGCAACATGGATTCCAATTCTGCCTTACGACGCATCAAAACGGCTTGCATTTCTTTGGCTGCTTTGAATTCATGGTTTTCACGAAGATCGCCATAGGAACGAGCAATACCGATTTCCTTACTGTTTTCAGGAATCTTCTTATTGTTGACCTCTTCAAGCTCCAATTTACGACGTTCTAAACTTTCCCATGAAACGACAAGAGAGGTTTCTTCTGTCGATTTTTCACCGATGATCATCGACTGAACTTCAGGGAAAAGCTTCACAAGAGTTCCCAAGAATGAACGTTTATCGAGTTCTTTAAAAACAGGGGAAAGTAATGTCGCACGTGTGACGTCACGAACGTCTTCGAGAGGCGAATTACGGAGCATGCCTCCGACAAAAGTTTTGTCGTTTAAAAGCAATTCGTAAAGTTTTGTTCCCTTCTTCGTCTCACCCATCATATCACGTTCGAGAACGGAGAGGATTGCCATGAACAAAGTGGGGTTGATCAAATCTTCGAGATCTTTCGGACGATTTTTACCAAACCAATATAAGAAGTCTGAAGTGACGTTACGTTCCCGAATCAAGCGATCGATCGCTTGGTGAACTTCATCGGCGCGACCTGCTTCCACGAATGTCGAGGCAATCGCTTCTGCTGTACGGGCGTTTGCTTTCGGAAGTACTTGCGAGAGAAGTCGAGCCCATCCTTCAGGTAACAAACGTTGAAGCGTGAGAATGATCGGCTCTTGTTTCGAAAGCGCGAGTTGATCTAAAACATTTCCCAATCCACGTGCATCGCGAGGAATCAACGAAGTCAACGAGTGAGGACCTTGATCAATCGGCTTACCGGCGAGCGTTAAAATTTGTTCACGAACAATGGCCATTTCAAGAAGAGTCGCAATTTGAGAGACAGGAGTCTTCGACATCGTTTCTTGAATTTTAGCAAGAATTTCATCCGCATCACCCTTCACATCATCCCAACATTTGATGATGGCAACAGCGCCGAGAAGAACGGCTTTCGATCCGACCGCATCACGGAAAGCTTCCATGACTTTGGCAGGTTCATCAATGGGAGCTTCCAAAAGTTTTAAAGGTTCCGCTTTCTTCGTGGAGACGACGACTAATCCATCTTTCTTCATCGCACGCTTAGCGGATTCCCACCACTTTTTCCAAGCCGCCGCTGGAATGACGGAAGGAGATAAAACATTTTGAATACCATCCGCAGTCGCTTGAGAACCGAGACTGACAATACAGTTTTTAACAACAGCAACGGGATCGGTTTCCGCTTGTGCTTTCAATTGCTCGAGCTTGTCCATTCGCAATGCAAGAATATGGGAATCAGGATGAGCAACGAGCGATTCGATCGCGTACTCCAATTGCATGGCATGACCTTTTTTGGTCTGGAAATCGATGATGATTTGGTTTGTATCTGACTCAACTTCTCGAACTTTTCCGAAGCCCCAACTTTTATGAGAGCAATATTTTCCGGCAGTAAGTGATTCAAGTTTAGTCGAGAGAGTTTCCATAGGGGGGGTGTTTTTGCCAAAAATTAGCTCAAAAGGAAAGGTAAAAAGAAGACGGCTCCCTAAAAACTCAAACATTCTCCAACTGTGACAAAAAAAGCATTCACTCCGAGCGAGTGATGAATAAGCGCAAAATCACAACGCTGGGATTAATCGCTCGCATTCAAAAAATGAGCGGAAACTAATCTTCTTTTTTATTTTGGACTGAGTTTTGATAGGCCTTTACTAAAATCTGAGCGTTTTTAAAACTCATAAAATTTTCTTCCACCCAAAGACGTCCTGCGGCACCGAGTTGCGTCCGAAGAGCTGATTGATTCGCGAGGAATTGAATCGCTTGAGCCGAGTCTTTGATCTTTCGAGGATCGACAATCCATCCCGTCACTTCATGAACGACCGCTTCGTCCGCGCCGGGAGTAGGACTACTTAAAACGCAAAGCCCCCACGAAAAAGCTTCAGGAATCACATTCGGAAGACCATCTCGATCCCCCTCACCATCCACAAGACCTGCATGCCAAAAGAGATCCGATTGAGCGTAATAGGATTGAACATCGCGTTGAGTGAGTGCCCCAACAAGTTCGACTTCTTGTTCTAAGCCCGCTTGATTAATTTGTTTTTTTAAGGATTCCCGAAGCGGTCCATCCCCAATAATGCGATGACGAAAATTAAATCCCTGAGATTTCAATTCCTGACAAATCTGAATTTGGTATTCCAATCCTTTTTTTGAAACGAGCCGAGCCACCGAAAGCATTTGAAAGGCTTCTGAGGATTCCCCTTTTTTTCGAAGCGAAAGATCAGGAAGAGATTCCAAACCGCGTCGAGAAAGAATCACGTTGGCACGAGGAACAAGTCCTTTGAGGTGGCGTACATTGGCTAGCGTCGTCGTGTGAACAAAGGAGGAACGATGGAGTTTATCTTCTAAAAATAAATCTCCACCATGCCGATAAACATCAAAGGCATGAGCGCCCATACTAAAGGTTTTACCCGTCATTTGGGCCAATAGTGCAGCCGCCGTCGTCATCCCTGTCGCCCAGACTCCGTGATAATGATCCACATCAGAACGTCGGAACCGATCCGCTTGGGCAAATGCAAACCCAAGTCCGAGAAGGTTAATCAAAAAATTATCGATTCCTCTCCATTTTTTCCCTTGAAGAAATCGAATGCCACTCAAAATCAAGGAGGGATCCCGGAGCAGTTCAGAAGGAACTTGAAAAATTAAAAGCCAGAGTTGGCTTAAAAAATAAGGATGAAGTGTAACATTCGGAGGAAGAATGTAATCCGCAGGAACTTTTTGCCCTCGCATGGCGTGAACTTCAATCTGAACTCCCTGCGAAGCCACCGTCTTAATTTCACGCTGGATAAAGGTCTGTGTCAGAGTCGGATATTGATACGTGATGTAAGCAATTTTCATTCGAGCGTTTGGATGAACTTTTCCACTCGTTTCACGAGCAATTCCGTTCCCTCCTGAAACTCCACGCAGATCTTTTGCTTGGCTGACTCAACCTTTTTCTCAAACTCTAAAAACATCTCGGCCGTGGGCTGACGCGAGGTTGAGAAATCTCCATAACCGAGCGCCTTCACATGCCAGGCATTGATATATTGTTCAAAGAGCATTTTAATCGGGAAACAAAAAACAGGTTTTCCATAAAACAGGGCTTCTGAAATTAAGTTATGTCCTCCATTCACCACGGCATAATGACATCCTGCCAAATCCTCTAAAATCGCCCGGGGATCATAAGGCTTGTAGGTGATATTGCCCTCCACGATATGCTCATTGCGAAATCCATAAACCACTACGCGATGTGGAAGTTGCTTCATGGTCTCCAGTAAAGCTCCAAAGGTATTACTGGTTTGATAAAGGAGGATGTAATCTCCGTTGCGAGGCTGAACAAGAGGGACCTCAGGACGAACGACCGCAGGAAAAAGCTCGTCTTCATTTCCTCGTTTATGAGGAGGGTGGAAAAAAGAGACGACCAGGTTCTTCCGTGTAAAATCAAAAAGAAAATAATCATTCAACATGGCCAATCCCCAAGAAACCCACTGATCCGAAGGAACAGGATACTCGCAGGCTTTCATCACATGGGAGTGATCGATTCCAAGGACAGGAATCTTCAATCCCAGAAGGGCAATCGGCGTAAAGAACTCTCGATCGACAATCACCACATCGGGCTTCCATGTTCGGACCAGATCTAAAATTTGACGGCGAACTTTAGGTACCGAACAAAGACATCGGAAGATTTGTTGGATGACGCCCCAAACCGAGACCGTTTGGTTTTTATGAACCGTTCTCAGAACAGGAACTTCGAGAACCGGATACTTCTCGCCGAAGGCCGAGGGAACCCGTCCTCCTCCGACCATGTAAAACTCATGATGAGACATACGTCCGATAATCGACTGTGTCCGCATGATATGCCCATGCGTATTTCCCATCACTGCATAAAGTACCCTTGCCATAGCGACCGACAACGTAACCTGAGATCCCCTCTCCGTGCGAGTGAAAAAAGCGAGAGGGAAATTCTTCCCTTTTTCAAAATTGACTCCATGCCAAGGGTATCTGTAGGTTTTCACTTCTCGATCTATGTATAAACCGCAACCTCAAGACCCGACATCAACCAATCAACCTCCTGTGGCACCGGTTCAAAATCCGATTGCACCAGCAGGAGCGGTACGGGTCCTCGCTCCAGAAGGCCATTTTCCTCAATGGCTTCAGGATGAGTTAAAGGGACTTTCGACATTTCAAGTCACGACTTATTCCTCGATCTCTCAAGCCAAAGAAAAAGTCGTGGGACAACTCTTTGATCTTTATCTCATCCCCGATCGAGCCGTCATCGAAGGAATCGCTCATCAAAAATTTCTGCCGCTTCCTCAAGGATTCATGGAGCCTAAGGAACTTCCCATTCAGACCTATTTAAATCATCCCTTGGATCCTCATAATCAATTTTCCCTTCCCTATGGTTGTACCTATTACGGTTTTGCCTATCACAAAGATGCGTTACCGAAGGGAATCAAAAGTTGGAAAGACCTCTTTGCGGGAGACAACTTTGCCCAAACCGACTTTCCTCAAGATTCAGAACTTCTCTATATTTTAACGCTCATCGCTGAGGGACAAGTGGGTAAAACCGATAAAAAACTCGATTTTAAAACTCCCTCAAGCGCTCAAGGTGAAGAGTTTCCTTTACGCGTTCGAACCCTGAGTGAACTTCGAAAACTTTCTCCACAAAATCCAGCCTGGCAAGTCGTCACTCCTGAAGATGGTTCCGCGATTGAACTCTATCACATCGCCTTAGGCGCATTACAACCTCCTCTCGGAGAGATCGTCAAAAAATTCTTAAACCCACTCATCGCCGCAAGAATCTCCGAAGAGAATCAATTTTCGAGTACTTTCAAAGCCGTTTTAAATCTTCAAAGTCAAGTGACTCGAAAAAATTTAAATCCCGATTCCAAATGGATGGATAAAGCCATTTTCATTCGCCCTCCTAAAGCAGCAAAAGCGCATTCATGATATTACGCTACATTTTCGCCTTTTTGTTCATTCTTGCGGGATTCGGATCCGTGGGAGCGCAACAACTTATCGAAACCGATCCCATTCTTGCCAGCGTATTTCCTCTCGAAGAAAAATCCAACTCGGTTGTTCTGACACAGACCATTCTGTTAAATAAAGAAATTGTCCCAGCGGGGAGTATTTTAAGAGTTCTTTATGTGATGCCTCAGCTGGGGGATAATGAAGTCCGTAGTGAAGTGATTAAAAAACAACAGGAAAGCGCTTATTCTCGTGCCCCGGAAATTCAACAAAAAGTCGACTCTCCTATTGTGGTCGCCGCGAAGAAACTTGCCCTGGGGACTCGTTGGACTTCTGCTCAACTTTTTCGATTGAAACTCGCAAACCAAAATACACCGGATCTCAAGCTTGTTTATCAGGAGACCGCCGAAGGAGAACTTCGTGAAGCTCCTCTTAATTTTTTACATGGACTTTTTTTAGGGGAAAAAGCAGGAAAGGTCGTGGTCATTGCAGTGGAACGAAAAACTTCCGCTGCCTCCGCTAACTTTGTAGCGGGCGATGCGATTCTTCAAATCGGATCTCAAAAACTTGATGGAACTCTCGCTCAATTTTTAAAAGTCTACCAAGAAGAAAAGAGCAAGGCAGAAGCGACCTCATCGAGAGATTTCGCCTTTCAAGTACTTCCAGCAAAGCAAGAGGTCCCGGTGACCAAGACCTTTAAACTCGCTCTTTCGCTGAAAAGCAATCTTCTCGATTATTAAACTCCTTTAGATTGGGCTTATTCCGTGAAGCCGAGGACTCGTAGCGCTCGTCCCTCCAGACCAATTAAAGGCCTTTAGAACGTTATTGGAGATTAAACCTCATTAAACGCTGGTTTGTTTTCGCAAGTGCGAGGGCAAGATCCCCAATGCCGTCCGATATTTCACCACGGTGCGACGAGCGACTTGAACCCCTTGTTCACTTAAAATTTTAGCAATCTCTTCGTCGGAAAAGGGTTTACTGAGATTTTCACGGGCAATAATTTCTTTGATCTTATCTTTAACGCTCGTGTTTGAAATAAATTGACCATCTTCGCCCTGATATCCCGTGGTGAAGAAATACTTCATTTCAAAAACGCCATGCGGCGTCACGACATATTTCCCTGAGACCGCTCGACTGACGGTGGTCTCGTGAACCCCTACCACTTCCGCAACCTGATTCATCGTTAACGGTTTTAAGTGAGCAACGCCTTGTTCAAAGAATTCCATCTGACGCTTTAAAACCTCTTGAGAAATTGCATTCAATGTTTGCTGGCGCTGTTGAAGACATTTGATGAGAAATTTACCGCTTCGAATTTTTTCCTTCAGATAATCCCGCAATCCTCGATCTTCCCCGGTACTTCCCAATAAATCTTTATACTCATCTTTAATTTTGAGTTTGGGAATCACTTCGTCGTTGATTAAAATTTGCCAACCCTCTTCTTCTTTCCGAATCACAATTTCAGGAACGACAATATTTTGTTTTTCGTCGCTGGCAAAAGCGGCTCCCGGACGAGGATTTAATTGCCCGATCACTTGAGAGGCCTCGACAACTCTCTCGGCGGGAATTTTGAGGGCTTTGGCAATCTGAGGATAGCGCTTATGACCGAGATCATCCAAATGATCTTTTACAATCTGACCTTCAATCTCATTCTCTTTATGAAGACGTTTTAATTGAATCAGAAGACATTCGGGAAGAGAGCGCGCGGCAATTCCCGCAGGCTCAAAAGTCTGAATCAATTCGAGTGCCTGCAAGACCTTGTCATAAGGGACTTGAGCACTCATTGCAATTTCTTCTAAAGGAACTTTTAAAAACCCTTTCTCATCGAGATTTCCAATGATCTCATCCCCTCCAACAATGACATCCGTATCGGCATCGCTGAGCG
>JAZKBH010000063.1:0-2708 GCA_040388725.1 Verrucomicrobiota bacterium
CCACGGTCGCCCCCTACTGCTGCGTGATGGCCGCGTGCATGGCGACCATGTTGTTATCACCTGGATCCTTTATCGACAGTTTTTTACAACACCGTCAGGAAAATAAAATTTTGACAGGATTTACAGGATCAACGGGAAAAGAAATAAAGAATTTTCGGTTTTAATCCCGTTCATCCTGTAAATCCTGTCAAAACTCTTTCTGTTTTCGTGACAATCTCCCCAAGATGATTTTAATATCGTCCATTCCCACATGAATATTTGGCTCGCTTACGTCTCCTATCCGATCACAACCGCCGTCTACCTCGAAAAAGCATTTCGAAAAAATCATTCCGTCACAACACTTGGCCCTCAAGTCACGCCCGAACAACTCTCTCAATGGGGAATGAGCGATCTTTCCCTACCCATCTCCTCTCAAGACATCCCGACGGATTACGAACCCGATCTTCAAGCCCTCATCCAGAAGGAGTCCACTCCTCCGGATCTTTTTCTCTGGATCGAATCCGTCCATGGATTTTACCCCAAAAATATCGATAAACTTTCATGTCCTTCGGCCTGTTACCTCATCGACAGTCATCTCAACTTTGAATGGCAAAAGTTATGGGCTAAAAATTTCGATTTCGTATTTATTGCTCAACAGGAATATATCGATCACTTCCAGGCCGCAGGAATTCAACACGTCCATTGGCTCCCTCTCGGATGTGACCCTGAAGTTCATTCAGTTGCTCCACGATCAAAAATTCATCAGATTAGCTTCGTCGGCTCCCCGCATAAGGGATTCCCTCGGGAACGGTTCCTTCAGCAAATTTCGATCCAATTTCCTCTTTTTCAAACTCGAGCTTACCTCCAGGAGATGGCTTCTATTTTTGCGGAATCCAAAATTGTTTTCAACAAATGTGTTCGTAACGATCTCAATATGCGAGTTTTTGAAACGCTTGCGAGTGGATCGCTCTTACTTACCGATGACCCTGGCATTGCTTCTGGACAATCGGAACTCTTTGTCGCCGGAGAAGATCTTGTCGTTTACAACGAAGAGACTCTTATCCCACTCATTGAATATTACCTCAAAAACGATTCAGACCGGGAAACCATCGCACAGTCTGGAAAAATAAAAGCGCTTCAAGCCCATGCTTATGCGCATCGAGTCGAAGCGATGCTCGAGGTCATCCAACGACGAACCGTCACCACACCAGATGGAAGCCAATGGAGAGATCGTTCTCTGGGCAAACCCGATTCTTATTTTCTGAGCGAAAACCCTTGGCGTGGTGCGATTCTTCCTTCACGTCCTCAGCGTTCCTTTGTCATTCCCGTTCTCGATCAATCTCCTGCAAGTCCTTATAATATTTCCACTCTTCTCCATGATCTGGAGAGCATCGATGGAAATGTCATTGTGGTCTTCAACTCCGAAAAGATGGCAGCCACCTTTGCGAAACATCCACGAGTCAATCTAGCGGTGACACTCAGTCAAAATGTCGGCGTCGCTCGTGCATGGAACATCGGCGTTCACCTGAGTGAAACTCCCACGGTCTTCATCTTAAATGCGGACTTACATCTCCGTCCCAAATCGATCCCTGTCATCGAACGCACGCTCCAACGCATTGAAAAAGCGGCTGTCGCTGGACCTCAAGGCTCCTTCTTTAATTTTCATGCCTCCATCGACTATCAATATTTCGATCAAGGAGCTCTCCCTCGTCCCCTTCAAGTCGATGCCATTTCCGGTTTCTTTTTTGCAATCAAACGAGAACACTTTGTCACAAACACCCTCCGCTTTGAGGATGATTACTCCCCGTGCTATTTCGAGGAATGGGATCTTGGACTGCAATGCCGGGAAAAGGGCCTTGAATGTTGGATCGCTCCGACGACAGATTATGATCACGAATGGAGCGGAACGATTAAAGCGAACAAAAACGTCCCTTACTTTGATCGACGAGAATCCATTTTTGATATTCACGCACGAAATACCAAACGATTTCAGCAGAAGTGGCTCGAGCGTTCGAAAAAACTTTCAAACCCACAGCTACTTTTATCCCGATATCCGACGTATCTCCTCAACCTCGCCCAGGAATTTGAAAAACAAGGAAATCAGAAAGAGGCTGAAAATCTCCGACAAAAAGCGTTATCCCTCATCGACCATTTTGATCGGTGTCTGAAGTAAAAAAATACATATTTCACCGCCAAGGCCCCAAGTTCGCCAAGGAAAAGGCAATTATTTTTATTTTAAACTCGAAAGTCGTCTTTTTTTTAAGAGACAAACCTGTATTTTATTTGCCTTTTCCTTGGCGAACTTGGCGCCTTGGCGGTGAAAAATTCTTAATCCGTCTTCCAATCCACAATCCGGACATTGACCTGATCTCGATAATCATCCCAATCTAAAATCCCGGCAAAACGAATCCCTTTTGCATTCCAATTTCGATCGGCCATATCAAATCCAACCGCTTCGACTTCACGCCCATCCCCTTTAAAGAAAAACTTAATGTGGTTATTCCCAAAAGTCTTCGGGGACTTCGTCATTTCTAACCCATCGATTTCGAAAATAGGCTGACTGTTTTTCTGACCAAAAGGAGCTAAACGATTTAAATCTTCGTAAAGCTTTTCTCCCACGTCACGTGCTGCAATTTTACCATGTAAAGTCAATGTCGGAAGAAGCATCCCCGGATCAACCATGGAAATCGATTTCTCTAAAATCGCTTTTTTAAACCCATCGAAGGAAG
>JAZKBH010000064.1:0-6955 GCA_040388725.1 Verrucomicrobiota bacterium
ACGGGTGTAGGAGAGGGAATGTCGGTACATTGGGTCCAAGATTCAATCCAGAGATCCTCTCGAATCTCATCGGCATGATCGATCAAGAGCGATTCGATGGTGGACGTCGGCTGGCCCCGTTTCCATTTCTGAAGGGACTCCGTGAGAACAATTCCATTTTGAATGAGAAAAGATTCAAAGCTCGGTTGATATTTCATAGAAAAGAGGAGGAGTCTCACACAGAGTCACAAAGGCACAGAAAGAGGGGGTATCCGCAAAAGGTTCGCAAAGCGAAAGTCCACTTCTCACGGGAAGTGCATTTCATTTTGGCTCGCCGGGAGGAGGGGGAGCAAATGAACCCAGAAGGCGCAGATTTTAAAGACAATGGTTTTTGTTTTAAAACCAAGAAACCGCATTTTACGGTCTCTCCCTGACTTTAAATCGGTGTAAATCTTCGTTAATCTGCGGATAGTCTCCTTCTGTGGCTTTGTGTCTCTGTGTGAGATGTTTTTGTTTTATTTTCCTTGAGTATTATTGGATCGACCGAAGAGGGAGCTCATTCCTTGCATGCCGCTTCCCATCCCTTGACTCAGACCTTGAGCAAAGCTTCCTTCAATGCGGCTGAAGAAACCGGCAAAAGCGCGAACCACGCCTTCATCGGCAAAGGCCTGATTCCACCGGAGAGCAAGTGAGACGGATGCGGCAGAAAGCGCAACTCCTCCAATGACGAAAGAGGTCACGACTAAAGATCCGCAGAGATAAGCACCAAAATAGTGAAGCATCTCGATGAGTGTTTGTTTCAGGGCGGTGTATTCATTGCCATCGGCTGAGAAGTGAATCATCTGATTGATGGTTTGATCGGCGACCTCTTGAAAAAGCCCATAGAGCTTATGCGCGAGATGAAGTTTTTCGACGACAATGTCATAGGTTTCCGTCGCGAGCACAAATCCGATGGAGGAGAGAATGTAAAAAAGCGAGGGAATGAGAGCGATCCCTACTAAGAGATGCAGATACGAAATAAAAATCTTCTCGAATTGATGAAAGAAAAGTAAGGGGACCACGCAAATTCCGAGAGCGAGTACGAGTCGAAGTGCAAGGCCGCTTCCATGCAAAATTCCAATTCCTGTAAATAACGGAGCGAGCGCGGCACTGATTTGCATTCCGGCAGTGGCAATCACATTCCCAATAGCAATCATCGGAAGGGTGATCAGAAAAAAATAATCTTCCGCATGCAGGGCGCCGCGTGTTGTGCCATTCCCTGAAGGAGTCGTCCCTCCCGGAGGGGTGGTGCTGAGATGTGTCGGGATGCTTTCGTCATTTTCGAAAAGCGTTTGTCTTTGGTATTCAAAATCAAATTTGTTTTTTCCAATCCCTTGGGTTTCCTTCATCCAATTGCCCCAATAAATAATGGGCTCGGGAGACGTAGGGGCTTGAGGGGCAATTTTGATGATCTCACTTCCGAGAGTGGAACCTGCATTTTTTAATCCTTCGAGAACGGAATCGGATCCGACAAATAAACCTGTGACGAGATTCGTATAAACCAGAAGATAACAGATAAAGAACTTTCGTGTAAAAACGGTCATCTGTTCAACGATCGATGCTTTAAAGATGACACGGAATCCGATAAAAGTGAGTTCCGCGGCCATGACCAACGGAGCGAGGGCTTTGGCGACCGCCCAGCTTTCATTGAAAATCAGATCTCCGATTTGATTTATTTTTTGAGGAAACTCTTGATTCAGTTGATTTTGAATCTCGGTAAAGTTAGTGAAATCAATATTCATGGAATCAAAACCCAGTTTATTTTCCAGCACGGGCGAGTTGATGATTGGCAGTGCTTTGTTGCTCAAGACGGTTTTGAGTGACACGTTCTGCTCGAGATTTGAGTTCCTCAAAGCGTTCCCCTTGCAGCTGTTGGATCGTCCGTTGGTAGTTGGCGATTTCCCGATCACGCGCTGAGATCGATTCGTCAATAGAGGCCGCCATTTGAGTGATTTGAGGAATGGCATTTTGAGGGGTCAATGTTTGCTGGACGGCTTGAGCCTGCGTTCTCATCGTCCGGAGAGATTCAAGGAGTTGCTCGGTATAGGTGAGCATTTGAGATTGGTATCCGATTTGTTTTTGAATTTCAACAAGACGTTGATCGCTTGCGGAGCAAATCGATTGAAGCTGTTGAACTTCGTTCGGATTTCCGGTCGCTGCGAGGACATATTTGCTCGTGCTCGAAGTGAGAAGTCCCCCTGCACTCGATCCAATACTGGCAAGGAACGGAGAAAAGAGAGAGAGAACGGAGAGCTTAGAAGAATCCTTAAAAAGCGGAGGGAATGATTTTACGGACTGAGGGACCGCACTAGAGGCACTATTTTGACTGGCACGTTGGAGCATCTCGGGCGTAATCGTGATCGCATCCCCGGGTTTTATTTGGCCGGATCGAATGGCGGCAATGACCTGGTCGTAAAGGTCCGCTGCAAAACCACTATAGGGATTGCTCGTGGAAGAATTAAACGTTCCGACCGTCGGAATGGTGGCTCCGGATTGAAGATATTGATCAATGGCGGCTTTGGCTCCTGCAGAAAACGTATTCGCAAGATCGACAGAACCCGGAAGAGATTGGGCCGCTTGCTCGGAAACCGATCCGAGGATGGGGTTAAAAATTTGGGAGCCGTCTCGATAAAGAGGCGATGAAAAATAAGCCATTTGCTCCTGAGCCGAGGCATTTTGATAGTAGGCATAAGCGTCATCCTTTCCGGGTTCATAAGGTCGAATGGAGACCCCCTCACTTAAGAGGCCGCTTATCACCTGATCTCCTGCTTGATTAATAACCGATTTAAAATTGGCGGCCTGACTATTGTTTCCGATAATGGAATCCGTTGCCGCGCGGAGAAGAGGCTTTGCTGCGCTTTTAATAAAATCAGCCGATTTTTGAAGGAGAGCATTCGCTTGTTCAGGAGGAACAGGAACCACCCAGGAGGGAGCTATTTTGTCCATCGAAATCGGAACGCCGCGCTGGCTCAAAAGGGAATCCGTGAAGGCAAAATTGCCGCCTTCGACTTGTCCTGTTTGAGGATTAAATTGAAGTCCGTTCGCTGGAATCGTTTTGGTTTTTCCATTGGGACTCTGTTGGACGAGTTGTCCATGAAGTTGTAAGGCCGGAATTTGGATTTTCATTTGAAAGGCAATATCGGCCTGCGCTTTTTGCATGAGCTCCATGGACTTGGTCGTCTGTGCAATCATCTGAGTTTGCATCGCGGTTTGTTCCGCTTGAGCGAGCGCTTTGATTTGGGTTTGAAGCAGAAACTTCACGTCCATCCATTGTGCTTCAATGACATGAACTTCGGAAACGGTTTGGGCCTCTATTCGGGGGAGAGTCAAAATCCCAAGAGCAAAAAGACATGCGGCAGATTTTACTTTCGACGTGAGCCTGGGAATCCACCGGGATCGCAGGGAGGAGGAACTTCGAATTTTTCGAAATCGGCGTAAATGGGCGTGAGCGTGGAACCGATGAAGGGTTCTTTGAAGGATCTTGCGGAAAAGTTTCTGGATCATTCTCCCTTAGTGGGAGTCGGGCTCTAAGTCGTCAAATGATAGGGAAATGCAATTATTTACGGGGAGGGACGAGCGATGCGAGTCCGCAAGTGGGCAATACCAAGGACTCGCATCGCTCGTCCTTCCCTTTTAAATATCAAAAGAAGGCTCTTTTAAAACTTAAAGCTTCATTCGGATCTGAAAATGAAAAGTCTCTTTCGCTTTCATCGGAATCCGCCAGAGAAGCATCAGCGCCGAACCTTGAGGGACATCCATCAAAATGGGATAATGGAAAAGAGTGGTGGTCGGGGTGAATTCGAGATCGATGTTCCATCCGATCTTCGAATGTTCGAGATGCGCCTGAGAGGCTCCTTCTGCAGTGAGTCGATCAGCCGTCGTCCCTTGAAGTGAACCAATCGAAACTTGACCCGGAGTCCCTTGGGCATCAAAGGTGGCTAAATTTAATTCGACCCCAAATAAAGGAGCGATGGGTAAATTTTTTTCGATCACGATTTCATAATCGACCTTAATCTCATCGTGAGCGGTCATGGAAAGATTTTTACGGATGGTGACCGGAAATCGTTCGCCTTCGAGGTAAACTCCTCCATCACGCATCATCCGAATTTGGATTTCTTCCGTCGCGCGAATTTCATCGAGAATTCGATAAGGGAGTTTGGTGAAATCTCCGAGTTCCACATATTCCACAGACTCCGCATCTTGAACCGTGATCGGAGACTTAATAAAATGTTCCTGAAAGAGACGGCGCGGATGCCAATCTTGAACCGAAGGAGTTTTTGCGCCAGCGATTCCGAGATGTCGGTGGCGAGTCAGCGTATTCGTCAGATTCCATTCCCGTCCCAAGTGACAGAGATCGATAATCGATCCGCCTTCGCTCGGTTTTAAAATGAGACTGAGATGAGCCGCCCCCATTCGGATTTCAGGGAATCCATCCCCGTCGTAATCGCGACGCTGAAAAGTCAGGCTTCGATTTTCAGCCGAAAGAATTTTTTCGACCTTAATCAGTTTTTGATGAAGCGCGTTACGGAATGGGAAGGAGATCACCGATTCGCGGGGATATTCCAAAAAGGGATTATAATGCTGAGAGGAGAGCAAAAGGGTCTCCGCCTTCCGATGTTGAGAAGGATCTTTTAAATCATGAACAAGATCTCTCAACCAGAGCATCTTTTTTTGAAGATGTTGAACTTCAGGAAAGTTCGCGAAAACACCATTCCAATTTCCACCATGAAGAAAGGGCTTAAATCGTTCGAAGTCAAACCGGGGACGCAAATCTTGGAAACATCGTTCATACGCTTCTTTTGCATCCGGAGGAAGAAGGCGAACAGCGACATCCGGGGAACATCCCGGACTCAGATAACACACCGGATAATGATAATCTTCATGAACTAAATCGACGAGGTGATGAGTTTCGATCCAAGGCGTTTCAAGGACTTCAAACCAGGAGTCTAACTGCTCCGGTGTGTACCACTCGTTTGTGGAACCGAGAAACGGAGGGGCCGAAAAACTCAGCGGAAGAATTTGGACATCGGGTCGATTGGCGATCGCGCGAAAGGAGCCAATAATTTCCGATGTTTTTCGCGCTAAAATTTGTCGGGCAATAATACGGTGATCGGGAAAAACGATGACACTTTTACCGAGATTCTCGGTGCGATACGGCTTGAAAAGATCGGCTGGTTTAATCCCTGAGGCCAGAAAGAGAGATTCTTCTAAAAGAGTAAAATCGATCCCCGATTCTTGGAGGACCCGAGGAAAATCCGTTTCCCATTCAGAAGCGGAAAGCCAAATTCCTTTTTTATTTCGTTCACCGGGGAACCATTGATCCAGAAGCATTGTCATCTTATGAAGGTGACGAATAATATCGGCTTCAGGGATCATTCGAAGAACAGGATCATGGAAACCATCACCGATCATTTCGATCTGGCCTCGTTCATGAAGGAGTTGGAGGAGTTTAAGGATCTCGGGGTTGTACTGAGAAAGAAAATCGAGGAGTTCACCGCTCACGAGCAAACTGCAGCGAACTTTGGGATGATCTTTTAGCTTTTGAAGAGGCGGAACCAGGAAAAATTGAATCCATTCGAGAATTTGTGAGTTCTCTTGCAAGATAGGCATCGGAAACCGGGCGAGCCAAAGAAGTGGTAATGATTTTACGGTAGAGGCCATGGATCGATGAGGGTTCTTTCCTCGGGTACCCCTGAGAACCGTGAATAGAATACCCTAAGTAATCTTACTAGGAAAGAAGGAATTTAGTTCAAGGCCGCAATTTCACTTCAACAAAGAAATCAACGTTCTCTTTTAGGAGAGAAGCTTAAGGAGTGACTTGGAGCTTTGATTCGATTGAGCAAGAGTCGAGATCGATGCTTGCTGGAGAATAGAATTCATCGAAAGACGGGTGGTTTCTTCGGCCACATCTAAATCGGAGACTCGGCTTTGAGCGTCCGCGGTATTCACCGTGGAGGTCGCCGTATTTTGAATGTGAAAATTAATTTGAGAAATATCGGCTCCGACTTCTGCGCGACGTGAGGAGAGCGTTTGGACGGCTTGAGTCAAAGAAGTGATCGCGGTCTGGGCGTTGCTCGAGGTATCGACACTGAGTCCCGAAATTCCGAGGCTCGCGGGAGATCCTGTCGTCGAGGTTTGAAACGAAGCGGTCGAGCCATTATCGAGAGCGGTTGAAATAGATCCGTTTTGAAAAATAGGAGTGCCATCAAACGAGGCATCTTGAGTCACGGTCGCGATTTGATTTTTAAGATCTTGGAATTCGACATTATTCGCTGCGAGATCTGAGCTGCTGAGTGTTCCATCGGTCGATCTTTGAGCGAGTTCGCTCATACGGCTCAACTGTTGTTGGACCGTACTGAGATAGCCATCGGTGGTTTGAGCAAAAGAAGAGACGTTTTGAAGATTATCAGTGCTGGCTTGAAGCTGAGAGAGACGAGCCACCAAACTGGCATTGACAGAAACCCCTGCGGCATCGTCTTCGGGATTGGCAAGGCGTGAACCCGAGGCAAGGCGTTTGAATATCTTTTGAAGGGATTCGGTTTGCTGGGCAACCATTCGGGACGGTTGGGAGTCGATTGCAAGAGTCGCCATATGAGTAAGCTTATCACAGGAGAGTTAAAAATCTCCTATTATCTTCTACTATTTTACTTGGTTTTATCCGGTTTGACTTCAAAGACTTCGGCATCCGGATTTTCTCGAGAGAGTTCCCGGAGCTTCTTTTCAGGTTCCGAGACCACCCGAGAGGTTCCCCATTGAGGAGACCAAAACCAGACGGACGCACCGATGATCAGGGCGAGACTCGCCCAGGCTAAAAATCGAAAGAAAAAAGGGGAACTGGAGGCGGAGCCTTTTCCGGCTTTCGCCTCCAGTTTAAATCCTTTTTTTTTGTCGCATGAAACTCGGATCAGGATTGGGAGCTGAGACCCTGAATGATACT
>JAZKBH010000064.1:6965-8710 GCA_040388725.1 Verrucomicrobiota bacterium
GGAAGGAAGAGAGCGACAACGATGACACCAACGATGAGCGCCAAGAAGACGATCATGATCGGTTCGAGGAGGCTGGTGAGTCCAGCGACGGAGTTATCCACTTCTTCTTCATAAACGTCTGCAACTTTGATCAACATATCGGGAAGTTTACCGGTCTCTTCACCGACTTGAACCATGCTGATCACCATCGGAGGAAAAATGCCTGACGCTTCGAGAGGGGTGACGATATTTTCACCTTCACGAACCGAATCATGTACCTTTTCAATCGCGGCAGAGACCATCGAATTTCCAGCGGTCTCTTTGGTGATTTGAAGGGCTTGAAGAATCGGAACACCACTGCTGACCAAGGTTCCGAGGGTTCGTGTGAAACGAGCGATCGCTGTTTTTTGGATCAATCCGCCAAAAACAGGAGCGTTAAATTTAAACCTATCGATAGTCGCTTGACCTGCCTTCGTGGATTTAAAGAGATTAAACCCAACGACCAGTGCGCCGATAATGCCGATCACAATGATATAGTGATTTTTGAGGAAGTTACTTGCATCGATCACGAATTGAGTGAGCGGAGGAAGGGGTTTTCCACCGAGCATTTCCGTGAAGATTTGTTGGAATTTTGGAACGATGAAGACCAAAAGGAAGGTCAAAATCGCAATCGCGATAAAGAGAACGACCACGGGATAAAACATCGCCGAGATGACTTTACCTTTGATTTTTTCCGATTTTTCTTGGAATTCAGCGAGACGGGCGAGAACGATTTCAAGCACACCACCGAGTTCGCCGGCTTTGACCATGTTGACGTAAAGTTTGTTGAAAATACCGGGATATTGGTTTAACGCTTCGGAGAAGGTACCTCCCCCTTCGACGGCAGTCGCGAGACCTGCCATGGTATTTTTAAGAACGACATTCTTCTCTTGTTTTTGGAGAGTCGTTAAGCTTCGGAGGAGGGGAAGACCTGCGCCGATGAGCGTGGAAAGTTGGCGGGTAAAAACGGAGAGCGATTTGCTCTTGATGCTCGCTCCTTTTTTCACCTTTTTTCCGGTTGCGGCTGGAGCATCAGCAACGAGTTCGTTAATCTTGGTGGGAAAGAGTCCCATCGCTTTGATTTGAGAGGAGGCTTCCGTTGCATTTGCGGCTTCAACCGTCCCTGTTTTGTTTTGGCGTTGAGCATTAACTGCGGTGTATTGGAATGTTGGCATAGTCTCTTTCCCCGTTTGTGTTTAGGTATACTTTAAGATCTCTTCGATGGTCGTCTCGCCATCGAATATACTCCGAAGTCCGTCTTGACGCAAGGTTGTCATTCCAAGTTCAATCGCTTTTTGGCGAATCACGACGGAAGGAGCCTTTTGGTTGATGAGCTCACGAATCGGTTCAGAGACATCCAGAAGCTCGTAAATCCCCTTACGGCCTCGATACCCGGTTCCGTTACAGCTCTCACACCCTTTGCCATAATAAAATACTTTGTCGCCGATGTCATACGGTGAAAGGCCGATCTGTTGCAGGACGGATTCACTCGGTTCAAAAGGCGTTTTGCAGTTCGAACAAATTTTTCGAACCAATCGTTGAGCCAAAATCCCTTCTAAGGACGAAGAAATCAGAAAGGGCTCCACATTCATATCGAGAAGACGGGAGACAGCACCGGGAGCATCGTTGGTGTGAAGGGTGCTTAAAACCAAGTGACCCGTGAGGGAGGCTTGAATCGCAATTTGGGCGGTTTCCAAATCGCGCATTTCACCGACCATGATACGATC
>JAZKBH010000065.1:0-272 GCA_040388725.1 Verrucomicrobiota bacterium
GGCAAAACAGAAAGAGCAGGACTCACTGTTGGTAAAGCTTTTTTCAATAGGGAACCTGACAGCGAATGGACCAAGTATGAGGTTCGTTTTGAAATTGGAAATAAAGGAACGGAATACCGGAAAATTCGTTGTCTTATTTCCATCTTCGACAAATCTCAAAATCTGATCTTTGCTGCAAACGAAGAAAAAGGAATCGATGCTCTCGAAACCAAAGAAATAAAAGGGAAAGCTAAAATATCTTCCAAAGTAAAATTTGACCCTGAGACTGTGTA
>JAZKBH010000065.1:282-5057 GCA_040388725.1 Verrucomicrobiota bacterium
CGTGTGGTGGGAATAAAACAGAGTTTAATACTAACTTTTTTATGAAAATTTCATTTAAATTTACAGTCCTTGGAATTCTCTCATTTGCCTTTTTTTCAGCGTGTACCACCACATCAGAAAAAAAATACTCCGATCACACCTATACGAAAACAAATCCCAAAAATATTGAAATCCTCATCGATTACCCTTCTCGCCCTTACATTGAAATAGGCGAAATTAAAGGTAAGGGAGCCGCCCTCTATACGGGCGACAAAGACGTTAAAGATGCCATTCGCGAAACCGCGGCAGACATGGGTGCAGATGCGGTTATTCTTCGTGGAAAATCTTTAAAATACGATTATTGGGGACTCAATAATGAACGGAAAGCGATCGCTATTAAATGGAAAGCTGGATCGGATTCTATTTCCCATGAAAAAGAAGCCACGAGCTCAACAGCCCCAGCCTCTTCTTCAGGAGGACTTCCAGTTCCTCAATCGGTCCATTAATTGTCCGCAACAACTCCTATTGAAAATCAAGATTTTTGAGTCAGACTGAACTCATGAATCTTTCTGTTTCGTCCCTTTCTTCCAAAATTCGCCCCTTCTCTCGGCTCGTTGTTCCTCTTTTCTTTATTTTACTGGTCTCGTGTTCAACCCGGGTCCTGAATGTTGAAAAACAACCGGATGGCTCCTATTGGATCTCCTCCTCGTCCGGAAGCTCGGCACGCTCAGCATTTGAGGCCGCTCAAAAACAGGCTCAAGAAATCGCGGATAAAAATAAAACTACTTTCAAAATCATCAAAAAGAAGCCCACCAGCAAAACAACAGTGACGCCTGCTCATTACGAGACTCGTTGGGTTGATCAACTCACCACTGTAACAGACTGGAATGGACGATGCCGGACCATTCGAACCACCATTCCTGTCTCAGAGTGGGTTCCCGCGATGAGCTATACCACGTATTATTCAGAAATCTGGGTTCGCTTTAATAGCCAAGTCACTGCCGAAAAACCGTAGGATTTCTTATGAAGATCCATCTCAATTTAATTGTTAACTATTAGTTGTATTGACAATACCTTGTATCATTTTAAAAATGAGGTAGCAGGAGATATGGGTTACTTTTACACAGATGCGAATAACCAGGTGCAAGGTCCCGTCACTGAGTCCACTTTAAAAGGCCTCGTGAATGAAGGAGCGATTACCCCGCAAAGCTATGTAGTCGAAGAAACCGAAACGCAGTGGAAAACGTTTAACGACTATTTTCCTTCTTCCCCTGAGCTCAATAAACCGACCGGACTCTCTTCCACGTCGAATCTCCCCTCCCACGCGACGACGACTCTTTATACCCTCACTCATACCGGTCCAATTAATATTAAGCCGATCGAGATCGCCAAAAAGACTCCCAAGGCAATTCTTCTCAAAGATTATACCCGACTGGCGGATGGCTCGAAGAAAAAGCTTTTGATGATCGGGATCGATACCGTCTCCAAAACACCGAAAGATGCGGTTAAAACTTTTATCAAAGCGCAAGAAGAGCGCGTGGCTCAGATCGAGCAACAACTCAATAAAGAGCGATCTAAGCTTGAACAAGCGCATCAAATTCTTCGCGATTTCGAGACAAACCCCTCCTCCTAGTTCATGAGTCTGGAAAATTCGGATGCTCTGGATCGTCAGCGCTTCATCCAGGAGATCGATCATAATTTTTCAGTCCAAGCGTCTGCAGGCGCAGGCAAAACAACTCTCCTCATTGCCCGCGTTCGCTCGCTCGCTCATCATTTTCCAGAAGAGCTCCAACATCTCGTTCTCGTTACTTATACCAATCGCGCTGCCAACGAGATTCGTCAACGCCTCCGCTCTCAACTGCTCGAAGATTATCCGCGAGGAATCCCTCCTCAAATTCTTCAAGGAATGAGTCGAATGTTCATTGGAACTATTCACCGATTCTGCCTTCAAATCATTCAAGACTACGCTCTCTTTTCTGGTTTTCCTTCGGAGATCGAGGTTCATTCTAAAATCCGTCCGGAATGGATTGAAAAATGGGAGCCAGAGCTTCTCTCTTCCTCAACCCATGATTATCGCTGGATCAGCGACCTTCATCGCTACGAACTTGCCTGGGAAGCGAGTGAAAAAAATCGATCGGAAAATATTTTTACCTCATCGTCCCCCTCTCGTTTCACATTGGATCCTCATGCCCTCGATCATGTGACGGGACGTTCCGCAGAGACCATTGCTTTTTATCAAAAAGCGTGGAAACAGTTTTGTGAGGATCTGGCTCAGAAAAAACCCGCAGAACTTCCTGAATACGATGGCAAAGGAGGCAAAGCCCTCCAAGAAGCATGGCCTAAAGCGACGACAGAACTTCTTCAACAAATCCACTCCGATACGCTGGCGGAAATCAGTCAAACGTCCTCGCGCATTCAACAAAAACGATTTCAAGAGGGTACTCTGCTTTTTAGCGATCAAATCGCACTTGCCTTTACCTTATTGCATCGACCCTCGATTCGCACTGCACTTCAACAACGCAACTACCGCATTCTCCTCGACGAAGCACAAGACACCGATCCTTTTCAATTTCGAATTTTACTCGAACTCACACGTCCCCCCGGATCCCCTCCCTTTGAGTGGTCTGCGCATGAGACTCCCCCTCGGCCAGGGCTTTTCAGTATGGTCGGAGATCTAAAACAATCGATTTATCGGGATCGTGCAGACCTTCAAATTTATCAGAACATTCACCAAAAACTTTCCGAGCCTCCTGCGGGAGAAGCGCTCATTCTCTCTCAAACATTTCGCTGTCGCCCTGAAATTGTCTCCTGGGTCAATCGTCAGTTTTCCACTGCCTTTGAATCTCGATCCAATCAAGTCTCTTACATTCCTTTAGATAGTCGTCATCCCGAACAAAGAGGTCAAGTGACGCTCTGGACCCCTCCGCTTCCGCTTCGAAAAATGCCCTCAGCAGAACTCCTTCGACAAGAGGCCCAATGGATTGTTGAAAAGATAAAATCGATGGATCTTCATCATCTCCGAGCCACTCGTTGGAGCGAAGTCGCGCTGCTCGCCCCCACTCGTAAAATGCTCACAGCCATTCAGACGGCATGCGAAAAACTTCGAGTCCCCTTTAAAACGCATTTCGATACACCGCAACACGAACGCATTGAATATCGCTGGACCGTCGCTTTGCTCTCCCTTCAAGAAAAGCCGGATGACTCTTTTAATCTCCTGGGCATTCTTAGGGAAATTTTTGCTTATTCCGATACACGTCTTGCAGAGATTCGAAGATCCCTCTCTGCGCCATTGACTCTTTTTAGTGAAAATACCGGAGATCTTCCGCTGGATCAGCTGCTGGAAAATTTGAGAAAACTTCAAAAAGAATGCCAACCTCTTCCTCTTGCACGAGTCGTTAGAAAATGGATCGATGGACTTGAAATCGAAGAACGTCTTCGCGTGGCAGCAGAGAGTCCTTCCTCTGCGATCGAAGGCCTTCAAACACTTCTCCTTCGACTTTCAAAAAATGATCCTCGCCCGCGCGCAGAACAAGTTCAACAACTCATCGATGATCTTTCGACAACAGCCCCCGATCCTTCGACCGATAATCCGGATGCTATTCAGCTCATGACCATTAAAAAATCAAAGGGACTTCAATGGGATTGTGTCATCCTCCCCTTTCTCGGTGCAACGAGTGGAGAAGGTCGCTCTACCCGCAGCCATCCTTCGATCGAATGGTTTACCCCTCCCTATGAGAATCCCGTGATCACCTTGAGCAAAGGAAACTCAAGTCCCCATGCCGAGGAAGAAGAAGAAAAACAAAAAACAAAATTCGATCTCGAACGTCAACGCCTTTACTACGTCGCTTGCACACGATCCCGCCATACCTTGATTCTCATCGATGACTCGAAACGTTGGACTAAAATCCTCGCCTCGGGAGAACCACGACTCTCTTCTCCGAATGCGTACGAGGCACTTCATTCTGTCCCTGATGAAAAATATCCCGGCGATGCTCTTCACCCAACGACTCCTTTGACTGTTCCCGAGTTAACTCCTGATCCGACACTTCAGAAGAGCGCACAAGAAGAAACACTTCCCGAGTTTGATCCCTGGAAATTTGCTCCTTTGAAAACCGTGGAAATACGAAAAAAGATTACTCCGAGTGGATTAAAGCAATCTTCCGTTGCTTCGAGTTCCGCTGTCATTTCATCTTCTTCAGGAGGTCGCCTTTACGGAACGCTTTGGCACTCCCTGATGGATTCTTTCCCCTGGAAAAAAGAGACCGCATCGCAAAATCATTTTATCGCTCAAGCCCTTCAAACGATTTCAGACCCCGCACTGAAAACTCGATTTCAAACGGAATGGGAGCTTTTCCAAAAAACTCCTCTCTTCCCACTCCTCTGTCAGCTGGATCTCCCGATCTACAGTGAGATTCCTTACACCGATCTTCATCCCAAAACGGTGGAAGAAGGTCAAATCGATTTGATCCTTCAACAGCCGCATCAAATCCAGATCATCGATTGGAAAACCGATGGACTCACTTCTGTGGATTTTGAAAAACAGGCACTCCCGAGCTACACGTTACAACTGAAGTCTTATCAAAAAATTCTTCAAAAATTCTTTTCTCTTCCGATAACCTCGACGATTTATCACACGCCGACTGCCGTACTTTGGAATATCCAGTAAGAATATTGCCACAAAGCGGCGCAAGGGGCACAAATAAAATTCATTTTTGATTTAACCTATATTCGTCATTAGGAATGGTTTTACTCCGTAAAACACAGAATCCTTTTGGTGAAAAACGGGAGGGCCAAGC
>JAZKBH010000065.1:5070-6871 GCA_040388725.1 Verrucomicrobiota bacterium
GAGTTAAATCGAATTATTTGAAACTGGAATTCGCTTGGCAACGAATGATTTAAATAAAAAATAACTGAATTTTCTCTTGTGGTTCTTGTGCCTCTTTGCGGCTAAAAATAGCCTCTATTCAGCAAGCCCGGCATCGCTTAACAATTTAGCACAAACCTTTTTCCCATCTAAAAACTCTTCCGCAAAAGCGCGAGCTGCTTTTTGATGACGGAGATAATCTGCATTGATTTTGGCAATTTGATCCACGCATTCCTCTAATGTCGAAAAGGGAAGGATTCCTGCTTCATGAGGAAGATGCTGACTCCATCCAGTATCTTGAACCACCGCGGGACGTCCTAGAGCGAGATAACATGCCGTCCGGCAGCTAAACCATCCACTTCGAGAGGCCACATAACCATGCTTCGCGATACTCCACTCTGCCTTGGAAGTCCGAAGAAAATCGCGATAGGTATGATGATCCGGGACGACTTGATCCGGCTCTAAAATCGTCCATCCAATTTCATTCAAAAGTTCCGTCGGGCGTTTATTTCCAGGACCTTTGCCCATCGCCATCACGAGCTTTTGAGGCGTATGACGCGGGAGCTCCATATACTTCTGAAACTCCAAATCTTTTTGACCATACGGTTTCCCCTCCCACTCCTTCGGCGCATAACTCGCCCAATTCATGACGGAGGTAAATCGATCGAGAGGGGCTTCCGTTTGAAAAGGCCAATGCTCGAGAGAGATTGGCTGAAGCGTCGGCTTCCAATGAATTCCTGCGGTCGGAACAAGCGAATCCTTCGCTCCAATATTTAATCCGAAACTAAAGTGACTATCATACGAGCGAACTCGATCGGTATGATCTTTTTTGGATTCATCATAAAGTCCGATATGGGTAAACATCGGATCTCCATCGAGAAACATCTTATGACGAATCGTGAGTTCATAATCACGCAAGCAACCGGCGCCTGAAACATCGACCAGCAGATCCCCATTCTTTAAAAGATCTCGAGCGACCGTTTCTCCGCCGCCATGAAATTGCCCGTTCGCTCCATTGCGATAAATCCAACGGTCTGCGAATCCAAACTCCGTCATAATCTGATTCAGGTAACGGACATTCTGAGAGCAATCTTCTGTATAGGTAAAATTGATCGGATCGTAAGGCCAAACTCCGGAGTCCTCCAGATACCAGACCTCATGACCCAATGAATGGAATCCAAGGACATATTGAATGTAATCCCAAATGACTCCTCCGAAGGGATATTGAGCCATTAATCCTGTAACAACGATTTTCATATTTTGTGTTCCGTGAAATTAAAAATTTTTAGACAGGATTTACAGGATCAACAGGATAAAATTTCATACACTCTAAGGAATGCTGGAAGGTAGGAATATTTATTTTTTCTTTAAAACAAAAACGGTTTTTCTCGTATTGCCTCTTCGTTTCCAGCATTCCTGCGTTCCTTAGAGATTATTACTTTCATCCCCTATTTCCAAATTCCCATCGTCTCCATGACGGCACGAACCTTTGGAACTTCATGTGTCCTCAAGAGACTCGCTTTCCCCAAGGCCGCCAAAACCGCGAAGAAGGGCTCCGCGCTACGAACCTCTCCTTCAAAACACTCAAAGGCATGCGGGAGTGCATGACAAATCGGCCAGCCCAAACGACGAAGCCGAAAACTATTCAAAAAAACATTCATCTGATGCTGAATCCGCACCTGACTATCTTGAAGGTTCCGATAATAGAATCCTAGTCCAGGATCGATCCAAATCCGCTTTACTCCTGCTTTTTCGGCTTCTTCAATTTTTCGAGCGAAATACT
>JAZKBH010000066.1:0-1818 GCA_040388725.1 Verrucomicrobiota bacterium
ATTGCGGATTGCGATCAGATGATCGGGGTTCAGAAAGAGACTCAAGGATCGTTAACGATCGGATTTAATCTTCGGCATCATCCGATGTATAAGACGATGATGGAGATTGCGGGAAGTGGTGAATTAGGCGATTTAACAGGAGTTTGGGTCCGGCACTTTGTCGGAAGAGGGGGGCATTTTTATTTTCAGGATTGGCATTCGAAGCGCGAGAAATCAAACTCGCTTCTCCTTCAAAAAGCGACTCATGATATTGATTTGATTCATTACATTACAGGGCGTTATACGAAACGATTGGTTGCGCTGGGGTCCCGTTCTTATTACGGAGGAGATCAACCCAACGATTTAACCTGTCAAGAATGTGATAAACGACACGATTGTCCGGATGCGACGACCAGTACGATTTTGAATCAATGCGTTTTCCGGTCGGAAATTAATGTGGAAGATAATGAGATGGTGATGATGCAACTCGAAGGAGGAATTCTGGCGAACTATTCTCAGTGTCAGTTTACTCCAGATTATCACCGGAGTTATGTTTTCATCGGAACCAAGGGACGGATGGAGAGTTTTGAACCGATGATTTCCTGTCCGAATGTCAGCAGAGATTACTGGGAGACGGATTATCGATTAGAGGTTCTTCTTCGGAATTCCCGTCCCTCAAAAACTTATCGTTTTAAATCTTCGACCTCAGGGGGACACGGAGGGGCAGATCCTCGAATGGTTTTGGATTGGTTGAAATCGATTCAAAACAAGAAACATTGTCTCAAAAATCCGATTGCAGGTCGTCAAAGTGTAGCGGTGGGATGTCTTGCGGCTGAAAGTCTTCGGGGAAACAATGAGTGGAAAGTTTTGCCTCCTTTGCCTTGAGAGAAAAAAATAGCATCGATGGAAGGATGGGGAGGATAAACGCGAAGAAATTGGCTTTAAAAAAGCCTATAGTAATTTCGATTTAGTGAATTGTTGGTCTCGATATGATTTTTGCTGAAGCGGGAGGGACGAGATTCTTCGAGTCCAGCATGTGGAAATATCTCTGAAGAAGCGATTAGGAAGGATCATGCCAATATGAAGCCGTGAAAGCTGATCGTTGGACGATTCTTTCGCGTGCCAAATGCTGGACTCGAAGGATCTCGTCCCTCCCGTTATTTCTCCTGTGATCGATGCTCTCTTCAGCGTTTTTTGTACTCTTCTTTTTTGAAGCGGCGACTATGGCAAGTCCTGGAGTTTGCACTTCCAGGACTCGCGACTCTGTTTCAGATTTTTTTATCCGAGCTTCACGACGGAGTAGTTGGCGCTGCTCATGTAAGAGTCAAAGCGTCCACTTAATGAAGTCTTTCCACCGCTATGCGCATCTCCCAAGGCATTCAGGTTGATGGCGCTATCAAATAGGAATTCTTTGGAAGTGTTTTCATTTAATTCGATGGAGCTGAGGGGAATTTCAAAATCGAGCAGATAATCGGCTTTGCTGATTTTTTGAGTTCCTTGGGCGCCTTTAATCGGAACATTGTGTTGGTTCACGATCACGGGATTCTTTTTCCCGGGTTGAGGGAGGCACCAGAGTTGAATTGGTGTGGAGGAGGTGAGGGTGGAGAAAAAGAGTTCTACTCCTGAACCTAACCAAGGATGAAGTTTGTCTTCTCGGATATTGGAATCCAAAACTTGATATTGGAATCGAAGCGAATTTTTTTGACGAATAATTTTTCCTTCAACTGCGGGGAATCCGGCGAGTTTGACTTCAAAGCTGGTCTCTCCTTTTCCAGAGAGGATGGGACGAGGCTCCATTTTAAAGCTTCGAGTAAAGACATTCGGAGTCGTTGTGAAGAG
>JAZKBH010000067.1:0-3219 GCA_040388725.1 Verrucomicrobiota bacterium
TTCGAAGGCATCCGAAATTTTAAAAATCGCTTTGCAGAGAGTCCATCCATCCATCGGAGGAAAAGGAAGAAGATTGAAAAATCCGAGAAAGACAGAGAAAGAGGCAAATTTCCCTGCCAGCGTCAGAAGTTCATGCCCCGGAGGGAGTGTGAACGTCGCGATGGCTAACGCGATAAAGGCCAGGAGGAGATTGGCGACAGGGCCTGCAAGTGCCACGAGGATATCATCACGACGAGGATGCTGAAACTGGTATCGATCGACCGGAACGGTTTTTCCGAATCCGAGCGGTGTTCCTCCCAGACTCAAGTTGATGATCGGAAGAATCACACTCCCGAAGAGTTCAATATGAGACATCGGATTAAGGTTCATACGTCCTAAATCCTTGGCCGTATCGTCTCCACAGCGATGAGCCATCCAGGCATGAGCGAATTCATGGATGGTGATGATCGGGAAAAGCATCAAAAGATAAGGTAGGTTTTCAAGCATAGAGGTTTGACCTTGAGCAGACTCGCTGACAAAGTGCATTAGTTATTTATGATGAATACGAACTTTCGCAAGTGGCTTTTATTGTTTCTCAGTTTTCTTCTTCCTCTTTCGGCGACTCCCGTGGTGGAGTTGGGAATTGATACTCTGGTGAAATACAATTTCAAAGGACTCGAGGGAAAACGAGTCGGTCTGATTACCAATCAAACGGGTGTGAATTCTCGGGGCGTCAGCACAATTGATATTTTAAGACATTCCAAACAGGTGAATTTAGTCGCTCTGTATTCACCCGAGCATGGTCTTTACGGAGCAGAACTCGCGGGAGATCAGGTGAGTGATACCAAAGATGAACGAACCGGTTTGCCGGTTTATTCTCTTCATGGAGCTACTCGGAAGCCCACGCCTGCGATGCTCAAGGGAATCGATGTTTTACTCTATGACCTTCAAGATATTGGATGCCGGAGTTATACTTACATCAGCACCATGGGATTGGCGATGGAAGCGGCGGGAGAGGCGGGGATTGAGTTTTACGTTTTAGATCGTCCGAATCCTCTCGGTGGAAATCGTGTGGAAGGAATGCCACTGGATCCGAAGTTTCGCTCTTTTGTCGGTCAATGGAGCATTCCGTATGTTTACGGACTCACCTGTGGTGAGTTAGCGAACATGATCGTGAAAGAAAAATGGATTATGAAAGCGCCGAAGCTAGTCATTGTCCCGATGGGCGGATGGCGCCGTGAAATGACCTGGCAGGAGACCGGACTCGTCTGGGTTCCGACTTCGCCTCATATTCCAATGGCAGAGACGTGTTATCATTATGTGATTACAGGGCTTATCGGAGAGCTCTCCATTGTCAGCACAGGAGTAGGCTATACTCAACCCTTTATGCTCATCGGACATCCTTCGTTCAATGCCTTTGAGTTTGCGGATAAGTTTAATGCGAAGGGAATGAAAGGGGTCACTTTTCGTCCTGCGTTTTACAAACCTTTTTATGGAAGTTTGAAGGGGCAAATGTGCCAGGGGGTTCAGATGCATTTTTGGGATTTCAACAAAGCGAACTTGATGGAAATTTCGATGAACCTCATGCAGGAGATTCGGACTCGTTTTGGACCGACCCTTTATCAAAATATTCCTCCGGATAAAATCTCCCTCTATGACAAGGTGTGCGGGGGCGATGCCTTGAGAAATCATTTCACCCGAGGAGGAAGTGCGCAAGAAATTATGGCGACTTGGGGACCTTCATTAGTGGCCTTTCGAGAGTTTCGTAAAAAATATTTGATTTATCCGATCCCCGTCGCATCCTCACCCGAAAAGCCGGCTCAGGAACTCAAGGCCCCCGTTGTTAAAAAAGGGGGATCTCTTCCCGCAAAGCCTCTAAAAAAGGAAAACAAGTGATACAGGTAGTTTTTAATGAGGCGAGTTCTTCGGATCTTACCGCTCTTCCCAAAATGACTCAGTTAGAAATTGTGAGCGAGTTTCAGGGCTTAGTCCAAAATCTCGAAAATCTCGATCCCGATCGCTTTGGACGTTTGACTCGTGAGGGACAGGAACTTTATCGTTTTCGGACCAAAGACTATCGCGTCTATTTCGAAAAAACAGGAGCAGGGGTTAAAATTCACCGTCTTTTAAATAAGAACTCCCTCAAAGATTTTCTTTTCCGTTCGAATCTTCCTACTGTTGAAGATGAAGAGCTTCAAAAGAATCCCGCCTTTTGGGATTTAATTGATCAGAAAAAGCCGAACAAAACGGCATGAGTCGACGTCGGCCCAGTCGGATTGATTTACTTCGGTCGAATTGGCGCCGTCTTTGGGGGGAGCCGATTGGCTGGGTCTGGCTCTCTGCATTTTTGCTTCATATCGTAGCGCTGCTTTGGGTTCAAAACCTTGTGATGTTTGAGGCGCATTCGTCCGACGAGCATGGCATTTTTATTGTTCGAAGCATGAGATTCCGGGAAGAAGAAAAAAAAGAGCCGATTCCGATACCCGCTCCTCGTGAAGTCGAAGTGCGAACGGAGGTTATTCCTTTGGCGCAAAAAAATCAGAAGCCGACGGCCGAAAAAAAAGCTCCTGATCCCTCCGATGTCCCGAATTGGAATCCTCTCACTCAAGTGGGAGCTCCCACTCCCGTCGAAGAAAAAACGGTGAAGGTCGCTCCGTCTGCTCTTCCGGGTGTTAAAATTTGGGATATTCAAGCTCCGGTGAAAAAAGTGGTTTTTTTAATCGATGTCTCCGGAACCATGTGGAATGAAATTGATGGCCGATGGGGATTTCAAATCGCGCAGGATGAGGTCGCCCGCTCGATTAGTGCGATGCCTCCCGAGATGTCATTTAACATTGTTTATTATTCGGACGAAACCTCAAGTATGGCCTCTGCCTTGGTCCCTGCGACGCATGAGTATAAGGAATTGGCGAGACGGTTTCTGGCGTTGAAGCCGAACTTAAGTGGAGCGACCGATTTTTTTAAAGGACTTCAAGGCGCCTTTGAGCAAGGCCCTGAGGCTGTTTTTATTTTTACGGATGGAGAGATGGATGTGCCGCGATGGAAAGTGCCGAGTCGTTTCGATGCGTTACGCGAGAAAACAGGGCCTTCGATTCATTTATTTGGAGTCGGTTTTTTTTACGAAAAAAATCAAGAGTGCCTCGATCTGCTTCAGAAAATTTGTTTTTTGAGCGGAGGCGATTTTAAGTTGTATAACCGCTATACGCCGCCGGTGAAGGTCGAAAAGAAGAAGTAAGATGG
>JAZKBH010000068.1:0-8730 GCA_040388725.1 Verrucomicrobiota bacterium
TCGCATCCTGAATCTAAGATGAGAATAAAATCAGCCCAAAGCGATGTAGTTTCCAAGAATTTTTCGAGAATCCAGGATTCATTCCGAATGGGGGTGGTGACGATGAAAGGAGGATTCACGGGAGCCAGGTGTAAAAGAGTCGATTTCGTTCACGGGTCATTCGATGAAGAAAACGGAAAAAAGGATTTTTCGTGTAGCGACAGGCAATCTCGTATTGTTCGTCAAAAAGTTGGCGGTGATTTTGGGAAGATTTGGAATCGGGATGCCAACGGAACTGGGAAAGAATATCCAATGTAATCCACGGGGTATGAAGGGAGGAGAGACGTAGCCAATACTCGTAATCAAAGGCGAGATAATAAGACGATAAATCTCCTGCTTTTAGAAAAATATTTTTTCGAATAAAGACAGACATTTGAGGGATCGGATTTTCAAAAAAAAGGAGTTCGTTCCGGTAATTTTTTAAAAGCCAATGCTTATACGATTGATGGATTTTTCGGATTTCTTTTCCCTGAGAATCAATCATCTCAAAGCCCCCCACGATCCATTGGATAGTTGGGTTATTTTCAAAAATTTCTTGAACTTTTTGGAGTGATCCCGGTTTTAAAGTGTCATCGGCATTGATCCAACAAAGAACATCCCCCTGAGCATGATGGAATCCTCGATTGATCGCATCATATTGGCCTAAATCTTTTTCTGAACGGATGGATGAAGGGGGAAGAATCGTTTGCGCCCATTCCAGGCTTCCGTCTGTTGATCCCGCATCTTGAAAGATGGTTTCACCTTGAACGGTTTGTAAATTGGATTGGATCGATTCCAGTGTTTCCTTCAAAAATGGCATTCCATTGAGGCAAGGAACGATCACGGAAAAGGTCATGGGGACTCTTATGTAATGGAGTCTGCGAGAATCTGGACCTCTTTGACTTCGAGATCAAAATCGATCTCGAGTTTTCGAGAGGGCTTGAAGGATTGGAGTGCGAGCCATTCCGGAGAATCAAAAAGGGATTGTTTGGATACCTTGGGGACAGCATCTAAGTTCACATCGTAGGCATTGGCGCAAAGATCTGCAAATTGAAGGACATGCGAGAGAATGCGGCTTTCTGCTTTCGGATTATGATCGGGCTGATGATGCCAGCGGACGGCTTCCACGCAGCGGGGGCTCAATTCCCAACGGTCGCAAAGGTTGGCCGAGACATCGGAATGGGTGAAGCCGAGGATCTTGTGCTCGGCAGTTTCAGCATCATAATTTTCTTCGGCCATGATCTGAATAACTTCTTGAAAGAGCTCTGGAAAAATACGTTGAAGGAAAAGCTTTCCACTGTCATGAAGAAGTCCGGCGAGATATTCGTCTCCCGATTCCTCTGCAAAATAAGGATAGATCAGCTCTGTAAATCGAGCGGTTAGAATACTATGATGCCAAAATTGGGACCAATTGGCCTTCACTTTAAAGCCGTAAAAGCTGCTAATGGTGCCGTGCAAGCAGAGAATTTTCCGGAGCTGTTTGACTCCGAGTCGTTGGAGACAGTCATGCAATTGAACCAGACTCCCTCCTCCATAGGTGCTTGCATTGGCAGAGCGGATGATTTGGGAGGCGAGACTAGGGTCGAGTCGAGCAGTGCTTTCGATTTCTTCTAGGGTAAATTTTTCAGATTTGATGATTTTTTCGATCTTACGGACAATCGCGGGAAAAGTGGGAATATTCGGACTATGAGCAAGAAAGGAGATGAGTTGTTTGTGTAAGTCTTCCTTGAGACTATAGACATCGCCATTGCTTCGAATAAAGCGTTGTAAGAAACCAATTGTAAACTTCCCATCAGACATGATGGAAGACTATGCCTTTAATTTTTCACAGAAAAAGAATTTTATTTCGGGGGAGGAGTTGACAATAAAAGCTTGGCCCTTATCTTGCCCCAAACTTCAACGTGGAGAAAATCAATGGCCTATAAATACGATAATAAACAAGAACAGTTACTGGCGAAGATCAAAGGAAAGACCGGCAAAATTTCCGACAAAACTCATGAAGAGCATATGAAGCTCTATACAGGGTATGTGAACAAGAGCAACGCGATCCTCGAAGAGCTCGAAAAGCTTGGCGTTCCAGATCCTGCAAATCCTGCAGTCGCGAATCAAATTTACTCAACGATTCGTGCCTTGAAAGTGGATTACACTTTTGCGGTCGGTGGTTTAAAAAATCACGAAATGTATTTCAATATCCTCGGTGGAGATGGAAAAGTTTCTGGTAAAATTGCCGAATTAATTGATCGCGATTTTGGGTCATTTGATAATTATAAAAAAGACCTCAAAGCGACCGGTATTGCGGCTCGCGGTTGGGTTTGGACAGGGATTGATCAAACGACCGGTAAGCTTTTCAATTATATCGGTGATGCACAAAACACTTATCCTGTGTGGGGCGTAACACCTCTTCTCGCTTTGGACGTGTATGAGCACGCTTATTATGCGGACTTCTTTACGGCTCGTGCAGGTTATATCGACGAAGTTTTAAACTATGTCGATTGGGCTGCTGTGAATGCTTACCTTCCTAAGATGTAATTCTGGAATGGATTAGCTTAAGACCATTAAAAAACCCACATCCGCAAGGATGTGGGTTTTTTTGTTTAGAGTGAGTGCGAAATGATTATTCAAATGAGGCATCGGTAATAGGGGCAGGGGTCCCTTTTCTCATTTGTTCCATTTTTGCCTTCCGTTGTTCGGGGGTCAGCTTTTGCCATTCTTCCATTCTTTGTTTGGCTTCAGGATGTTCTTTGAAAAATTCTTCCCTTTTTTTCTGTTTTTCTTCAGGGGAGAGCTTGTCGTATTCCTCTCGTCTTTTTTTCATCTCATCGTATTTCGCTTTCGCTTCGGGATGATCTTTAAAATATTCGTCTTGTTTCTTTTGACGTTCTTCGGGAGGAAGGTTTTTCCATTCTTGGCGCTTTTGTCTCCATTCACTCATCTGCGGAGAAGGAGCGGGAGCGGGAGTGGTTTGCGAATGGAGGAGAGGTGCTCCCAAAAGAAGGGAGAGAACGACGGTATGGAGGAGGGGATATTTCATACGTAGCGATTAAACCCCGCAAGATCGAATAAGTTACAAAAAAACGTCCTATTTTAATCCAAATCGGGATTAAAATAGGAAACATCGACTTCGGGATCACCTCACTTGCGGCTTCGGCTTGAGAGGGTTATCCGGCATGAAGGACCGGATAACCCTTTTTCAAAGGAGGATTTCTCTTTAGGGAAGAGAGAAATCTAAATAATCGATATCAAATGCGCCAGTATCTGTGATGATTTGCAGGACGTGCTTCCCTGCAGCGAGCGGAATCCCTTTAAAGGTCAAGACTCTCCAGGAATCCCAATTACCCCCCGTAATAGGAATGGCAACAGGACCGAGGATTGTGATTCCATCCATCTTGAGCGTGAATGTTTTCCCTGCGTAGAGTGTGCAAATACGAGCGGAGATCGTATAGGTGCCCGTGGTATTGACTTGAACGGTATATTTTTGCCATTCACCCGCAGCGCTATTTCCGATGACATAGCCTCCAGAGAGAGGAACTCGGATATCGACTCCATCGAAGCGATAGGCTCCTAAGTGATTTGTTGGATCGACATCATGATAGCTGACTCCTTCGCCGCCGAAGTCATAGTCTTCCGCTTGGATTCGACCTGGAATAGAAGTGGGGGTTCCTTTAAAGGGCACGAGAACACCCGTTGTCGGAGTATTTGTGATGAGAACGGGTTCTACGGAGACTTGTACGGTTTGATTTCCAGCTAGATTAAAGAGAGTCCCTTGCATGTCCTCCATGGAGATGGCTTTCCACTGACTCGGAAGTGCGGCTTTTTTAGGTGTGCCTGTCGTATAGAGAATTTCGAAATCCGTATTTCCTCGACGTAATTTGTAAACGTAAATATCCGGATTGACGAGATAAGCATCGAGGATTTGAGCGCTGCGAAGCCACTTGACCGCCACTTTATATCCTTTTCCTTCATCGGTTGGAGTGATCCATCCTGTGGTTGTGTTTCCGGTGGCCAATCCGAGCGTTTGACCGGCTTTAAAGCCTTCATAAAAATAATACATGAAAGCATCCAGCCCTCCTGCACGCATCGTGAGAAGGTTGCGGATTTGCAAACCATGCCATTCAGCGCTTGTCAAAGTTTTGGAGCCTTGAGTACAGCCTTCTGTATTCCAAAGAGGTAAGTCATCGAGGTCGTAATTTTTAAGCATTTGCAGTGTGTTCAGATAGAGGCTTCGGTTATCCGCGCTCTCGACGTTTTGTCCGGGATAAACGTGGAAGGCGACGATATCGATATAGTCATCTCCCCCTTTTTGAATGAAACTTTCGAGGGCTTGTAGTCCATAGCGGGTTACGCTTGGAGAGGTCAATTTGTTTGAAGGATCGACCTTTAAAAGTTCTTCTTTGGTGATGCGAGCGAGTTCGACCATCTCGTCGACCGTTCCTGCAAAGTGAGGTTTGTAGTCGTACTCATTCCAGAGTTCATAATATCGAATTTTTCCTTTGTAGCGAGTGGCTACTTGATGGACATAATTGCGCCACAGATTCATATCTTTGGGAAGGGCGGAAGCACCGGGACCGTAGATTGCGGTGGTATCTCCGGGATTGGAGGAAGCCCATTGTGGGACCTGTCCCATAGTATAGAGGATTTGCATATTTGGATTATTGATGCGGAGCGAATCCACGAATATATCCATGCGGTTCCAATCCCAATTTCCAGGCGATTTTTCAAGATCGAGCCAACACGTGTGAGTATCCCAAGCACGAACAAACTGATGATTGGTCGGGGCTGTTTGTAATTCCGTGGGAAAAAGTTTATTAAAAACGATTCCGAAAAGAGAATCGGGAATAGGATCGGTTTTCGCAGGGGCATAGAGATTTTTAGTGACTTCGGAGATGTGAATGTCGTCAATGTAGACATTTTGATTCAACTGGGATTGAGCGAAACGAAGTCGTGAATTAGGTGTCATCACCATTCCTTCGATTTCAACCGATTTCCATGTTGTATCCAAATCGACGGTTTTAATGAGATAAACCGTGTAAGGAAAATCGGCCTGGCGAACGAACATTGTCGCTTTGACGGCGGTGTCTGCTCTCATTTTGGCGGAGACGCGGTAGATGGTTTGTCCGTTAAAAAGGAAGTCGGTCAAAAGCTGAGCATCCCCCGTCCCTTTAGCGGTTATCTTAAAGCATTGGGATCCCGGGGCAGAGTAATAATAACCAGTGCGATATTCGGGTGTGGCGAGTAAGCTGCCGCCTCCCCATCCATTGACTGCGAAGCCGGAGTTCACGTAATAAGAAGAATCGCAAGAATAGGCTTTTTTTTCGCTTAAAGAAGCCGTTGATCCGACGGATTCAGGGATTGAATAAACCGTTTCGGCAAGAACGTGAGGCAAAACTACAGCCATCAAAATCCCTATTACTCCGATTTGTTTTGATAAAGAGAAGGGTTTCATAAGCATAGACTCCATTCGTTGTTATTACAATTTTTGTAATCTTAAGATAATTAATAAGCGAAAGGAGGTTTGTCAAGATTGATCGATCAATATTTTAAAAAACAGGCGAAATAAGCATAAAAAACGTCATTTTTGGCTCATTTTCGTTAAAAATGACTTCTAACTCATTTGATTTCCACACGCTCTGCCAAAAGGATCTTTCCATTCAATGTGCGTCGTGCATGCTCTCGGCATGGGCTTTCCCTTGAATCAAGAATGGCTTGTGACGGATGGTCTTGGTGGTTTTGGGATGGGGACGGTGGGCGGGGTAAGGACGCGGCGATATCATTCCCTTTGGACTCATTCATTAACCCCCCCCTCAGACCGCTTTTTAATTTGGAATGGATTCCAGGCAGGGGTTGTTACCGATGATGGACGATACGCCCGATTAACCTCCCAAAAATATGCCCCCGATACGCTACTTCCGACAGAAAACGTTGAGCTGTTAGATTATACTTCCCATCCGTTTCCCACTTGGAAATATCGGATTTTGAATGAAATAGAGCTCACTTTTTCGATTTGGATGGAGCGAGGAAAAAGTGGGGTGCATCTCGATTGGACATTTTCAGAAAGTCGAAAAGATTGGACCTTTTGGGTGATTCCATTTCTTTCAGGGCGCGATTTTCATTCGCTACATCACGCCAACACAGAGAGAAATTTAGAGGTAAAGGAGTCTCTTCAGGTTTGGAGATTACAACCTTATGCGAATCGACCTGCCTACGAAATGAGGTCGGATGGGATTTTTTTACGCGACCCCACGTGGTACTATCAATTTCAATACGATGAAGAAAAAGCGAGAGGATTGGAGGATGTCGAAGATCTTCATTCGCCAGGTGTTTTTCAGTGGGATATTGTTTGGAACAAGGCGCATTTGGAATTTGGTTTAGAGGGAGAAAGTCGATTGATTCAACCGAATCCTCCCAAAAGTGGCTTTGAAAAAACAGCGGATGATTTTTTGGTCAAGCGAGGGGAAGGATTGACTCTTATTGCGGGTTATCCGTGGTTTGGGGATTGGGGAAGAGATACCTTCATTGCGATGCGCGGACTTTTATTGGCGCAGGATCGTCGTGAAGAATCGCTCTCAATTTTATTGGAGTGGTCGAAGTATGTGGATCGGGGAATGATGCCAAACCGATTTCCCGATGAGGGAGCTCAGCCGGAATATAATTCCGTCGATGCCTCGCTCTGGTATGTGGTGGTGGTCGGTGAATTTTTGGAGAAATGGGCATCCACTCTTTCGAAGAACGAGAGCTTGATGCTTCAAGAGGCCTGTTTAGCCATTCTCAAGGGGTATCGCGAAGGGACGCGTTACGGAATTCAAATGGATGACGATGGACTCATCGCGTGTGGAGAAGCGGGAGTTCAATTGACGTGGATGGATGCGAAAGTAGGGGATTGGGTAGTGACTCCACGAATCGGAAAACCGGTCGAGGTGCAGGCCTTGTGGATTCACGCGTTGATGGTGGGAGGTCGATGGGAAAAGTCGTGGGAGAAAATGGCACTCAAAGCGGCGCAAAGTTTTCAAAAACGTTTTTGGAATGGGCAGTCCTTAAATGATCTCGTCGATATGAATCACCAGCCTGGACGGGTCGATGATGCGATACGACCGAATATGCTTTTAGCGATTGGAGGATTACCTCGAATGTTAATCTCTCCCGAGCAGGCTAAAAAAGTTTTAGAGATCGTGGAGAAACAACTTTGGACGAGTGCCGGATTAAGAAGTTTGTCTCCCGATCATCCCGATTATAAAGGGAAATGTGAGGGGGGAATTCTTCAACGAGATAGCGCCTATCATCAAGGGACGGTGTGGGTTTGGTGGATTGGGCCATTTATTGAAGCGTGGTTACGAGTTTATGGAGAGAGTTCGGAAGTCAAAGCTGATCTCCAAAATCGATTTTTAAAACCACTGATTCAACATTTAGATCCCCTGAATCAAAATCATCTTCCTGAAATTGCGGATGGAGATGCTCCTTATGAATCTCGTGGATGTCCATTTCAGGCGTGGAGTTTAGGGGAGTGGATGCGAGTGAAGAAAAAGCTCGAGTGAAAACAAAGAAATTTCTCGCACAACGACACTACGGCGCGAAGCGGTAAATTCATTCACTTTAAACCATTTCTTGTGTTAGGGATTTACCAAAAAATATCTTCTCCTGTTCATCTAGTTATCCTGTCTCAATTCCCTGATTTTTTGACAGAATGGACAGGATTTACAGGAGAAAAAACACAAAGACATGATCCTGTTTTTATTGGTTTTCAGAGACGGTTTTAAGGCTAAATTTCCAGCCATCGCCGAATTCCATCAAGAGCATGTTGGCTCGCCATTATTTTAAAGGTCTCTCGGTTTTGGGAGAGAAGATATTTTTCGGACCAAACACGCTGGGCGGTGGCCCATCCAATCCAACAGGTGCCGACCGGTTTTTCGTCGGTTCCTCCTGTCGGTCCTGCAACTCCACTGACCGAAACAGCGATTTGGGAGCGGCTTTGACGGAGTGCCCCGAGGGCCATTGCTTCGACCACTTCTTGACTCACGGCTCCTTTTAAATCGAAAAGATCGGGTGGGACTTCGAGCTCTTGAGTTTTCGCCTCATTGGCATAAGTGATCCATCCAAAGCTAAAAACTTCTGAACTTCCGGAGACTTGAGTGAGACGATGGGAGATGAGTCCTCCCGTGCAAGATTCAGCGGTCGAAATTTGAATTCCTTTTGCTTTAGCGAGACGAATGACGACCTCTTCCATGGTTTCCGTTCCCAAGCTATAAATCGCTTCTTTAAATTGGGAGGTCACAATCTGATGCGCTTTTTCCAGGAGTGCTTTGTCGGAAGAGATCACGCGAAGGTCAACTTCTCCTGCACGGGCGCAATACCCGATTTCTATGGCCCCAATTTCGCGAAGTTTTGGCTCGATCTCCCGCTCAACATCGGATTCTCCGATACCGAGAATTCTCCATTGTTTTTGGATCACTTCTGTCGATTGGAAAAAATGCTGTTTCAACCAAGGAAATGCCTGTTGTTCCCACATGCCCATCAACTCGCGCGGGGGCCCGGGAAGAAGTACGATGACCTGTTTTTTAAAGGGAATCACCAGACCAGGAGCGGTTCCATTTTGATTTTGAAAATACTCCGCTCCTTCAGGAACAAGGGCTTGTCTTCGATTGTTTTCTCCCGGGACTTTATGACGACGCTTAAATCGTTCGAGGATATGATCCCAAATTTCAGGGACAAACTGAAGCG
>JAZKBH010000068.1:8740-9324 GCA_040388725.1 Verrucomicrobiota bacterium
GTTGAATGAGTTCGGAGGTAATTTCTCGGGTAATATCGTCGGAAGTAGGTCCGAGTCCTCCTGTCACAATAATCACATCTGCACGTTCCAGAGAGTCCGCTAATGCGAGACGAATGGCATCTCCATCAGGGACAGTGCATTGACGCTCAATCCGTTCACCGATGGAAAAGAGTTCTCGGGCTAAATATCCGAGATGTGTATTCGTCACGTGACCTAAAAGAATTTCAGTCCCGGTATTAATCACTTCGATTTTCATAGGTACCTTTCAATCTTAAGCCTTGGAGGGACGAGCGCTGCGAGTCCTCGGTGTTAACCGTTTTATCCAGTCTTAATTTTGACGAAAAACTTTTTTCCGGCCTTTAAAATTTGAGGAGTCGAAGTGAGGGTGAGGTTTGCTTTCGGATCGATTACTTTTTCGCCATCCAAAGAGACCGCTCCTGCTTGGATAAGTCGTCGCGCTTCTCCTCCGCTCGGAGCTGCCCCTAAATCTTGAAGGAGTTTCACAATCCAGATGGGATTTTCAGAAATGATTTTTTCCTCGAGATCGGCTTGAGCTAAATCTCTCTTCGAAAATTTCGTTTCGA
>JAZKBH010000069.1:0-4959 GCA_040388725.1 Verrucomicrobiota bacterium
CGATCCCGATCAAGTGATGAATCGTTTTCAAAAAGTTTTTTCTTGGAAGCCGACGACTGCTTCGCGACGAGACCTTATCCCTTTTCCTTTACAACAACCGTTCCGTGCTGAGCGTACGACTCCGAAACAGCAGGCGGTTTTACAATTTGCATTTCCAACCGTACCGACAACGAACCCCGATCAGATGGTGCTCGAAGTATTAAGCGAGGCGCTTTCGGATCTTGGATCGAGACTCTTTATTCGAATCCGTGAAAAGCTCGGGCTCGCTTATTTTGTCGGAACTTCTCAATTCCAAGCGCAGAAAGCGGGCTATTTCGTCTTTTATGTCGGGACGGATCCGAAGAAGCGAAAATTGGTCGAAAAAGAGATGGTCGACGAGATCCAACAAATTGCAGAGAAGGGGATCACGATTGAAGAAGTGGAACGGGCACGTGCCAAGCTTCTCAGTCATTTAAAGATGATTCGCCAAGACCCTGCGACGATTGCGTATTCTTCCGCTCTTCATGAGTATTTAGGGCTCGGTTATGATTATCATGAGGCAAAGTCACGTCGTTTGAGCGAAATGACCCTCGAAGAGATCAATCGTACGGCTCAAAAATACTTCTCGAACCCGAATTATGTCACTGCTATCGTCAGTCCTGAATAAATTAAAAAATACGGTCGAACCGAAACGTTCCTCCGACCCAACCCCTTCTTCATCTATGGACCCTCGTGAAATGGCTCAACGCTTTGCTCAATTTGTGATGATTCAAGCTCAGAATATTCTGATGATGCTTGGAAAAATTCCGACACCCGATGGTGAGATGTTTCCTCCCAATTTCGAGTCAGCTAAAATGCTGATCGAGCAGCTTGAAATGATAGATGAGAAGACCAAAGGGAACCTTTCTCCTCAAGAAGCCGCATTAATGGAAAAAGCACTCTCTCAAGTGAAAATGTCATTCATCGAAGCGACCGGGGGAACACCTCACACCATGCTTCCTAGTCGTCCGATGCGTGGGATGCCTTCGATGGAAGAGATGACTGAGGATGATGGAATGCATGAACTTCCTCCTGAACATTCTCACGCCCCAACCCCCGAGCCACAAGCTCGTCCTGTAGCACCGGCACCTGCTGCCGCTCCGGTCGAAGTCGAAAACAAAAAGAAGTTTGTTAAAAAATATAATTAAGAGCGAATGAGCTCTGTTGAACCTTTGGATTCATGGTTCACTCCTGTTTTCAGTAAAATTAAATCGCTTAGGAGGGCATGAAAGCATGAAAAAATTCAATTCTTATTTCCTGCTTCCTTGCCTTCCTCAGCGAGTTCTTATTTAATTCCACCGGAAACGGGAATGAATCTGACGACCTTTAAAATAGATTGGAGAAATTGTTTTTTCTTCGTCTTTGCTCTTCTTCTCGGTCTTTGGCTTCGTTGGATTTATCCTAATTCTCCGATCGTCGAGGGACATCCCTACATGGCCGATGGCGATTGTTATACGCGTCTTCATCGGGTCGCTCTGATGCTTCAAGGGAAAGGATGGATTCAGTCTTTTCACGATTTCGAAAACTATCCGCTTGGAATTGTTCCCCATACGACTTTTCCGTTAGATGGATTAATCGCAGGTATGGCGTTGATCCTTCAACCATTTTACTCCTTTCCGATCGAATGGTCGGGGATGATCATTTCACCCCTCTTGTTTGTCGGTCTTTTAGGGGCTCTTTATCTTCTTGCGGGAGGAGCTCGCCCCTCCCGATGGGGTTTGAACGGTCATTTTTCATTTCCCGTTCTCGCCATCGGATTAGCCGCCTTACCCGGTTTGATTTGGGCAACTCCCTTTGGTCGACCCGACCACCAATCACTTTTAATGGTTTTGATTTTTCTAGGAATAATGGGTGAGGAACGTCGTTGGAATGAGGATGCTCGTTTATGGAAAATCCTCCTCGGTCTTTTATGGGGAGTCGCTCTCTGGACTTCGCTTTATGAGCCGTTGATGGTTCTGGGGATCATTGCGGGGATGAATATTGCCGTTCGTCGACGCGAACAACTTCTTTTCTGGGGAGTCATCGCCTTATTTTTGATTATCGTTCAGGGTGTTGAAGGCTATCGTTTTTCAGATCTTCATTATCTTCATCAAAAAAATATATCTACCTGGTTTCAAACCATTGGAGAGACTCGGGGGCTTACTTTTAAAGATTTGATTTTAATCTTCACCATTCTGACTTTTGGAATTCCTTGGGCGCTCTTTGAGTACTGGTCTCAAATCGAAGACAAGAAGAGTGTGATCGTTCTTCTCGGGTTAACTTTCGTGTTAGTGCTGGTGACAATGATGCAACGCCGTTGGCTTTATTTTTCGATCATTCCGCCGCTTTTGTTAGTCGCTTTAATGTGGAAACACTTGAGCGTTTCATGGAGATGGGGAGTCGGAGTCGCTTTTGCTATTAATATCGTTTTTTCAACCGTTTCGCTCAAGCGACCCGATGATCAGGAACAAACCTTTGCGGTGGAAACTCGAGTGCTCGCTCAATCGATAAAAGAACCGGGCGCAATTATTGCCCCTTGGTGGATCTCGCCTTCACTTCTCTATTTTTCGGATCATCCGATTGTGGCGAGTACGTCGCACCAAAGTATTGATGGGATTGTCGATGTCTCTCAGTTTTATCTCGATTCACGATGGTTAGAGTCTGAGAAAATGTTTCACGACCGAAAAGTGCATTGGATTGTGGGGTACGATGAAGACCGTGTTCTTCTCAATGCGTCAGAAGTCTTAGGAGTCCCTCTTCCTAAGAATTTAAAAATGACATGGGCGCATCGACTTTGGACGACTCAGGCTCTTCCGACTTCCTTAAAACTCAGAGCGGCGACGGCTCACTTTCGGCTTTACGAATTTATCGATTCGCAATCCGCGGCAGAATAAATTGGCGTTGCTGATTATTTCGTAGAATCGAAATCTTGGCTTCATCCCCCGGCTTGGCGATCATCGATTTTTCAGCAAGTCTTGGATCATCGAGTCGAAGAGAATCAATAAGAATGACTTCGTCACCAATTTTAAGACCCGCTCGGATGGCTCGGCTCTGATCGTCAAAGGCGCGAATCACATAACGTGGTAAATAACTCTCATCGTAGATCAATCCGAGTTTCGTGGGGCAATAGCGGCCTGCCTTGGCGATGACTGCTGTCACTGCCATTTCATTGAGAGAGAGGCGCGGATTGAGGGTGACATAGGTCTCTGGGATTTGCGTTCCTGGAGTATTAGGGGCTTGTGTAGAGTGATTCGCAGTCAAATCTGTTTTTAGAACTTCAACAAAGTCAGCGCCAATTTTGGCCGATTTTTTTTGAGCTTCTTGAATGAATTGAGAAAGCGAAAGAGGCTTGGAACGAGTGGAATCAATTCGAATCTCTCCCAAATAAACGACAGAGCGAAATGGTTTTTGGTGAAGGACTTCGACTTTGCTCGGATCTTTTTCCGGGCCTGCCAGAGTCGGATAAGTGGAGTCAAAAGAACTTTGAAAATCCGGGCCAATGCATGAAATCCAGAGGAGGGGCATTCCGATCAATAAAAAAACACGGGCGAGAGATTTCATCTTTAATGGAGGCTAGAGGCGGGCTTGGATAGAAGTCGAATGAAAAAAAGGTTGTCACCTTTTTTAAAATATGCACTATTTCGCCTCCCTTTCAATTAGGGAAGATAGCTCAATGGTAGAGCAGGTGCCTTTTAAGCACTTGGTTCCGGGTTCGAGCCCCGGTCTTCCCATTTTTTCTCAAAAGAATTTTCACACAAAGTCGCCAAGAGGCTCAAGTTTCTTCCCTCTTAAAATAAGAAGTCGCAAATTTTTAGAATAAGTTTTGATCGTGTTTGCGATTCATTGAGAGTTATTTTTCACTGTAAAATGAATCACCAAAATGGTGATCTCTAAAAACCAACAAAAACAGAATCATGTCTTTGTATTTGTTTTCTCCTGTAAATCCCGTTCATCCTGTCAAAAATCAGGGAAATTTTGGACAGGATGAACAGGATTTACAGGAGAGGAACCAGGAGGGATTCGGGAAATTTCCTCTCTCTTTAAAATAAAAAACACTCCGCTCCCTCCGTTTCCTCCGTGTGAAAACTGCCTTTTTTTATTTCCCGATTGACCTCTGATCGATGAATCCCTCATTTTACAACGATGTTAATTTATCCAGCGATCGATCTTTTAGGGGGACGAGTAGTGCGTCTTGAACAAGGGAAAAAAGAAGCATGCACCGTCTATAGTTCTGATCCCGTCGCGTTTGCTCAACAATGGAAAAACGAAGGGGCTGAAATTCTTCATGTCGTCGATTTGGATGGTGCTTTTGACGGGAAACCCGGAAACCTCGATAAAATTCAAGCAATCGTTCAGTCGATCTCTATCCCGATCCAACTCGGAGGAGGAATGCGAACGGATGAAAATGTTGAAAATGCTTTTCAGGCGGGAGTGAGTCGCGTTGTAATTGGAACACGAGCCGTGGAATCCCTCGATTTTGTGGCATCGCTCGTGAAGCGTTGGGGGGGCGAAAAAATTGCAGTCGGGATTGATGCCAAAGATGGCAAAGTTGCCGTGAAGGGCTGGACGGAGGCTTCAACGGTCGATGTTCTCGATCTGGCTCAAAAAGTTCAGGATCTGGGAGTCCAGACGGTAATTTACACCGACATCGCGACGGATGGGATGTTTACGGGACCGAACTATCCCGCCCTTCAAAAGCTTCAATCTGTTTTTACTCACAATATTATCGCATCGGGTGGGGTGGCGACTGCGGAGCACATTCAAAAACTCCGCCAAATGGGAAGTCTGCACGGGGCGATTGTCGGCAAAGCGCTTTACGATAAAAAAGTGACTTTGGCTGAAATTCTTTAAATGCAAATTTGAACCGCCAAGGAAAAGGCAAAGAACGCCAAGACTTTTTTTAAACGACTGATCGGCGCTATTTTCACTCATTTTAAATTTCTTGATCAGTGAAGATAAGAG
>JAZKBH010000070.1:0-22288 GCA_040388725.1 Verrucomicrobiota bacterium
TCCCTGTCTGAACGAAAGTTCATATTATCTGTTCTGCTTGCAGTTACAGAAACAGCAAAACCTTTCTTTGCATAGTTTGCGGCAACTAAAAGGGCTTCACCTTTTTTATACAGATAGCCATTTGCAGCATTAGGGTCATTGATTTTGGAAGCATAAACCCTTTCGAAACGAGCCCATTTTTCTTGATTTTGTTTTATGAAGGTGGTTTCTTTCATTTAAATTCAAAGTAGTTTCTCACTCCCTTATCTTTTTTCATATTCCCCTTCCGGAATACGAACTGGGATGGGAGAAGGGAATCACGGTCGGACAAAAAAATGAACGGTGTTGTTCTCCATCGATTAACTCCGGATTTTTTTCTGCACTTCTCGAAAAGGGAAATGTTCTAGGAACATTCGTGGGTCATGATCATAACAATGACTACGCAGCAATGCTTCACGGAATCGCTCTTACCTATGGCCGTTCAATGGGACTCGATAGCTATGGAGATTTAGGTCCTGGATCTAGAATCATTGAACTCACTCAAAATCGATTGGATTTTGAGTCATGGATTCATGATGAGAACTCTCCTCGATCTTCTGCATTTTTTTACTCAGAGCTTTTAGATTTATCCGTCAAAAAACCTTCTGTATCGTGAACTGACTGACTTGCTTGGTTCTCAACTGAAATGAGGGAAGTGCCCAGTGGGATGCGTCCCTCTGCTTTTATTGACGAATAGAGAGGTGACTTCTACTCCCAATATATGACTGTCATTTTAAAGGAAGAAGTAATCTGTCGAATATCGAAATTAAGAGAAAAACAGCAATTTAACGATTATTTCATTGGATTTGTTTTAATCCAAATGGTCAATTTTAGTCCATTGACTTTGTAGTTCTTAGTATTATACTTATGAGTAAGCTACGAGTTTTTAAAACGAAGTGGTTTCATCGGTTTTCTAAAAAAGAGTCAATATCGGACGAGAAAATCGATCAAACGATTCGGGATATTCTTCAAGGAAAAATCGATGGAGACTATCGAGGAGGTCTCGTTAAACAACGTTTAGCGCGAGACAACCAAGGAAAGTCGGGCGGTTATCGAATCATTGTTCTTTTCCAGGTGAAACATCGGATGTTCTTCGTGTTTGGCTTTGCGAAGAGTGATCGAGAGAATATCACTTCGATGGAAGAGGAGGGTTTTAGAAAACTGGCCTCGTATTACTTTCCGCTTTCCGACAAAGAATTGGAAATGCTTATATCAACCGATGAACTGACGGAGATCTTCTATGAGTCGAAAAAAATTTAAATCGGATGCTTTTGAGGCTATTCATGAATCTGCCGCGGCGCTTCATAAGATTGGAGCGATTGGAAAAGAGACGATGCGAGAATTTGATGTTTCATGTCTCACTCGAATTCACGCCTTTTCACCGCAACAGATCCGAAAACTTCGTGAACGAGAAAAAGTAAGTCAGACCATATTTGCAAATTATCTCAATATCTCAAAGGATGCCGTAAGCAAGTGGGAGCGCGGTGAGAAAAAGCCTGCAGGACCGTCCTTGAAGCTTCTTTCGCTTATTGAGAAAAAAGGGCTACTTGCGATTGCTTAAGAGAAAGAGTGGACAGGGCCTTTTCTCCGTCATGATCGCAAGAATAAATAAATAATTTGTCCAGGAGAGTTCCCTATTTTGCGAAAACCTACTTGTCGGCGCAAGCTTTTTAAGCTGCTCACAAATGGTGGCCAGTTCTGCTTAAGCATCGTAAGTTTCGAAGAAGCCTCCTGACTCGCTTACGGTATTTTTTATAAAAATCGCCTAGGGTATTTGTAAATTTGAATTAAGATTCTGATAAACTTACCGGAGACTTCATGAAACTCGAAAATAAAGTCGCTCTCGTCACAGGAAGCGCGCAGGGAATCGGCAAAGCGATCGCCGTACGCTTGGCTCAAGAGGGGGCCGATGTGATCATTGATGATCGATTGGTCGATGGTCGTGCTGAAGAGACGTTGAACCTGGTGAAAGCGACTGGACGACGCGGATGTATTGTTCAGGGGGATTTGGGAAATTTAAATGATGATCGCCGGATCATTGCTGAAGGCGTTCAGCAGATGGGTCGAATTGATATTCTGATCAATAACGCCGGGGTCGAAAAGAATGCCTCATTTTGGGAGGTCACCGAAGCCGATTATGATTTTGTCCTCGATATCAATCTGAAGGGGACTTTTTTTGTCACACAGAATTTTGTGAAGCATTTACAGGAAACAAAACGCCCTGGAAAAATTATTAATATCAGCTCCGTGCATGAAGAGCTTCCTTTTCCTCATTTTTCGACCTATTGCGCCAGTAAAGGGGCTTTAAAAATGTTGATGAGGGATCTCGCGATCGAATTGGCTCCATTTAATATCACGGTCAACAATATTGCTCCCGGTGCGATCGCAACGCCGATCAATGAAAAGCTTTTAAATAATCCGACCCTGCTGAAGACATTGCTCGGAAACATTCCGCTCAATCGTCTCGGTAAGCCTGAGGATGTCGCCGGCCTTGCGGCTTTTTTGGCTTCGCCGGATGCCGATTATATGACCGGCTCGACTCTTTTCGTCGATGGCGGTCTTCTTTGGAATTATTCTGAGCAATAGAGATGGCTAGCTTTGTTGAAGGAGTCTTCCTTAAGACGGTGAGGGACGATCTCGCCCATGCGCATAGGCGTCAACTTAAGCGAAATACCGTATTTGCATCGATAGCAGGATGGGGGAGGATCCGAAAATTTTAATAGGGCAAGCGGCTTCGACTTATCGGAGCTCGAAGAATTGATAAAATTAAAAAACTCTGAATTTTTATCCTCTTCATCCTGCTATCGATGCTAAATTTTTCTTCATTTCCTCCACTCTCCCTCTGCGACATCAAGGATTGTTCCCTTGCCTCCTTGCGAACCATTCGCAGCGCTCGTTCCTCCAGTCTAATCATGGTTTCTGTAAAGCATGATTAAGGCTTATCGTTTTTTCTCGATGTTCAGGGCAAATCCTCGCATTTCCCTAGCGTTTCCGAAATTTTGGGCTAGAAACGCCTTATGTCATCATTTGTAGAACTCGGATTAAGCGAAGATATTGCCCATGGCGTGCAATCGATGGGTTTCGTTGATCCAACCCCCATTCAAACTCAATCCATCCCGGTCATCCTTCAAAAAAAGGATCTTCTCGCCTCTGCCCAAACAGGAACCGGTAAGACCGCTGCTTTCGGGCTTCCCATTCTCTCGATGCTTGGAACGCATGGGAAATTACGTGCGCTTATTTTAGAGCCGACTCGCGAGCTCGCGAATCAAGTCTACGATGCGTTGAAAGATTATGGACGTTTGACCAATCTCCGTTGCCAAGTCATTTACGGCGGAGTCGGGTACGAGAAGCAAAAGGAGTCAGTGAAAAAAGGACTCGATATCATTATTGCAACACCGGGTCGTCTTCTCGATCTTTTGGAGCAGGATGCGATCTCCCTTCACTCGATCCAACATTTGGTTTTGGATGAATGTGATCGGATGCTCGATATGGGATTTCTTCCTGATGTGAGCAAGATCATTAAAAAGACTCCCACTTCCCGACAAACCTTGCTTTTTTCAGCAACGCTCCCTCCTGAAATTCAGTCGATTTGTAGTTGGGCATTGAAAGAGCCATTGCGAATTGAAATTGGGGTGCTTCGTTCCCCTGCGGAAACAGTGAAACATGCTCTCTATCCCGTGGCTTCTTCTCAGAAACAGGAATTACTCCTCGCGCTTCTCGAGAAACTTCATTACCAAAGCATTTTAATTTTCTGTCGAACCAAAGTTCAAGCCGATCGAATTACGCTGGAGCTTAAAAAAGCGAATCATGCGGTCGTCGCGATGCATGCCGACCGTTCTCAAAGTGAAAGATCAGAAGCTCTTGCCGGTTTTAAATCCGGAAAATATGAAGTTCTTGTTGCGACCGATATTGCCGCACGAGGAATTGACGTTGCTTCGGTGACCCACGTGATCAATTACGATATTCCCGGTCATCCTGAAGATTATGTTCATCGGATTGGACGTACCGGCCGTGCTCAGACGGAAGGGGATGCTTTGACTCTTATTACGGGAGAAGATTTAAAAGACGTGGCGCAGATCGAACATTACATCGACCAAAAAATCCCCCGTGAAAGAGTTGAAGGATTTAATTATAGCTATACCGCTCTTTTAGAGCAAACGGAAGTGGCTCCGGCAGCTGCTCCTCGCCGGTCGTTGCGTGCAGGACGCTCGACCTCAAAGCGTCGTTAAGACAATATTTATTCCATTTTTATGTGATGACTAAATCAATTTCGGTTTAGTTTTTCGAAAAATGGGAGGGACGAGATCCTTCGAGTCCAGCGTTATTCTTCAAGAAGACATGATGCAAATTTCACTTTGCGTGGCTTCATGCTGGCATTCATCCTCCGATTTTCAGAGATGCCATTCTCTTTTCAGTCTCTCTTTCGATTCCTGCATCGAAGATGCGGATTCATGTTGGACTCGCAGCGCTCGTCCCTCCAGATGATGTAGGCCGAATTGTGAAAATGACTCAGGCTCCATCCCCAATAAGGGAATGGAGCCTGAGTTTTTAGGAGGATTAATTATTTAGTAGCACAAGGAGTACATGCTTCGCCGGTGGTGCAGATATCTTCTGCATTATGACGTTCGAAGATCTCTTTTGCTTTTTTCACTTCAGCGGACGAATCGGTATGGAGCGAAATTAAGATGTTACCATCTTTGATCTTTCCTTCGTAGCGCTTGGCTTCGAATTCAGGAATTCCAAGACCAATCAGACCTGCGGAGATACCACCGACAGCTGCGCCGACGGCGACACCGCTCAATGCGGCAACAATCGGACCTGCAGCAATCAAGGGGCCTACGCCGGGGATTGCCAATGCGCCGATCCCTGCGAGCCAACCGAGGGCTCCTCCCAAGACACCGCCGGCACTTGCGCCGATCGCTGCGCCTTCAGGGGCTTTGGTGTTCTTTTCATGAGCGAAATCTCTTGTTCCTGCCTTATCGGGCAAGAGAACAGAAATGTCGTTGTTTGAGAAATTAGCAGCCTTTAAATCGTCGACAATACGATTGGCTTGATTGATGTTTTCAACGATACAGAATACTGAGTTTTTTGACATATATTTTCCTTTTTGATTTTATTATTTAACTTCCAATTGATTTGAAACGTTGGTGGCGCCTGCAATTTTTTGAGCTGCTTTTTCAATCCGATTCTTTTCTTCGGTTGATTCCACAGGTCCACGGAGGGTGACATTACCGTTCAGAGTGATAATTTTGACATTCTGTCCGTTCACCGAGAGATTTTTAAGATGCATGACTTTCTTGCGAATCTCTTGAGTGGTATTGATGTCGGCCTGGCTTTTTCCCTGATCCGTAGGGGTCAAAGTATTGTGATCGCGATCAACGGTATTGCGGGAGGTGTTATCCGCATTTCCATCTTTTTGATCATTGGAACTGGATGTCGTGGTGGGAGTCGTCGATCTTGGATGAAGACGTGCATCTGCGGGATCTTCAGCATAGACCGAGAGGCTCACGAGAGATGTTGCCAATGCGGCTGCTAAAATTTTTGTTTTTGTATTCATAATAGAGTATCCTTTCTTTTTATTGGTTTAAGCGGGCTGTTCGGCTTCAACGTTAATTTTTTGAGCGAACTCTGTTAATTTTTTATCTGTGGCGCCCTCTTCATCGAGGGTCGTTTGAAGAATTTTAGCGATATCGGGTTTTCCCAAAAGTTCAGCATAGGTACGAACCGTTCCATAACTTGCGATTTCGTAATGTTCTACTTTTTGGGCAGCGGCAATAAGGGCTGCGTCTTTAACCGAATCTTCTGCATCTTCTTTGAGAAGTTCAGATCCTTCTTCAATAAGGCCTTTCATGGCCTTGCAGGTTTTTCCTTTTGGAGATTCATCTAATTTCTCCATAATTTTTTCCAAACGTTCGGAATGAACGATGGTCTCTTTCAAATGCTTTTCAAAACCTGCTTTGAGGTTTTTACAAGTGGCAGCTTTCGCCAATTTCGGAAGAGCTTTGATGAGTTGATTTTCTGCGCTATAAAGATCTTTCAGTTCTTCAATAAAAAGATCTTCCAGTGAATTGAGTTTCGACATTTAGACTCCTGGGGTTGGTTTTTGTTTTTCGACGAAAGAGATCTTGCAAAAAAAATGCCGAAGTCGGTCGAGGGACGCTTTACAGGAGGGGGTTTACCTATGAAAAAAAATATTTTTGAACAAAAGAAAAAATAACTTTTATTTTTTAAAACCGATTAAGTCTTGCATCATGCCTGAATCGAAAAATGATCCGCAGGCATTTTGCCATACCGAGAAATGGTTCTCCTTTCACAAAAGGAAACGAGCTTTAAAACTGAGAAATCCGACTCAAACCCATTTTTGAAAAGAAGAGAGGCCTTCTTGAATGGATCGGCATTTAAAATCGGGAAATGCAGTTTCTAACCCTTGAGGATCAAAGGCACGAAATCCATTATGGGGCATGGGACCTTTGCGGGGATTTTTCTGAATCGAAAGGGAGGGGTCGACGATTTTTTGAACGAGCTGAGCAATTGACCTAAAGGAAATTTCTTTCCCGGTGACGGCATTTACAATTCCCTCACTTTGATGAACGATGACGCGGCGAATGATTTCGGCGACATCTTCGACAGCAATATGATCTCGAAGTTCTTCTCCTTTTCCAAAAAGAGAGATCGCTTCATGAGCCAGTGCTTTTCGAATAAATTGATTCGGGCCGTAACCGTTATGAGGATCATCGAAACCGTAGATAAGGGTCGGACGGATGATGGAGAAGGGGCCTTCATATGAATTTTGAAGAGCCACTTCACGAACACGGTGCATACAGCCATGATAGGAATCGGGGAGCGCAGGGGACTGTTCGTTTAACCGTTCCATAGAGTCCTGATAAACGGCATCTGAACTAATATAAATCAAATGGGATGGTTTTTGGAGGGTAATGGCTTTGCAAACTTGTTCGATCATTTGCATGTTCTCCATGAGCATTTCTGCCGATTTACAGGGGGCAAGTGCAGAAGTGACGACAAGCGTATCGCCTTCTCTTAAAACAGCCGCGAGTTTTTCAGAGGCAGAAGATTGAAGGAGATCGACTTCTTTTCGGGTCAGCAAAACCAATTCTGTTTTTCCGGCGAGAGCTTGAGCGGTATGTCGCCCGACAAATCCACCAGCCCCTAAGATCACGACGCGAGAAGGGTAAACGGGTTCGGGACGTCGATGATTGAGGCTCGGTTGAAACGTATGACAATCCATGGAGGGAATTGTAACAGGAATCAAGGACGGAGAAAAAGAAGAAATCGATCTCGCAAGTCACAGAGTGTTATCCGCAGATGTCGAAGATGAACGCTGATTTAAATTCAGTTTATCTTTAGAACAGAGAAGAAGCATTTAAATCTGTGTTCTTCTGTGAAAATCTGCGGATAAACTCTTCTTTTTTACGGAGTGAGATCTCTTAGATCCATTTTTTGAAAGCGGCTTTGGTGACGCCTAAAATCTTAGAGGCCTGAACTTCATCGTTCTCCGCGGCCTTTAGAGCGCGAAGGGCAAATGCCTTGTCGATGGTTTCCATCAAATGAGGATTTCCTTCCTGACGGAGAGAGGCGAAGAGTTGGTCAAAGAGTAGGTCGTTGTTGGATGCGGAGATCCCCTCGGAAGGAATAGAGGCGATTGAGGTCGTATTTTTTGAAAACTCTTTCGCGAGATGTTGCGGAAGAATCGTCGATTCCGAGGCCATGACCATGGAGCGTTGAAGACTATTCTCGAGTTCACGAACGTTGCCGGGCCAAGGATGGGACTGGATAATTTCCATCGCTTCAGGAGAAATTTTGGAGGGAGAATTCGGGGTTTTAAGCCGAATTTTGTTCATAAAATATTCGACGAGGAGAGGGATGTCGCCTGTGCGTTCGCGGAGAGGGGGAAGATGAATATGAACGACGTTGAGACGATAATAAAGATCCTCGCGGAAAGTCTTTTTTTCGACCATCGAGACAAGATCTTTATTGGTTGCCGCGATGATGCGGACATCGGTCTTCATCGATTCGTTATTGCCGAGGCGAGTGAATTCTCCTTCCTGAAGTACGCGAAGGAACTTGGCCTGAGTCGCGAGGGGCATTTCGCCGATTTCATCGAGAAAGAGTGTTCCTCCGTCGCATTGCTCAAATTTTCCGATGCGTTGATTCATCGCGCCGGTGAAAGCTCCTTTTTCGTGGCCGAAGAGTTCGCTTTCGAGAAGATTTTCAGGGATCGCCGCGCAATTCATTGCGACGTAGACATTTTTAAATCGGGGACTGTTTTGATGGATGGCTCGAGCGACGAGCTCTTTGCCTGTTCCGCTCTCTCCTGTAACGAGAACAGTGGCGGGAGTCGAAGCGACTTGTCCAATTGCTTTGTAGACTTCCTGCATCGCCGGAGAATTCCCGACGATCGTTTGACGGAGATCTTCCGCGGAAAGTTTGGAAGGATAAGTACCCGTATCGGCTTTTTGCGCCGCTGCTGCTTGAAGGGCACGAGTGATGAGCGCTTTGAGTTGAGGAACATCAAAGGGCTTCAGAATGTAATCATAAGCACCCAATTTCATCGCCTCAATGGCAGTTTGAGAGGTGCCATAGGCAGTCATGACGATGACGATTTGTTTGGGGTTTTGAAGGCGGATTTCCCGAAGGCCATCGAGACCGTTGCGATTTCCCATGCGGATATCGGTTACGATCAAGTCGGGTTGTTCTGCTTTAGCGATTTTGACACCGGCTTCAGGAGAGTCCGCGGTGAGAATCTCGATCGGTTCCTTTTCCAAAACTCGTTTGAATGAATAATGGACGTCGGCTTCGTCATCAATAAGCAGAAGTTTTTGTTTCACGGCAGTTTCAGAGTAGCCAGCCATCCCGAATGGGCAAGAAGGAAGAGGGTATGATGAGGAGGCTGGGAGAGGAAAAACCAAAGGCAATTTTCACCGCGGAGTAAACCCCGACAAGAGTACGGGGCAGGCGGAGGTAACGGAGGAAATACTCTAAAGACCGTTTGTTGTTTTAACACAAAGGTATTTTATCCTGTATTCTTGCCTTTCGTAGAGAGTATGAATTTTTGGTTTTATCTCCGTTACCTCCGCGGTGAAAATTGCCTTTGGTTTTAAAGAGGGGTCAGATTTAAGTTGATCTCAGGGGCCTATCTTTGAAATAATGGCGGGCTTACTATGAATCAGCCGGATAAGAAAGAGATTGCGCCGCTGGAATTTGAGAAACCGATCATGGAACTCGAGAAGAAGATCCGTGAAATGGAGGCTCACTCGACCCAGCATGATCTGGCGATTGAAAAAGAGATGATCTCGCTTCGAAAGAAGTTGGAATCGATGAGCCAAGAAATTTATGGCAATCTCACGCCTTGGCAAAGAGTTCAAATTGTTCGCCATCCCAAGCGCCCTTTCTTAATGGATTATATCGACCGGATTGCGACGGATTTCGTTGAGATCGCCGGAGATCGACTTTTTAGTAATGACAAAGCGATGGTGACTGGTTTTGCAACAATCGATGGGCATCGCGTCGTCGTCGTTGGGCATCAAAAAGGACGTGATACCAAAGAGAATATTAAGCGTAATTTTGGAATGGCTCATGCCGAAGGCTATCGCAAGGCATTGCGAGCGATGAAGCTTGCCGATAAGTTTGGACTACCCGTTGTCACTTTTATTGATACCCCCGGAGCTTATCCGGGAGTTGGCGCAGAAGAGCGTCATATTGGGGAAGCGATTGCAGTCAATATCCGCGAAATGTTTCAGTTAACGGTTCCTGTCCTCGGTCTTGTCATTGGTGAGGGAGGGAGTGGAGGGGCCTTAGGAATCGGAGTCACAGATCGAATTCTCATTTTGGAAAATGCGTATTACTCCGTTATTTCACCGGAAGGCTGCGCTGCAATTTTGTGGAAAGATCGCGCCCATGCTCCGAAAGCCGCTGCGGCATTGAAGATGACCTCAGGGGATCTCAAGCAACTCGCTTTAGTGGACGAAATTATTCCTGAGCCGATGGGGGGTGCTCAATATGATTGGGCACAAGCGGCTACAGCAGTTAAATCCGCTATTGTGAAGAATCTTTTAGAATTAAAAAAATTATCCAACGAGAAACTTTTGAATCAACGGTATGCTCGTTATCGTAAGTTCGGCGAATTTACTGAATAAATAAGACGATGGTGCGCATAAAAAGCGCAATAGATGCAGAGAAGTTGGTGCTACATTTATTAGTGAACGATTTTCAGGAGATGACCGCGACTTAATCCTAAGCGATAAAGGGATTGAAAAAGAAGATCAAGGGAGACCGAGGCATCGCCTTTTTCCATTTTTGCAACGCGAGATTGACTGCTTTGAAGGACTTGTGCCATCGCCGTTTGGGTCAGATGACGTTTTTCCCGTTCGGCACGAAGTTTTTTACTCAGGAGTCGTCGAGTCTCGATGAGTTCCATATCGGCAGGAGAGAGATCTAAAAATTCAGAGACGGAACCTTCTACCCATCCTTTTTTAAGTTTTTTCATAAAATCACGTTTTCGTAGTGTTGAATTCTTTTTCTGCAATTTTCAATCACGTGGTGTGGAGTCTGAACCGTTTTCTTTTTGAAAACATCTAAGACCAGAACTCCTTCTGTTCGAATCTGATAAATGAGGCGCCAGCTTCCATTGCTATCATGAATTCTCAGTTCATGAACTCCCGAACCGATCGCAGGCATCGGACGCGAGTGGGGTAATGATAAGATTTCTCCTTCTTGAATCTCTCGAAGTAAAAATCCCAATTCCCGTCTTGCTTCGATGGAGAGGGGAGGAGATTTAACTTCTCCCTTGATCCAAAGTAAGGGTTTTGAATTCATAAACATTTTATGTCAGAATTGACATAATGTCAACTAGGCTTACTTGATTTTCTCTGTTCATCTTAAGGAAGTAGTCGTTGGCTGGGATATCGTCAATTCGTGTCGGAGAAGTCACTATAAAATTGGGTTGTTTTAGCAGGAAGTTTGTCCTAGATTCACTCTTCCTTTTAAAAAAGACTTAGAATGAGTGATTTCCATTATTTTGATAACAATGCCACGACCGCAATTGCCCCAGAAGTTTTTGAGGCGATGGTTCCCTTTTTGACAGAAAGCTACGGAAATCCTTCAAGCGCTTACAGTTTTGGAAAGAAAGTCCGTCAAGCAGTGGAGACGGCGCGGGCTCAAGTGGCAGCTCTCATTAACGCGGATCCGAGTGAAATTTATTTTACGAGCTGTGGAACGGAGTCGGATAATGCGGCGATTTGGTCGGCACTTCGATCAACGAAGCGGAAGCATTTGATTACTTCCCAAGTCGAGCACTCGGCGATCTTGCATATGGGCGAATCGTTGGAGCATCAAGGGTATGGCGTGACTTGGCTTCCTGTGAATCCCGATGGAACATTGGATTTGGTGGGACTCGAAGAGTCGATTCGTCCCGATACAGGCGTCGTCTCGCTCATGTGGGCGAACAATGAAACAGGAGTTCTTTTTCCCATCGAAAAAATTGCGGCGATCTGTCGCGAGAAAAAAGTTCTCTTTCATACGGATGCGGTTCAGACCCCCGGAAAAATCGCTATAGATGTCAAAAAAGTACCGGTCGATTTCTTGGCGATCTCCGGTCATAAACTCCATGCGCCGAAGGGGGTCGGGGTGCTCTATGTTCGTAAAGGGGTTCCTTTTATCCCTTTTCAAATTGGCGGAGGACAAGAGCGAGGAAAGCGTGCAGGGACGGAGAATGTGGCGTCGATCGTTGGACTTGGAAAAGCGGCCGAACGAGCCCAAGAGACTTTGATTGAAGAACAGACACGGGTACGGGCGATGAGAGATCGTTTTGAGAATGGCATGCTCGCTAAAATTTCTAAATCCCGAGTGAATGGAAATCGTGAGGAACGTCTTCCGAATACCTCGAACCTCTGTTTTGTCGGTGCAGACGCTCAAGATTTGCTTGGCGCATTAGATGAACAGGGGATTTGTTGCTCGGCGGGTTCCGCCTGTACGACGGGATCTGTAGAACCTTCGCATGTTCTCAGTGCGATGGGAGTTTCGGAAAACGATGCCAAGTGTTCGCTTCGTTTTTCCTTCAGTCATTTTACTCGTGAATCCGAAATCGATCATGCCTTGGAAGTCATTCCGGCCATGGTTGAAAAAGTTCGATCCAAAGTTGCGGTTTGATTTCAAAACCATTTTCACGCAAAGCCGCAAAGTAGCCCAAGTCTCCTTCCTAAAAACAAAAAAATTGTCTTTATGGGGTGAACCTTGGGCTGCTTTGTGGCTTTATGAAACTGCTGTTCCTAGTTGCCTACCCTCGGCTCTCCAAATGGTTGCCCATTATGCTTTGCGTTAACACGCAGGGGAGTGCGTGAAAATGGTTTTAATGGAAGAACTAATGAGTAAATTCTTGGGGAGGATGCATCTCAAACATCGGAATGCGGGTGAAGATCGCTTGCTTTTGATCCGTTAACCCAAAATAAGATCCCTCTGCCACACTTTCGGAATGAATAAGGTGATAGCTTTGATAAGTAAATTTTTCTCCGGGAGGCAGCTCAGGTGATTTCCCGACGACGCCTTCGCCTTCAACCACTTCGACTCGTCCGTCTTTATCTCGAATAATCCATTTTCGGCCGTGGATTTTGACTCCGACGGGACTTTTATTTTCAATGGTGATGGTGTAGCGGAAAGCATAGGGGCGATCGGGGGGGGCTTGAGCGTGGGGATCAAATTGAAGGGAGTCCACGGTCACATGAAGCCCTTTGAGTTCGTGGATATCTTGAGAATGGGGTTTCATGCGGTATTGCTGCTTCCCTTTGTAAAAGAGTATGAGGGAAAACAAAAGGCAATATTTAACATGGTGCCGAATCCGTTGGGAACGGATGACCTGCCCCGATTTTATCGGGGGACGATCCCGCGAATGCGGGAGGTTGCAGGATGCAACCTGAGTAAGTCGGGAGACGAACGAATCATCATGGAGTTGGAGAATCACTCCTGATATCGCAAACAAAGGAAAATTAAATAAAGACAATGGATTCATATGGATAAAAACGCCGATACAAAAGATAGGTATTTTGAATTCTCAATTCTCCATTCTCAACTTTCAATTGTTTTGATCTTTTTGGGTGGTAGATTTATGGAGGACTGCTTATTTGGTGGGCATGTCTGAGACGAATCCTTTGAGAGGCTTAAATCTTTACGCCCGTTTCTGTGTAGGGAGTGTCATTTTTTTAATCGTGCTGGGCGCGATCGTGACGAGCAAAGGAGCTGGACTTGCCGTTCCCGATTGGCCGCAGAGCTACGGGTATAATATGTTTTTGTTTCCTTACAGTCGTTGGGTGGGAGGGATTTTTTGGGAACATACGCATCGATTAGTCGCCAGTGGGATAGGCGTGATGACGATTATTCTAACGATTTGGATTTGGAAAAAAGATTCTCGGAAATGGATGAAGGGCCTCGGTCTTTTCGCGCTCTTTCTGGTGATCTTTCAAGGGATTTTAGGAGGAGGACGGGTGGTCTGGTTAAAGGATGGTTTGGGATTAATTCACGGGTGCACGGCGCAACTTTTTCTCGCCGTCATCGGTTCCATTGCCCTCTTCACCTCTCGACTATGGAATGAAAGAAAAAGAGTAAGCTCTCTTTCGAGGGGCTCAGTCAAATTCGTTGCCTTTATCACGATCCTTGTTTTTCTTCAGCTGACCTTCGGAGCGACGATGAGACATGCGCACAAGGGACTCTCGATTTTAGATTTTCCGAAGGCGTATGGTTCTTGGTGGCCTCATGTGACTCAAGACCAGATTCCAGAGATCAATCAGGAGCGCCGGGAGTCAGGACACCCGGAGACCACGTTGATGTTGATTCATCTTCAGATGGGGCATCGGTTTTTGGCTTATCTTTTAACCGTTCTCATCTTGATGATGGCATGGAAATGGGGAAGTGACGTACAACTCCCGAGCGAACTCCGCATGGCTTCCAAGATATGGGGGGCTTCCGTCCTCTTCCAAGTGACTTTGGGGGCTTGCACAATTCTGACTGACCGCGGATTTGAAGTCACCTCGGCGCATGTGGCACTCGGCGCATGGACATTATTGATGGGTGTTCTAATCACGATTTACGCCGGCTCAATCGCGGAAATGTGGGGAAAGCCTCAAAGTTAAGAAGGGTTTCGCACGACGTCACAACGACTCAAAGCCGAAGTAAAAAACGTTCCATAAACCTAATTGAGTTAAACAAAAAACAAAATTCCTGTCTTTGCGTCGTTGTGCCGTCGTGCGAGGAATGTCTTTGCTTATGACTTCTTGATTGTCGTGGAGAAGTTTGTGGCTAGTGTCTCGGGGATGGATCAACAATTGCTTAAACTCTTGGAGGAGAATGCTTTGGTTTCGCCAGAAACTCTCGCGAAGCAGCTCAATCTCTCTGTCGATGAGGTCAAGTCCCGGATTAAACGCCTTGAAGATGAAAAAGTCATTTTGGCCTATAAAGCGATTGTCGATGATGATAAAGCGGATTTTCAAAAAGTAAAAGCGGTCATCGAAGTTCGAATTACTCCTGAGCGCGGAGGAGGATTTAATCGTTTATCGGATCGTATTGCCCGTTATCCCGAAGTGACTTCCTGTTTTTTAATGAGCGGCGGTTATGACCTTTTAGTTTTTGTCGAAGGACGGACGTTGAAAGAAGTAGCGATGTTTGTTTCTGAAAAACTCTCGACGATTCAAGGCGTTCTTTCGACGGCGACGCATTTCATGCTCAAGACTTATAAAGAGCAAGGGGTGATGATCGAACAAGAAATTACCGAAGAGAGACTGAAGGTTTCTCCTTAAGGAGAAGCTAAGGATCTTAAGAAATTGCTCTTATTGCAGGCCCTTTTATGAGTTTGAAGAAGACCGCTCCGATGACCGATTTTGTGGCGAACCATGTGCGTTCGATTCCACGGTCGGGGATTCGTGATTTTTTTGAAATAGTTCAATCGATGTCCGATGTCGTTTCCTTGGGAATTGGCGAACCTGATTTTGTGACGCCCTGGCACATTCGCGAAGCAGCGATCTATGCTCTTGAAAAAGGGAAGACCGGGTACACTTCGAATTTGGGAATGCCTCGCCTTCGTAAAAGCATTGCTCGCTATGTGCAGCAAAATTACAAAGTCGAATATGATGCTTTAAGTGAGGTCCTTGTTGCGGTCGGCGTTTCCGAAGCCATGGATATTGCTTTGCGTGCGGTGATTAATCCCGGAGATGAAGTGCTTTTTCATTCGCCCTGCTATGTCTCCTATAGCCCTAGCATTTTATTGGCCCACGGAAAACCGGTCGAAATCCCCACACTAGCCGAGGATCAATTTAAGCTTCGACCTGAAGCGTTGAAGCAAAAGATTACCCCGCAGAGTAAAGTTTTAATTTTGAATTTTCCGACCAATCCGACAGGAGCGGTGATGACGCGTGAGGAATTGACGGAGATCGCGGAGATCTGTCATCAAAATGATTTATTGGTGATTACGGATGAGATTTACTCTGAGCTGACGTATGGAGGAGAGCACTGCTCCATCGCTTCGCTTCCCGGAATGAGAGAGCGCTGCATTTTTCTTCATGGTTTTTCAAAAGCTTTTGCGATGACCGGATTTCGAATCGGATATGCTTGTGCGCCTGTGGCTTTGATTGAAGCGATGATGCGAATCCATCAATATGCGATGTTATGTGCGCCGATTGTGAGTCAAGAAGCTGCATTGGAAGCGTTGGAAAATGGACACGGCGATATGGAGTATATGCGTGAGCAGTATCAGCTCCGTCGTAATTTTCTGCTGAATTCTTTTAAGGAAATGAATATTCCCTGTTTTAACGCACAAGGCGCTTTTTATCTCTTCCCCAAAATTACACATACCGGTTTGAATTCTCGCGAATTTGCCATACGCTTACTCGAAGAACAAAAGGTGGCGGTTGTCCCTGGGAATGCATTTGGAGAGAGTGGAGAGGGGCATGTGCGTTGCAGTTATGCGACGGCCTTTGATCAGCTTGAGATTGCGGTGGAACGAATTGGAAAATTTGTGAGGAACCTATGATTTTATTATTGGGAGGATCGGGGTATGTCGGAGAAGCTTTTCAAAAGCTTTTAAGCTCTCGAGGCATTGTCTTTACGACGGTCTCTCGTCAAGACTGTGACTATACGCATCCTGAGTCGCTTCGAGCTTTGATTCGTAAAGTGAAGCCGCATTTTTTAATCAACAGTGCTGGTTATACAGGTCGCCCGAATGTCGACGCCTGTGAAACCGATAAAGAAAACTGTCTTTTGGGGAATGCCGTTTTACCCGGTGTGATCGCGCGGGTTTGTGCTGAAGAAAAACTTCCCTGGGGGCATGTCTCTTCCGGATGTATCTATACGGGAACTCGACCTGATGGAACAGGATTTCGTGAGATTGATGTTCCTAATTTCAGTTTTCGAACCAACAACTGTAGCTTTTATAGTGGGACGAAAGCGTTGGGAGAAGAAGTTCTTTGGGGGTATCCTGAGTGTTATGTCTGGCGTTTGAGAATGCCCTTTAACGAAAAAGATGGATCTCGTAATTACATCACTAAGTTAATGCGGTATGCGAAGATTATCGATTTTACAAATTCCCTTTCACAATTGGATGAGTTTGTAAGAGCATGCTGGGAGACTTGGGAGCATCGTATTCCCTTTGGAATTTATAATGTCGTCAATCCCGGGTCTGTGACCACTCGGGGCGTGGTGGAAAGAATGTTGAAGGCGGGAATTGGCCGAAAAGAATATCAATTTTTTGCAGATGAATCCGAATTTATGAAAGTGGCGGCGAAAGCTCCTCGCTCCAATTGTGTTTTGGATGGAACCAAGTTGGCTCAGTATGGCATCAAAATGAGTGATGGATATGAGGCAGTTGAGCATGCTTTGAAAAATTGGATTCCGGAATAAGATTCATTTTCTCTTCGCTCTCGCTCAAAAGAGTAAAATTGCATGGATCGAAGGCTTTAATAAAGTGATTCAATACAAATCCTCTTTTCCTGATTTATCCGCTCCATCCTGTCATCGATGCAAATTTCTTAGGGTTTCGCTTTTGTTTTAGTACTCACTTTAAAATTAAGAATAGATTTTTCTCAAAATTGGGACAAAATGACTCCATATGGGAGTTGAGTTTCCAGCAAATCTTCCCGGTCTATTGATCGTCGAAGATGAAAAGAATACACGCGATGGACTTCGTCGCGCTTTTTCGGATCATTTTGATGTCTATCTCGCCCCCGATATCGCTTCTGCCTGGAATATTCTTCAAGCGGAATCAATCGAAGTGGTTCTCTGTGATATTAAGCTCGGCGGAGATAATGGGATGGAGCTGTTGACTCGTCTTCGGACATTATCCAAGCCTCCCGTCTGTGTCATGATGACGGCCTACGGATCGGTTGAGACCGCAATCGAGGCGATGCGCAAAGGGGCTTATGATTACGTCACGAAGCCTCTGAATTTGGATGAGTTGGAGATGGCATTGCTCCGCGCCCTGAAGTCCAAACGAGTCGAGAGCGAAAATCGTCATTTAAAACAGGCCCTTCACCAAAAATTTGGATTGGAAAACCTGATTGGATCGACTCCAGTCATGCGGCTCGTTTTCGATAAAATTCAACAAGTCGCGAATTCTCGTGCCACGGTTTTGATTGAGGGTGAAAGTGGAACGGGAAAAGAATTAGTCGCTCAAGCTTTACATCAGCTCAGTAGTCGAAAAGAGAATCAATTTTCTGCCGTTCACTGTGCCGCCCTTTCTCCACAGCTTTTAGAAAGCGAACTTTTTGGACATGAAAAAGGAGCTTTTACCGGTGCGATTGAAAAAAGAATCGGACGGTTTGAAGAGGCAAATCACGGCACCATTTTTCTGGATGAAATCGGAGAGATTGATGCGGCCACGCAAGTAAAGCTTCTTCGGGTTTTGGGAGAAAGAGTGGTTCAGCGTGTGGGGAGTAACCAAACAATTCCTGTCGATGTTCGTGTGATTGCTGCCACCAATCGTAATTTAGAAAAACTGGTCGAATACGGTAAGTTTCGAGACGATCTTTTTTTTCGACTCAATGTCATTCGAATCGTTCTTCCTCCGCTTCGTGAAAGAAAAGAAGATATTCCGCTTCTCGTGGATTCTTTTATAAAAACTCTATCCAAGGAAAATGGAAAGAACGTGACGGGGATTGCCGGAGATGCGCTTCAATCGCTTCTCCAATATCATTGGCCCGGCAATGTTCGCGAGCTTCGAATGGCGATTGAGCATGGGGTCGTTTTGGCAAAAGGAGATAAAATAGGGGTTCAGGATTTACCGGAGAGAGTTTTCTCCTCTGCACCGCTTTCATTAAAGTCGACCTCCTCTCTCATGCCCGAGAGCTTAAATCTCGAGGAGATGGAGAAAAAATTTATCATCCTGGCTTTGCGGTCTTGTAATGGAAGTAAAACGGAAGCCGCGGTCAAACTCGGAATCAGTCGAAGAACATTGCATCGCAAATTGAACGACTATAAAATCGAGGACGCATGAGTTTTCATGATATTGTTTATTCACTAGAGCTCGGTCAGGGGAAAGTATGGATGAACCGAGGGCTCATTTTTCTGTTAATTGCCGTCCTCTCGACCTGGTATATGGTCTCCGAGTTTCATGGATTTAAAGAGAAAGAGGCAATGGATGCGGCCCAAGTGGGACGACAAATTGCTGAAGGAAAAGGTTTTACAACGGAATGGATTCGTCCCCAAGCCATTACTCTTTTTAAAGAGAAGCTGACGGCAAAAACAGACTCTGAAAATCGTCTCGAAAAATTTCCCGAAATTTATCAAAGCCCTCTTTATCCCTACTGTTTGGGATTCCTCTTCAAGATCACAGGGAAACCCTATGTGGTTAAGCTCAGTGACCTTCGTGAATCTCCCTTTCGTGCCGAGTGGGTGATCTGTTTTTTTAATCTGTTGTGCACGTACGCCACGGGGATTGTCATTTTTATTTTAGGAGCTCGAATTTTTGATGGGCGTGTCGGGTTTTTATCGTCCGTTGTTTTTTTGTTTTCAGATTTAATTTGGAGGTTTGCGCTTTCAGGACTCTCGACCTCACTCGTTCTTCTTCTACTCACGGTCTCCTGGTTCTTTTTAAATGAAGCCTTTGCAAATGAAGAGAATGAAGGAGGGGGACTAACAATCCTTTGGCTCGCGCTTGCAGGTTTCTTTGCGGGGCTGAGTGTTCTGACTCGACTTTCCCTCGTTTGGCTCATGATTCCTATGCTCCTGATTCTTTTAGCCGCTTTCCGAACCAAGGTTTGGATCGTTTCGTTCTATTTTTTAACACTCTTTCTGACGTTTATCCCCTTTTTGATTCGCAATCATTCGCTTACGGGAAATTGGCTCGGAGGTTGGGGTATTAATTATTCGCCGACGGATTTGGCTTTCTCTCTTCTTCAGGGAGATGAAGCGACTCTTCCGTTGAAAATGATTCCGATTCGGATGGTGCAGGCGACGGGGTATCATTTGCAAAATTTTCAAGGCCTCTTGGGAGGAAGTTTTGCCGCCTTGCTCTCTTTCGCCGCTCTCTTCCATGTTTTTCGCCGTGAGCGTTCCCGATGCTTGCAATACGGTATTTTTATTTTGCTCCCGTTTCTGATTCTCGCGGGATCGCTCGTAAATGCTTATCCGGACTGGTGCAGTATCTGGAATATGGGAGTGATGGTTCTTCCTCTCATGACGATCTGTGGATCTGCTTATTTTTATGTTCTCCTCGATCGGATGGAATTGGAATATCCCGTCCTTCAAAAATCAATTTTGGTCGGGTTTGTTCTTTTAAATGCAGCACCTTTTCTTCTAACTCTGGCGCCTCCCGGAGAAATGCCATTCCATTTTCCTCCTTATTATCCGCCGATGATTAAGCTTTCAGCGGAATGGAATCAAAAAAATGAAGTGATGGTATCGGATATGCCTTGGGCGACGGCATGGTACGGCGATCGGGTCTCGATTTGGTTGCCTGCGAAAATCAAAGACCTGTATTGGATTCATGATTACATCCAGCCGATTTCGTCGATGTTATTGACGCCTATCACTTTTGATCAAAAAATAAGTGATCTTAAATCGCCAGGTCTTGTCGATTACGAAAAAATTATTACGCGGGTAGGAATTCCCGCGAATTTTCCACTTCCTGCGGTCGTAGCTCTTCCTCCTAAAAATGCCTCAGGACAAGAGGCCTTTATTTATCTTTCCGATCGACCTCGTTGGCAGGAAGAAAAACACTAGATTTATCATTAAGTGCTAAAAATGGAAGGGCACAGGCTCTGTGCCTCGGGGGAGACGAAGAAGGCAGTGAGCCACTGCCCCTCCATTTTTATGCAAGAAAGCGCATTCATATTTACTTTCTTTCAAACAAAAGCTGTCGTCCTGACGCCTTTTGAAGAAGATCCCCCTTCGTCTCTGCCATTTTAATTTCTGCATCTACAGAGGTTGGAGATGAGAGTAAAAATCGCCATTCATTTTCAAAAAATTTGACCTCGATCTGATGGATGATTTGACGATGAGTTCGATCCAAGGCATCTCCGATTCGAAGAAAGGCCGCTAGTTTTTCAAGTCGGAACTTTTCAGAAGTGGGAAGTTTTAAGAAACGATCATGCTCCGGTTTTGGAATTGATTTCCGGTGATATCGGGCGCATTGCGAAATGAGATCTTTTTCTTCTGGAGTCACGGAAGTCCACGAGAACTGATCGATCAGGCGCAAGGTTTCCTTGTGATGGCCTCGGCCATCCGGGGTCTGAGACCAACCGATATCGTGGAGAAGTGCTGCGGCTTGAAGAAGTTCCCGATCGCGGGAACTGAGTTGATGCCAGAAGGAGAGAAGATCGAAAAGCTGTAGGGTCAGTGAGGCGACATGCAAGACATGTTCGGGCTCTGTTTCATATTTCTCAAGAAGCAGCTCCACTTCAGGAAAAGGTGTTTTCATTGCGAAATTATTTTCTTTCTTCCCGGCGCCAATTTTTCCACTGCAGCAAAACTAAAATGCCCGTGATGATGAGCATTCCGATCGAAAGCGCTTGGCCTTGAGTGATTCCTCCCCATAGAAATCCAATCTCGACATCCGGCTCTCGAAATTGTTCTCCGAGAATTCTCAGAACGGCATAAAAAGCCATAAAGGAGAGGGCAACGACCCCTGTTTTATTTGTTCGTTGTCGAATGATCCAGAGCAGAACAAAAAGCAGCAATCCTTCGAAGAAAAATTCATAAAGTTGGGAGGGATGTCGGGGAAGTTGTTCTCCCATGATTCGAGGAGCATGAGGGAAAATCACCGCCCAAGGAACATCGGAAGGGCGCCCCCAGAGTTCGCCATTAATAAAATTAGCGATGCGTCCCAGACCGAGTCCAATCGGAGTGCAAAGCGCAGCGGCATCGGCCAATTGATAAAAAGGAATTCCGATTTTTCGCGAAAACCAAATCATGGCTACAATCACACCGAGAATTCCGCCGTGACTTGCCATCCCTCCCTGCCAGACGCGGAAAAAAAAGAGCGGATCATGAAAAAAAAGATCGCGGCTATAAAAGAGGCAGTATCCGAGTCTCCCTCCGACGACCACGCCAATCATGCAGGCGATAAAAGTAAAATCATCTGCTTGTTGATAGGTCAGTTTGAGCCACCCTTTCTGAATCTGATAACGAAGCCCGTAATAAAGAGCCAAAAATCCAAGCACGTAGGCGAGCCCGTAGTAACGAATCCCAAATTCCCCATAGAACCGAATCAAAAACGGACTGAGATCGTGGGTGTAATAAGCGAACATGGGTGGAGCCTAGAGAGAAAGATCGGCACGGGAAATCAGAAAAAGACAATTTCACCGCAGAGGCGCAGAGACACAGAGGAAAACAGAAAGACAAAGAGTTTTTTTGATTTTAAACCCCAAATGCATTTAACTCCGTGTCTCTGCGCCTCTGTGGTGGAATTGTTTATTTTTGTTTTGTGAGATAGCCAGATGAGAATGTGACTGCCGACATATCCCCTTCCTCAAACCATTGTTCATAATGTGTCCGAGTCAGTTGATATTGATTCTCAAAAATTTCCATCATCAACGCGAGTGCTCCCACGCCGTCGAAGTAGCGATAGTTCGCATCGACAAAGAGGTGCTCAAAAAAGCCTTTGGTCGATCTCCCCTCGATTTGTCTCCAGAGTTGCTCTTCCCATGCCTGAGCGAAGCGGAGTCGTTGGTCGGTCACGGCGTACGGATGTTTAAATCGAGGTCCCATATGACAACCATCAATGCTGACGATCACTTGAAGTTTCGGTCCAAGTTTCTTCCGCAATTCTCGAAGCGCT
>JAZKBH010000071.1:0-639 GCA_040388725.1 Verrucomicrobiota bacterium
CCAAAAAGTTTTGTATTTTAGGTCGTAAAACGAGTCCTAATGCAAGATCTGGGTTTAACTTTTTCCTCTCTGAGAGAGGCGGGCGATCAGAAGATCGATTTGTTGAAATCGATATTGAATCTCTTTCTGTAATTCATCCGGGTACATCCAGTTTTGGTTAAGCTGGATGAATCTTTTCTTCAAAAAAGAAGACTTTAAGGAAAGGGATTTTAATTTTCGAAGATAAAGAGGGATTTTATTTTTGGAGCCTTGTTTCTGGATCTCTTCTTCAATTTGCACAAACAAAAGAGAATGAAGACGGAGATTGGCCATCAGTTGAAGGTGATAAATTTGATCGGCATGACGCTTGGCTTTTATTTTTGCCAGAAGCGAAATAGACTGACGTGCTTTTTGAATGGCCGATTGAACTCTTTTTTTATCATTCAATGGTTTTTCATTCGTCAGTGCGGTCCAAATATTTTTCGCCGTCTTTGCGGTTAATCCAAAGTATTTTTGTCCGTGTTCAATCATGAAGGCTTTCAGCTGAAGCGGAGTTTCCTGTTTCAATGCCTGGGCATAGGCATCTAACAGAATATGAAATCCGCTCAGAGGATAGACGCGGCGAACTGGATGGATTTCGGTAATCTCTTTGGACTGAAA
>JAZKBH010000071.1:649-8431 GCA_040388725.1 Verrucomicrobiota bacterium
GCGGTTTGCAAAGGTTGCACTGAAACCCGCGGCATTCATATCCGTAAATTCCTGAAGTCGACCAGGAGGTCATGACAATTCCCTCGTAGCGGGCTTTACGCGCGTAAGGGATATAGTCGTGAATGTTTTGGAAGTGAGTGTTCCAATCTGTGGTGCCATGGTTGTCCGGATGACAGCGAATGGCAGGGGCTCCCCACATTTCAAAAGGATATTTTTTACGAAGTGCATTAATGGATCCAAAGTGATCCACCTTCCATCCGTAATTCCAGTCCATGAAAATGGTTTCAGAAGGCATCTCTCCGGCATCTTCCGGATGTTTGAGAAGCATATCGGCCCATAGGATGGGACGTTTCCCTAAACGGAGAACGCACTTTGCGATCTCTTTAAAATAATCGACATAGAGCCGAGATTCTCCTTCTTTTTCAGCTCTCGCTTTGCAAGTCGGGCAATGGCCTAAAAGATAAGTTTCATCTCCTCCGATGTGAATATAGGGCGAGGGATGAGAGGCCACGATTTCTTTAAAAATTTCCGTAAAGACTTGAAGGGATTCTTTTTTCTTGGAGGGACATAGTTGGCAAATGTCTTTGTGGCTTTCTCTCAGATGAGCATAGCGTTCATGGCGGAGAATATATTCGATATGGCCAAAACATTGTTGAAGGGGAATGACCTGAATTCCCAGGCCCTTACAAAATTGAATAAAGGATTTAATTTCCTGGGGGCTGTAGGCGTATGAATTGGAAATGATAAAATTCTTTTCGTATGGAAAAGAGGCTTCCCACTCAATAAGAAGCGTATTCAGTCCTTGTTCCGCGCATCGTTTGGCGAGTGCTTTTAAGGCAAGGAGAGGCATGACTTGAATGCGAAGATCCAAATGGAGTCCTTTGACTTTAAAATCAGATTTCATAAGAAAGCGAAGTGAACGTCAATTTACTTAGAGGGGAGAATCAAGGTGCTGCCATCTAAGATTTCCTGAACGGAATTATAATGGTGAACAAAAACGCCTCCAAATGCTTTTGAGGAACCCATAGCCGAGAGAACATCTTTGACGGTATTGATAAAACTTTCTTTCGGTTCGCCATAGAAAGAGATTTGTGGATCTGCTTTTAATTGGAGAGTCTCGAGTCCTGCATAAACTCGTTTTCCCGTGGATTCAGCGTAAGCGAGTTCTGCGGAGCAGAGGTCTGCGACTGAATTTTCTCCCGAGGCTTTTCGGCGGTAAGACATAATGCCGACATAATCCGATAAATCTTGGATGTGCTGATGAAAGTTTTTAGTTTTTCCTTTAAACTCGATCGAAAGCTCCTCTTTTTTATCATACCAAGAGGGGATATCGTAGGAGAGGGTCACCGGGATCTGTGATTTTTTGATCTTCGTTTGAATCTCATCCGCTGTTTGCAAAAACTCGCTCATCACCAGATGTTGTTCTCCATTTTTCCACTTATCACACAGATAGGGTTCGATATCGTAATGAAAACCTGAGAAGCGAGCGTTCTCGGGAGAGCCTTTTTGAAAAGCGAGCAGGGCATCCACTTTTTTAAGAGTGGTGGCGCGTTCTTCAGCGGAGGCCATCGTGCGGCCGCCATCTAATGCTTCTATCGTGATTCCTGCTTTTTGACTCAGAGCCAGAAGTTCTTTCCATGAGGATTCGTCGGCGAGTTTCAATTGTCCTTCGACTTCTTCAAATCGAACTTGAATTAAAAGTTTTTGAATGTGGTTCTTTTGGGAGAATTCAATAAGCTTGGCTCGTTGAAGAGGGTCCTGATAAGATTCCTTTTTCCAAACCCACATTCCAATTTCCGGAGCTTTCGTTTTAGAGGAAGTTTCTGAGAAAACAAAAGAGACCAATACGATTAACAACGCGGGCAACTTTATAATATTCCATTGCATATATTATTGAAGATATAATGCCTTTCCAGAAAGTCAAATCAGGTCTTTTAAAAAGAGTATTAAAATAGTATGAAACGTGAATAAAAGGCTCTCTTCTTGACAAAGAGAGGATCAAGTGCGATCTTAATATTATAATCAATGAAATAATAAGGTAAAAATGAATATATTTCTTTCCATTTTCAGAAATTTAAGTCTCTTTTCGCTTCTTTTATTAGGTTTCTCCGAGGCTGCTCCCTTTTCCGAACTTCAGCTCAAACGGGCGGGTGAGTTGAGAGAATTGACGAAGGATCTGACGGAGGTCGGAACTTACATCTATAGTCGCACGGTCGACGCCTATGCAGGAAAATATGATTTAATGGCGGAGAAGGTTCAAATTTTGGGAATTACCAATGTTTACCTGAGTTTTAGTCTTAAAAAGAATGAACAGGATCCCTTATATTCTGAAAAAATTCGGACGATTCTTCAAGAGCTTCATAAAAGAAAAATCAGCGTGAGCGTCGAAACCTTAAATGATCCGGAAACGTATACGGTGAAAGGCTATGTGGAGAGTACGTTTCAAACGATACGAAATTTTAATGAGTCGGCTGTAGATTCCTCTTCAAAATTTGATGCCATTTCCTTGGATGTGGAGCCGCATACGTTAAAAGAAGGGCGCTCTCTTCCTAAAGAATATCCCTTTCGATGGAACTCCGAAACGGGAAATGGACCAGGCAAAGCAAACGATCTTTTGATGATTGAAACTTTTTCCATTTTAAAGCGTGCACGTAAAGAGGCGGGGTCCTTGAAAATATCAGAAGCAGTCGCTGCTTTTTTTCATGAACGAGTGGAGAAAGGTCTGCTGACGGTGGGAAAGATCAATGACTTCCTCGCGGAGGTGGATACGGTTCATGTGATGTCTTATTTCACGACCGGCGAAAAAATAGTAGAATCCGTGGATGAAGAGTTGAGGGCTGCCTCGAGAGAGAAAAGTATTTTAGTTTGCGTGAAGACCAGTTTGAATACAGTGAATGGAGGGAGTAACGAGGCGTCCAGTCTTTCGGTCGGCGGATGGGACTCTGCTGTCGCCGTGATGAAGCAAGTCATTACGACGCTTAAGCCTTATCCGAGCTTTCGGGGTGTGGGATATTTTGAGTTTCAAGGGCTTGTTGATTTATGGGAATCGGAAGCTAAAAAATAAAATTGTAGATATTGAACGATTCATCAAAGGAAAAATATGAAGACAGATGATAAAAATTGGAATCTTATGAAGCGCATTCTTTTTGTTTTAGTTTTTACGAGTATCGCTTCTCTTTTTGCGGAGGATGCGGCTGTTTTTAAAGTGTGGAATCCTAATCTCCCGACGGGGCAGTGGAGATTTTTTGGGGAACCCATTCAATCTAAAAAACTGATTTCCGGAGATGTTCAATCGATGTCGATCGATGTGTTATGGGATCGCGCGACGTTTGGAGTGGGGGCGGCATTTGATCAGGAGAATGAAAAGGAGAAAGAGTCGGCGATGACGCTCCCTTCTTTAACGGGCTATAAGAAAATACGTTTTGAAGCCATGCTCAAAGTGGATGATGGAACGGTAGCGACGGTTGAATTTGGATATGGTGCAAAAGGCAAAGGGCATTCCTATTACCGTGCGGGTAAAGGTTTGGAAAAGCCGATTGAATCGAGGTGGACTCTTGTCGAGTTTTTGATTCCCGACGATTTTCCGACATTCAAAGGAGGAGAGGCGATTGATGCGATTCAAATCATTTTTATCAACAAAGAAAAATCTGGAAAAAATCAGATTAACTTAAGAAATGTGGAGTTGGTTCCTTAAAATATCCTCAAACGATAATGTATCTTCTAAATGCGAATACGATGATCTCTAAAGAATGCGGGAAGGCAGAAAAAAGTGATCGCTCGCGGAAATAAATAGAGAAAATAAATTTTAAAGCTTTTGAGATTCGCTCTCTTTTGAATTTCCTTCTTTTCATGCTTTCTCGCATTCCTTAGAGGATTCACATTCTTTAAGTCTTACTTTATTCTCAGGTATTCCGAGTAAACTTTTTTACTTTTTCGGCAAGTGCCTTGTGAAGGGCGAGGAGTCCGCTTCCCAGGAGCATTCCATCGACTCCAATTCCAGATCTCAAGAGATTGAATTTACGCCCCGGAACGGGGACTAGTCCTGAGGTGATTTTATCGGACAACTTTTGGAATCGTTCATCTGTTAAATCGGGATCATTACTTGCAAAGACCAGGGAGGAAATATCTAAAAGATTAATAAACCCGATAAAGCTTTCGGCACACGCTTGATAGAGGGCATCTGGGGATTTCTCATTTTCTTTTGCTTTAGAAAAATAGTCAGAAAGCAAGTTGTAGTCGACTTCGCCTGCGGCGTAATTGCACCCTCTAAAAATTTGATCTCCAATCAAAATAGCCATTCCGAATCGATCGAGTTGATTGGGATTGGAGAGCAAAAAGAAATAAATAAATGATTCACGATTTTTGGCGGCTCCTTGGCAATATTCCGCATAGGCGCCGCAGACAACATTTCGATCGATCCAAACGGGATAGCCTGTGAGGGTTTCGATTTCGGATCGAAGGGGTCTCGAGGTCATTTTGAGCGGTCGAGAGACAAGGACAGTTCCTTTTTCGGCATCGACGACGCCTGGGATACTGACGCCGATTCCTCCGAAGCGCTTGAGATCGAGGCCGTAAGTATCGGAGAAAAATTTGATTTTTTCGGGGAGAGATTGGATTGCTGCATCGGTCGTGATGCCGGGAGGGAGGGTTTGTTGGGTAAGGGTATGTCCTTGGGCGTTGAGGACAATGATTCGAACGAGGTTCGGTTCAAGTTGAAGTCCAATACTCCAGACGCATTGACTGGATATTTCAATAATTGTTTCCTTGGGTCCCACTCTTTCGGCTTCAATGCTTTCTCCGTCAAAAACAAGGCCGATTTTTTTTAAATCCCTAATAATATTCGAAATGGTCGATGCCTGAAGCTTGGTTCCGGCCGCGAGTTGGCGTTGAGAGAGAAATTTTCGAAAAACAATCGAGCCGAGAACGCGAATTCGATTTTTTTCAGCAAGCTCGAGTTGACTGAGATGGCTCTCATTAAGTTGAGAAAAAGGCCACGGATTATCGAATAAATTCATTACATAGAACATCTAAGAGTTTTTTTAAAGGTTGAAAAGGCGAAATAAATACTTGAAAAGAGGTAAAACAATGTAATACTTTATGCAATGAAGTATTTAATAAAGCCTCTTTATTTGACGGTTCTTTGGCTATTGCAGGCGACTCTTTCCGCTCATGCTCAAATTTTGATTGATGATTTTAATAGCTATACCAATGGGGGTTCGATTGGAACGACGGCGAGTTCTCTTCCTTGGTCTCGATCGGGGGTCATTACGACGAGTGGGATCACGGGAACATCGGATTCCAATGGGGGGATTGCGGCGGCTTATAATGTGAATTTTGCTTTAGGGGCGGCCGGAACGGCCGGGACGATTAAGTATACGTTTGGAACGACTCAGGATTTAACGCTGAATAATGATATTAAAATGGATTTTAAAGTCAGCAGCAGTTTACCCGATACCATTGTTGTGGCTCAGATCAGCAACGGAGTGACGACTTATCAGACCACGTTGAGCCAGTCTTTGACCAATACGACCTATTCGACGTATTCCTTTATCTTCGATACAACGACTACCACGAAAACCGCAGGAACCGATAGCTTGAGTACCGTTCTTGCGGGAACGCAGAGTGTTTATTTTCGGTTTAGTAATTCTTCAGGAACAGGATCTCAGTCCATTCGATTTGATAATTTTATAGCAACCGCGATTCCAGAGCCCAGAAATGTGGGGCTGAGCTTGTGCGCTGCAATGCTTCTTCTTTTTGCGATCTCTCAAAAGTTCGCATGGAATCGAAGCAATTGAATTGATACGGGTTTGGTTGGAGAGATTAAAGTTTGCTATATGAATCCAGTAGATTAATTTTATTAAAGTGTGATGCATCCACAAAAAACATGTGCGTTTTCGTTAGTGGAGCTCCTTTTTGCGATTTCAGTTCTTACCCTGGCGATTTTACCCATGATCGGATTTGTTCCTTCGATTATTGGAGCTAATGAGGTGAGTAAAGAGACGCTTCAAGCAAGAAGTCTTGTTGAAGCGGTTCAGGAAGATTTGAGGTCCCTCACTTTTCAAAAAACAAAAACATCTCTTTACGGGATCGATTATAATTTAGAGGGGAAAGAGGCGAAAAATGGTTTTGAATGCGTTTTTGATCTCCATGGAAGAGTTCTTGCCGATGTAGGAGACAACATTAAAGCGGCTCAAGGTTTTTATTTTTTAAAATTAGAAGTCGAATCTGTTGAGAAGGATTTTAATCGGGTTTTGATTCGCGGGCGTCTCAATGCGGTCTGGCCTGAACATGGAGTTCAGAACAATAAGAAAACATTTAAGGAATTTTCAGTTCCGACGGTGCTCTGCTATGAAAAATAAGAGAGCATTTTCCTTAGTTGAAGTGCTGGCCGTTGCTGCAATCACGGTCATGATGTTTGGATTATTTTCGGTGGCGTTAGGCGGACTTCAGAAATCGATCTCGATTTCTAAAAAGAATATCGGGTTAAACTCGGAAGCTGAATATATCCTTCAAGTGATTCATGGAGACATTAAAAACATGGTTCCTCCCTCTTTATTTTCGCCTGTTCGAATGGATTTTGAAAAGAAACGGATGGAAGTATTTTTAAGCCGTGAGAAAGGGTATAAAGAGAGTCGAGAAATTACACTGATCGGCTACACGCATGAGCGGAATGATCGGCAGGGAACTTTGACGCGGTACGCACGTTCGGTTGGGTGGAATGATTCTTTTTTTGGAGTCTTGGATGGCAATCCCGCCAATTTAACACAAGCCCATATTGCCTCCCCGGACTTGTTTCGAGGAATAGGAGATGAGGTTTCTCAGAACGTGGTCGATATCGCTTTTTTCTATCATTATCATCAAATGAAGAATGATGAGAGAGTTATTTCGACAGGTCCCTTAAAGTCCGATTACGTGCTCGAAGCGATTACGGTTTCGGTAATTTTGGCGGATCTCTCCACTTTGCCCGCCGGAAGTTTGGAGATCCAAAGCAAACCGATCAGTTTGGAACCGACGATTTTTAAATCGGAAGGTGCGAAGGGAAATAATTTTCCATGGATTGACCGACTGGCTTTTTTCGAACAGGAAATAGGAAAGAACAAATCAAGCAAAGTGGTGGTCTATAGTTTATTTCGAACCGTGGCGGTGGATTAATGAAAAACATTTCTTATTTCAAAAAAAAGAGTGATCGCTTGAAGGCCGAGAATCATTTTTATTTTCAATTCTTTGGTGAGAGGAGTTTTTCGCTCATTTTAGCCGTGATGATGCTGGCGATTGTCTTTGTTTTAATTACAGCGTTTTTATCTTTTTCAACCCGAAGAGTGAAAATTTCTCTCGTGCGAGGATCGTTTTATAAAGTGGATCTCGTGAAGGATTCAGTCGTGAATACCTCGGTGCAAGAAGTGATTAAGGTTCTTGCTTCTCAGGATAATGTTTTAAGTGCGGGGGGGGTAGGTCAGGATGGAAAACAATATTATATTCCTCTTCAGACCAAGTCGTTTTATTTATCCCCCTCCCCGAGCTCAAAAAAACAGACCTCATGGGTCTATAGTAGTGGGATTTCGGATGCTGCTTTTCGTTTGCCCGAGCTCCTTCCCAATGGAAGTAGCGTGAGAAATGATGAAATCGAAAACAGCGATTTTTGGAAGGCTCCTCAACTAGGGGATTTAGACTCGAGTCAAATCCCGCGTTGGATCTATTTGCGCGAAAATGGAAAATCGGCGTTGGAACCGACCGAGACTAAAAGCCAGCAAGGAACTTCGGTTCGTTATGGATTTACGCTTT
>JAZKBH010000072.1:0-11667 GCA_040388725.1 Verrucomicrobiota bacterium
AAATAACTCTCTATGCAAAATCTGGGTTAAAAATATCCGACCAAACTCTGTGTCTCGGTTTTTCTCTGTGGTGAAATGTATCCATCTGTTTTTCTTGATCGATGTCTATACATCCCGTCATGGCTTCTACTGAATCCATTCGACTTGCTGATCTAAAACCTCTCCCGTATAGCGATCAATCGCCACATGCATCCAGCAGCGTCTTTGTCCCTCAACCGTGAAATCTTGCAGCTTATTTGCCGTCGTCGGATAGCGGCCACTCTGAACGACCGTATCGATTAAAAGATTCCAGGTTCGGGTATTGGAAACGGGCGCAAGGGCACGAATGGGAGCCTCACGTTCGCCTTTAATCGTAGGATAAGGAGTTGAATCATTGGAATCCTCAAAGCCCGAAACGGTGACCTGGGTCGATGTATCGGAAGCCACTCCGACTTTATAGGCTGAGGCACGCGTAACTAAATCCGCGCGATTTTGAAAGGCTCCATTTGATCCGGATGAAATACTCACCACATCCTTTGCGATCGTAGCGGCTTCTTGTGAGGAAATGAATCGATCTCCTTTTTCATTACGACCCGCATTGGCAAGCACGGCAGCCAAGACTTCCGAATACCGGGTATTGGGATTCACACAACCGGCCGTCACAGGGGAGGCAGAAGAGGCAGGAGTGACGGTAAAGACATCCAATAGTCCGGCATTCACGCTTTCTGAGCTGAAAAAATCCATCGAGCGATAAGGAATATCCATAAAGACATTCCCTAATTCCGCTACCGATTGGAAGGGACGGTCTAAAACGACAGGCATCGCATTGACATTGTTATAGATCGATCGTTGTGACGCTAACGTTGGATTATCCACTCCAGTATATCTTCCAATTAATGCACTGTCGCCCGGTCGTACCCGACCTCCATTTAAGGGCGTTCCCGGTCCACTATCATAATAAAAGGTATCTCCGGCTTGTCCGGTGTTTCGATTTTCCGAAAGCATTGCCGGGTTCCACATCGGCCAATCACTTACAGAACCCGAAAGTACGCTTGTAATATTTCCCATCAAACGACGTCCAGCAACAGATCCTGCTCCCAGTGAGGACCATCCATTTGCTCTTCCCAGAGGAAATCCTCTTCCTTTGCCGACCGCCGAAGCTTGAGTTCCACTAATATATCCATAGGTGGATGGATTAAATAGTTCCGCAAAATTCTGTGCCATATAGGGATTGGGAAGGACTGCCAATAAGGAGGAATTTGGCAATGTAGGATTGGAGGGCGCCTCCGGACGAAAAGAAAGATCGGCTCGAAACTCATAGTGCGCATAGTTTCCCACCTCCATTCGAGAAGTTCGAACATCACTTTTAGAAACATAGCCCACCGGCTTTTGGTAGTAGCTTTTAAAATTGGCGGCCGCATTCCCATAAGAAGCAAACGGAATTGGAGACGTATACTGAGCCGGCGGCAATGCCGAGACCGTATCCATACGAAATACATTATACGTACCGGAATTAAAAACGGCCGCGAAAAATCCCTCGTTTCCCGGAAGTTTGGTTCCAATTCCGCTGGCGGCAGAAAAATTCGCGCTAGAACTATCTGCTCCGGCAAAGCAATTATAGATTTTATAGATTCCATGATAATTTTTATAACTTAAATAGGCATCTAGCGTCGAATTTAAGTTATTTGCAGCATTTGAACCCAACGTGACATAATAGAGATTTGCATTTCCATAGCCGTCATGAACGGTGGTGGGAAAAGGGACAGCACTGGCCGCCGTTAGTTTCGATCCCAGAATGTTAAAATCCACTCCTCCCGGTATATTTGCCAGATTGTTAAAACTTCCTCCTGTCGATGGAACTCCCGGAACCATTCCTGTTATCCCCACAGAATTTCGGATTCGACGCGGTGCTGGAAAATAATCATTAAAGCCGGCTTTGGGAATCGTCACCCATGAGTTGGTCGATAAAGCCGTATACCAGGGGCTTCCATTTTTCCCGTCATAACGGGTTGTTCGAATGCTTCCCGTAAAACTTAGCCTCAAATCATCGGGCATATCGGCCGTTGTCACCAAATTAGTTTGATGGGGATTCCATAATTCGGGAACTAAATATAAGTCCAACTGACGAGTCCCAAAATCTGCTGGCGTCGCTGTCGCTCCCGGAAAATCCAGAGGCCAGTTCGGGTTAAAGTATTGAAGCATGAGCATTGCCACATAGGGAAGGTTTTCGACTCCTTGTGCCTTCAATGCAATATTTCCGGAAGTTCCTGGAATATACTGAGGGGTGTAAGAAATAATCGTAGGATACCGATCCTTATCGGCTTGATCCACCATGCAGGCCCCCATCCGTAAAATTTGTAAGTCGGACAATTGATCAAACTGATAGCGATTGGGACACATGCAATATTTACCGGGAATCGCAGCCTCCATTCCCATGACATCGGTATGAATAAAGGCTTTGAGTAGTTCGAATAAATTGGGCTCCCGGTTTTCTGTCACTACCGCAGCCAGTGTTTTAATGGAGCCAGCCCCGCTGCTTCCTGATCCGTTTGAGCCTGTATAAATCCACTCATCATTATTTGAATCCCAGGTGAGTCCAAAATAATACCGAATGTTTTCCGTCGTTCCTTCCGCCTTATAAAATGGGTCTGATGTAGAAAGCGACGCACTTGGTCCTTTGAATGTCAGCCATGAAAGACGATCGAGTGAAAATCGCCTTAAAATCAACGGATCTCCTGACTCCCATGTGATCTGAGGACTACTCTCCGGACTCTTCCCCTCTTTAGCCATGCGATATCCAAACCAGATCTTGTTGGGATATTCCGGACTTGCCGTATTTCTCGCCAATCGTCCCTCCACCGGATAATTCGAAGCTTCTCCTGATGGAATGGTGGAAGCAAAGGTAAAACTTGGTGCATTCTTTTCTCGAGTGAAAGTCGTTAAAATTGGTAACGCCTCTTTAAATCCCTCTTTCTTGGCCATGCGAATTATTTCACGACGACCCAAAAACTGATTATCTCCTTCCAGCACTTTCATAAACCCATTGGTCGCTCCAAAGCCGTAGAGGTAATTGGTGTAGAGCATCGCATCGGTCGATGTCTTTCTTAAACGCCAACGAACCAAATCCTGACCTTGACTTATACTCAAAGGATTTGCGCCGCTCCCCAAAGCATCCAAGGAGCTCCATGCCAAATTTCCTTTTTGCCGGAGCATCTTGGTATTGACCGTTCCTGAGTCAGTCACCAAATCCTTCGGATAGCCCGCCACATTCATATCCATCAATCCACTGACATCGTAAATCGCATAGGCAAAGCGCCCCACCCCGTAGTCCGAAGATTTTTTATTCACCAAATCCGGCTTCCATTCCGATTGCACTCCCGATCGAGTGAGCGTCACCCAGGTGGGCGCTTTTTCCATTTCCTTCACCAAAAGAGGTCCGTTTTTCCATTGGTCTCTCGAGATCTTCTGCCCCAATGACCCCTCCTCATCTGTCCCTAAACTCGATCCCACAATTCGTCCCGATTGCCCGTTTAAAATAAAACTGGGTTGATTGCCACTGATCTTTACCAAATTCGCCTCATCCGTATTTTTACCGCTGACCCCCGAACGCTGCACGACGACATTCGTGTTTGCGGTGGGAAGATAAAGAAATGGCTCCGTCTTATCATTCAAACCGTTTTTCCCATAAACCGAGGATCCCGCATAAATCTCGCTCTTTAAATCTCCCACAATCAAATCCAGACAGCTCTTAGCCATCATATCTGTTTTGGTGATCGCGGTACTCGCCGATGAAATCTTTCTTTGAAGCAACGCTCTTGAGAAGAACGCCATCATGAGAAGGGTTAAAAAAACGATGAAGGATAAAGACATCAAAAGCGCCACACCGCTGCGACGTTTATTTTTGATACTTCCAATTGGATTTTTGATTTTTCTATTCATCTGATTACTCCATGGGATAGAAGCGTTGATAAAAGCGAACGGCTTTGGCTGCGTTGGGGGGAAGACCTTCGGAGAAGTGTTTAAAGTCATCATCCGCAACGCCCGACCAGTATTCTAAGGGAGTGACACCTTCGGGTGCATTTCCAAGTCGCTGTTGGATGGTATCAAACTCTTTTACTTGGAGTTGTTTTCTTGTTTCTAAATCGACAACCGCCACAGAGACCACTAAAGACGCGAGATTGGTCAGTGCGGGGAGCGTGGCTCCAGCGCTTTGATACGTCGGCATCTTGTTATAAAGCTTTCCATCACTCTTCTTTTGATACGATAGCGCCACTTTTAAGACGCCTAAAGAGAGAGCATCGTATTCAGAGTCCGATAGACCGAGATCTCCCGTGAGGCTTAAAAGCGAAACGGGAGTTCCTTTACTCGTGATTCCCATAAATCCCGCTTCGTTCCATTCATAGCCATGGACTCCTCGAGCGAGGAACGGTTTATTTTCGGTATCGTTTTGCATTTGATAACCGACTAACGCGAGTCCTCGGTCTCCTCTTGGAGCACTCACTTGACTGATAAATCTTAAGACGTCTCCTTTATTTTCCGCATCAAAGAGATAATCCATATCCGTACGTTTCGGCATATTCGCGAGATCCATTCCTAAGCGATCTAAGACCAATCTTGCTTGTCCTGAGGAGTCGACGATTTGATTGCTGCTATGCGAGCCTCTTGAGGTCGCGGAGATGACTTGGGCGATTAAGGCCCCTAAGATCGTTAAGACTCCAATGGCCACCAACATCTCAATTAAAGTAAAACAACGTTTGGATTTCATTGGACTGCTCCGTTCTTCCAAAAGGTGACGTAAGTCTCTGAAGAAGCATCCCATTTGACATCCATTTCTTTTGGTCTTGCAGGCCAACTGACTCGAACAACTCCCTCCACGGGACCTCTCTCGTTAGCTCCCGAAATATGCGTATACCACCACATCACTTGATACCGTGAGGTTGGTTGCGGTTTATCTCCCTCTTGGACTTTCCAGCCTTCCGTTAAATAGATCAGATTGGTTTTTCCGCCCGAAACGGTGGCGTAAGGAAGGCCGGTTAAGCCAAAGATCGCGCTCTTGGGATTATTCGAAGGCGTATACTTTAAATCGCTCACGATCGCCGTCATCAAATTGAGAGCTTTGCTCTCTTCGGCACTAATCTCATTGGTCTTCAAACCGACCGGCAACAACCCCATCAATAACACCATACAAAAGGATAAAATCCCCATTGCAAGAACCACTTCGACGAGGGAAAAGGCATTGTCCCTTCTCTCTCGGGAGGGACGATCCCGCACATGCGGGAGAGTCCTTGAGTGGATAACAGGATGAACTCCCAGCGCTCGTCCTTCCAAACAGAGTCGGATTGCGTTTTTCATAGGCTTTATCCTTTCACAGTCGCTGCGGAGAAGCCGTTAACAAAAAGTCTCATGGTAAAAATAAGGCTCGTAACGAAGAGACGCGAGACCAAAAAAATCCAAAACTTTTTTTAAAATCAAGAACGGATTAATCATAAAATTTTCCAAACAAGACTACTTCAATCTTTAGAGTTTATTTCTTAAATCAAGCTTTCACTTGATTTATTTTAGAGATTTTTATTTAAAGTTCCAATAGTATTTCATTTATCAGATAAATAGAGTTCCATTTGTTCAGAATAGAATCAAACAGCTTCAGGCAGGGCGATCATACAACCAAAATAGACTCTTTAGGACTAATTTTCTTTAAGCTTTTACAGCCTGCGTGGCTTCTACTGAATCCATTCGATTTGCTGATCGACAACTTCTCCTGTGTAACGATCGATCGCTACATGCATCCAGCAGCGTCTTTGTCCTTCGACCGTGAAATCTTGCAGCTTCGCTGCAGTCGTTGGATAGCGGCCACTCTGGACGACCATATCGATTAAAAGATTCCAAGTTCGAGTATTTGAGACGGGAGCAAGGGCGCGAATGGGAGCCTCACGTTCAGTTTTAATCGTAGGATAAGGAGTCGAATCGTTAGCGTCTTCATACGCTGAAACGGTCACCTGGGTCGCAGCGTCGGAAGAACTGCCGACTTTATAAGCCGAAGCACGCGTGACTAAATCGGCTCGATTTTGAAATACTCCACCCCCTCCTGAAGAAATCACCCCAATATCCTTTGCAATCGTTGTCGCTTCCTGCGAGGAGATAAATCGATCTCCTTTTTCGTTACGACCTGTTTCAGCAAGAACAGTAGCTAAAACCTCCGCATGTGAAGAATTAGGATTAACTGATCCCGCAATGACTGCTACCTGAGAAGAAGCAGGAGGAGCCACGGTAAAGACATCCAAGAGGCCCGCATTCACGCTCTCGGAACTGAAGAAATCAAGGGACCGATAGGGAAGATCCATAAAGACGTTCCCGAGTTCGCCCACCGATTTAAAAGGACGATCCAAAATCACGGGCATCGCATTGAAATTGTTATAGATCGATCGTTGGGATGCTAGCGTAGGATTATTTACTCCTGTGTAACGCCCGATAATCGCGCTATCTGCCGGACGTACTCGGCCTGTATTATAATTTCCATCGGGTCCATGATCGTAATAAAATGTGTCCGAAATATTTTCCGTTTTCCGATTTTCAGAGAGCATGCAAGGCATCCATTGAGGTTGAATAGTTGCATTAAATACAAGAAGAGAGGTATCTAAGCGTCGTTGAGAATTTGCCCCTGTGGATAACCCCCACTTTAAAGTAGGGGAATTATTATTAAAAGCGGCTACCCATCCCCTCCCTTTGGCTGCACCACTGTAAGCATTTCCACTAATTTGATCAAAAGCTCCCGAGCCTAAGACACCTTGGTCCGTATAAGTTCCAGCATAGTTAGGAGCTGAGGGAAGAGAAGGAAGAAGACTGGTTGGTGCAATAATCATAGGAGCCGTTGGAACGGGCCTCATGGAAAGTTCAGTCCGAAGCTCTGATCCATAAAAAAACCCAATTTCCAGCCGCGAAGTTCGAACATCGGGCTTAAAGAAATCCGCGTCGGGCCGGTATTTTGCACTTCTTAAATAAACTGTGCTCGTTTGGCGATAAGTACTAGAATTCGCAAAATTTGCAGCCGCTAAGGTAAGAGTGGTGGGCAACATATTAAAATCGTTACGAAGAAAAGTATTAAAAAAGTTTCCTACAGTACTGCTATTGCCCAAACCGGTGGAGAGGTTTAAAGAGGCATTCGAACTGTCAGTCCCGCAAAATACATTGTAAACTTTATAATTACCTTTGTAGTTTTTGTAGCGGAGAATCATATCAAACCCGTTTGATCCAGGTCCCACATATTGTTGAGTAACGGACCCCGTCCCTCCATAATCATCATGCTTAGCGGTATTGGCAGGAGCCACACCTGCAGTAGTGCCGTATAATCCGCCGAAAACCTTATAGTCAAGAGTTCCCAAGGTATTTTGAATATTTTGAAAAATTCCAGTTCCGGTTCCTTGGGTCATACCCGCGATTCCACTGGAAGAGCGAATTCGCCGAGGTGTTGGAAAGTAGTCATTAAATCCCGCAGAAGGAATCGTGATAAATCCACTATTTTGATCGAAATTAAAAGGATAAATTACATTACTTCCAAGGTTCTTGATGGAAATTCTACCATTAAAATTGAGACGAATGTCAGAGGGCCCATTAGAAGTAACCGAATTAGTTAAATGAGGAGAATGAAGCTCCGGGATCGCGTAAAAATTTAAAATTCTCCCACTAAAATCGCAGGCTTGTAGATTTGCGATAGGCTCTCCAGGACAGTCGTTGGGCCAATAAGGATTAAGAGCCATCAGAGAAAGTTTGGCTAAATAAGGGAGGTTCTCCACACCATGAACTTTAAGATCCGTAGAGCCAAATCCAGTGACTGTTGGCCTGTAACTAATAATTGTGGGATATCGATCGCTATCCGATTGATCAATCATACATGCTCCTATTCGTAAAATTTGATAATCAGCCAGTCGATCAAAAAGGTAGTGATTTTGAGATATACCCCATCGCGATCCTCCTGTTCCATTTGTGGAATCAAGTCCAAGAACATCGGTATGAATAAAAGCTTTAAGAAGCTCAAAAAAATTCGGCTCTCGGTTTTCAGAAATAACATTCGCCAGCGTTTTAATGGAGTCCTGAGGTGTCGATCCTGCCCCACAATAAACCCATTCATCGACACTCGAGTCCCAACTTAAGCCAAAATAGTAACGAATATTTTCCACTGTTCCCTCGGCCTTATAAAGAGGATCTCCTGCGGGCAATAGTCCACTCGGTCCCTTAAACGTGAGCCAGGAAAGTCGATCGAGCGAAAAACGTCTTAAAATTAAAGGATCCCCGGGACTCCAGGTGATTTGAGGTGTACTCTCAGGACTTCTCCCCTCTTTCGTAAATCGATATCCAAACCAATTTTTATTCGGATATTCGGGAGAAGTCGTATTTTTAGCGAGTCGTCCTTCCACGGGATAGTTAGAGCTCTCTCCCGTCGGAACGACTGCAGGAAATAAAAAACTCGGAGCATTCTTTTCTCTTGTAAAAGAAGTCATCAAAGGAAGGGCTTCCTGAAATCCTTCTTTTTTGGCCATCCGAATCATTTCTCGTCGCCCTAAAAGTTGATTATCTCCCTCCAAGACTTTCATAAATCCATTGGTCGCTCCAAATCCATAAATATAATTGGTATAAAAAGAGGCATCGGTAGATGTTTTTTTCAAACGCCACTTCACCAAATTTTGCCCATGGCTCGCACTAAAAGGATAGGTACTACTTCCCAATGCATCCAAGGAACTCCACTCCAGCCCTCCTTTTTGCCTTAGCATCTTGGTATTGACGGTCCCTGAGTCGGTGACCAGATCCTTTGGGTATCCCGCCACATTCATATCCAGCAATCCACTCACATCGTAAATCGCGTACGCAAAACGTCCCACCACATAATCCGCAGACTTCTTATTGGAAAAATCAGCCTTCCAGTCGGTTTGAACTCCCGATCGTGTGAGAGTGACCCATGAAGGTGCTTTTTCCATTTCCTTCACTAAAAGCGGCCCATTTTTCCATTGATCCCGCGATATTTTCTGTCCATAAAGACTCACCTCATCCGTTCCAATCTCCGATCCCACGATCCGTCCTTGTTGACCGTTTAAACTGAAGCTCGGCTGGGAACCACTGATCTTCACCAAGTTCGCCTGATCGACATTTTTACCGGTGACGCCGGACCGTTGCACCACGACATTCGTGTTGTACATTGGAAGATAAAGGAATGGCTCCGTCTTATCGTTTAATCCGTTTTTCCCATAAACCGCTGAACCCGCATAGATTTCACTTTTGAGATCTCCGACAATGAGATCAAGACAGCTCTTTGCCATCATATCCGTTTTTGTAATTGCGGTACTTGCCGATGAAATTTTACGTTGAAGAAGGGCTCGCGAAAAAAAAGCCATCATCAAAAGCGTTAAAAAAACGATGAACGATAAAGACATCAAAAGCGCCACGCCGCTACGACGTTTATTTTTGATGCTGCCAATTGGATTTTTGATTTTTCTATTCATCTGATTACTCCATCGGATAGAAGCGTTGGTAGAATCGAACAGCTTTGGCTGCATTTTGAGGAAGACCTTCGGAGAAGTGTTTAAAGTCATCATCGGCGACACCTGACCAGTACTCTAAAGGAGTGACGCCTTCAGGCGCATTTCCGAGTCTTTGTTGGATGGTCTCAAATTCTTTGGCTTGGAGTTGTTTTCTAGTTTCAAGATCCACAACGGCAACCGAGACGACTAATGAAGCTAAATTTGTGAGTGCAGGAAGGGTTGCGCCTGAACTTTGATACGTCGGCATCCTATTATACAGCTTTCCATCACTCTTCTTTTGATACGATAGCGCGACCTTTAAAACTCCTAATGAAAGCGCATCGTATTCAGAGTCGGATAATCCGAGATCGCCCGTGAGGCTTAAAAGTGAAACGGGGGTTCCTTTACTCGTGATTCCCATAAATCCCGCTTCGTTCCATTCATAGCCATGGACTCCTCGAGCGAGGAATGGTTTGTTTTCGGAATCATTTTGCATTTGATAACCGACCAAGGCGAGTCCTCGGTCTCCTCTTGGAGCACTCACTTGACTGATAAATCTTAAAACATCGCCTTTATTCTCCGCATCAAAGACGTAATCCATATCCGTACGCTTGGGCATATTCGCGAGATCCATCCCTAAGCGATCTAAAACGATTCGGGCTTGGCCTGAGGAGTCGACGATCTGATTGCTGCTATGCGAGCCTCGGGAGGTCGCGGAGATCACTTGCGCGATTAAGGCGCCTAAGATTGTTAAGACTCCAATGGCCACCAACATCTCAATTAAGGTAAAACAGCGTTTACTTTTCATTGCGTTGCTCCGTTTTTCCAAAAAGTAACGTAAGTCTCAGAAGAAGCATCCCACTTCACTTCCATTTCCTTCGGTCTGGCAGGCCAACTCACCCGGACGACTCCCTCCACCGGACCTCTCTCATTGGCTCCCGGGATATGCGTGTACCACCACATCACTTGATAACGGGAGGTCGGTTGAGGTTTCTCTCCCTCTTGAATTTTCCATCCTTCGGTTAAGTAGATCAGATTGGTTTTTCCGCCCGATACGGTGGCGTAAGGAAGACCGGTTAATCCAAAGATCGCACTCTTGGCATTATTCGAAGGCGTATACTTTAAATCACTCACAATCGCCGTCATCAAATTGAGAGCTTTGCTTTCTTCAGCACTAATCTCATTGGTCTTTAGACCGACCGGCAATAACCCCATCAATAACACCATGCAAAAGGATAAGATCCCCATCGCGAGAACCACTTCCACGAGGGAAAAGGCATGCGTCTTTTGTCTTTCTAAAACGGGAGAGGCGATCCCGCACATGCGGGAGAGTCCTTGAGTGGATAACGGGAAGGACTTCGGTCGGTTGCGCTCCCCGCGCCAAACCTTCGAGACTCTGTTCCAAAAAATGGGTTTTGCCCCTCCCGGGATGAAGAAGGAGAATGAGGGATTTGAAGAGAGAATTTTCATTTTATTTTTATCCTTTCACAGCGCCTGCGGAGAGACCTTTAACAAAGAGTCTCATGGTAAAAATGAAGATGACGATCAAGGGAAGAGAGGCGATTAAGAACGAGGCCATGATCTTTCCCCAGTCTTTGACATATTCCCCATCCAGATAAATTAAACCGACTCCAATGGTAAAGAGGTCATGATTTCGGAGGACGATTAAAGGAAGTAAAAAATCGTTCCATTGTCCCAGGAACGCGAGGATAAAAAGCGTTCCAATAATCGAGCCACTCATCGGGATCACCACATGGACGATTTGTTTCCAGTGGCTCGCTCCATCCATTTCTGCCGCTTCAAAGAGATCCTTTGGGATCTCTTCAATAAAGTTTCGAAGGATAAAGATATTAAAGACCTGACCTCCGGCGATTCCGACGATGATCAGGGCCCAGAGGGAGTTTAAGAGGTTCAGTTTTTTTAAGAGCTCAAAGAGCGGAACGATATTGGCCACACTCGGGAGGAGCATGAGGAGCATCAGGGCTCCCCAAAAAAGATTCGAAAAAGGCATCTTATAGCGCGCAAAGAAGTAACCTCCCATAATCGCGAGGCTTAAGGAGCAGACCGTTGCGGTAACGGTCACAAAGATACTATTGGCGATCGAGGGAGCGATTAACTTGATGGCAAAGGCGAGGTTTTCCCAGTGAAGATTGTGAATGGAGTTGGGGAGCCACGGATG
>JAZKBH010000073.1:0-11424 GCA_040388725.1 Verrucomicrobiota bacterium
TTGGCGATGGTGGTCTCATTTGGAATTCAACTCCTGATGTACCTGACTCCTGTCATCTATCCTCTCTCTTCCATTCCCGCCTCTTATCGATGGATTATTTCATTGAATCCTCTGGGGCCCGTTTTTGAAGTATTTCGCCACGGATTTTTGGGAGGCGGTTCCGTCAGTTTCTTCTCTCTAGGATGCAGCTTTATCGTGATGCTCTTCGTTCTGGTCCTCGGACTCGTGCTTTTCTCCCGAGTTGAAAAAACCTTCATGGATACGATTTAACCCTATCTTCTATTTATGCCGACGGTTATTTCCATCGAAAATATTTCCAAATCGTACCGACTCGGTGCCATTGGAGGAGGAACGCTTCGAGAGGATCTTTCAAACTGGTGGACGAAGTTTAATTCTCCAACAGGAAAAGAAAAAAAATCTTTTGCCGATGAATTCTGGGCATTGAAAAATATTAATTTTGAAATCATGGAAGGCGAAATCCTGGGTATTGTCGGACGTAATGGAGCAGGAAAATCGACTTTGCTGAAAATCCTCTCCCGAGTCACTGCTCCCACCTCGGGTCATGTCAAAATAAGAGGAAGAATTGCCAGTCTACTCGAAGTCGGAACAGGATTTCATCCCGAGCTTTCAGGAAGAGATAATATTTTTCTAAACGGTGCCATTCTTGGAATGACCAAAGAAGAGATTTATCGAAAATTCGATGAAATCGTCTCCTTTTCTGAAATTTCTGAATTTATTGATACCCCTGTAAAACGTTACTCCTCAGGGATGTATGTTCGCCTCGCCTTTGCTGTAGCCGCTCACCTTGAATCTGAAATCCTCATCGTCGATGAAGTGCTTGCGGTGGGAGATGCCGAATTTCAAAAAAAATGTCTCGGAAAAATAGGAGATATCACCCAACACGAAAATCGCACCGTCATTTTTGTTAGCCACAACATGGACGCCGTCCGCAAACTCTGCAGCACCGGTGTTCACATTAAAAACGGTCAAGTTCAACTCCACGGAGCCGTCAATCCCGTCGTCGATGACTATCTCTTTGGATCAAACTCAGATGCCTCTTCGATGGTCTTTCATTATCCGGAACGTCCTCTCTCCGAGTTCCAAATCAAAAAAATTGAAATACTCAATGAAGACGGATCTCCGAAGAATAATCTCAGAACCTGGGACTCGGTCCGTTTTCGAGTCACTTTTCATTCGCCGCGGCCTTTAAAGAACGGCGCGATTAACTTCCATATTTCAACTCCCTCGGGAACACGTCTTGTCGTCGCATCGAATTATCCCGATCAGTGCCATACGATCCACTTTAAGGAAGGGATCAATACTGCAGACTGTATCTTCTCGAAGCTTATGCTCTCGTCGGGAAAATATCTCATTGGAGCCTCACTCGCCGTACCCAATATCGAATGCCTGTTTGATGGGGTCGATCACGCTCTTTTCGAAGTCGAAGGCAAGGATGTGTTCCACTCAGGGTATTCCCCAAATTCCGATCGCGCATGGATTCCGATGGAGTGCCGGTGGGAAAACGGATCGTGAGGCGTACTCCATGAGCAGTCCTTCCGAATCTCTTTCTCCTCAGGTCACGATCATTCTTCCGACTTATAATTCGGCTCCTTTTCTTTCCCGCTCCATTTCGAGCGTTCTCGATCAGACATGGAAAGACTTCGAACTCATCATCATCGATAATGCATCGACAGACGGGAGTGACAAAATCCTCAATGCCATCACGGATTCACGTGTTCGAGTTCTCATCAATGAAACCAATCAGGGTTATACAAAATCTCTCAATCGAGGTCTTTCACTGGCAACAGGAAGCTACGTAGCACGAATGGATGCCGACGATATTTCTCATCCCACTCGCCTGGAGAAACAGCACTCTTTTTTAGAAAATCATCCGGAAATTGGGATTCTTGGGACGTCCTATCGGATCATTAATCAAGAGGGCGTTGTTCAAGGAACTCGAAACATGCCTGAGACGGATATTGAAATCCGATGGATGAGCCTTCTTGCCTCTCCGTTTTGTCATCCTTCTATCATGATCCGTCGCTCGGTTCTGCTCGAGCACCGACTCGAATTTGATATCTCATTTGAACCGGCAGAGGATTATGATTTGTGGACCAAAATTCTCGATCAGAGCAAGGGAGCAAATCTTCCTGAAATCCTTTTTGACTATCGGATGCACGGCAATAACGAATCCACCCAGCGAGCCGAAGAACAAAATCGGCAGGTGCAATCTATCGCCTTTCATCAAATTCAAAAAATACTTCCCTCGTTTTCCTCTTCTCCTGCAATGGTGGGACGTCTTCATTCCCTCGTCGCCTACGAGCCTCGGGCTTCCGTCATCTCTCCCTCTTTCCCTGAATCCACGATTCACGAGTTTCTCGATTTATTGGATCATTTTTTTCTTCATACTTCCGGCGCTTCCAAAACTCGCACATTAAGAAAAAACATATTTGATCTTCTTCTCCGACTTTTTCGTCCCTCTCTTTTGAAAATGGCCTCTATGAATATGCTTTTCCGGATCTTCCGGATGTTTCCCTTCGAGTTTTTTCAAGCCGCGAAAAGATCGATACAAAATCACCTCTCCATAAACCGAACTTTCCCTTCATGAGAATTCTTTTTATCACAGGCGGACTTACCTCCCTGAGAGGAAAATCAAATTCCTATCAAGAATCCCTGATGGAGAAAATGAGCGAACGAGGACATGAGATCGCTTGTCTCTGTATGGCGGAATTGAGTTTACGCCCCTGGATGCATTGGAAGCGAACGGACGAACGATTTTCGATTTACCATCTCTATAACGGAGGGGTCTATCCCGGTGTTTATCCCCAAGGGGGAGTCGGAACACGATCTCCCCAATTGGAAATCGATCCTTCGATCAAACTCCGCCGATTGGTCTTTCAAATCATTCACGAATTTTCGCCGGATTTGATCAGCATTCAAAGTCTTTTTGGACTTCCTCTTCGTATGATGGAAGAAATTGCCCAAGGCCCCATTCCCACCGTTTTCACGGCCCTCGATTATTTCTCCATCTGTCCCACGGCCCACTTATTTCCGCCTGAAGAAAAACCGTGCCGCCTACCGGCACAACAACTCACGTGCGATCAATGCTGTTCTCAAACTCTTCATTATGTTCCGTTTTGGGTCACTCATCATTTTGATCAATGGATCGATCATTGCTCCAACCCTTCATTTTTAAGAAGTACTCTTTGTCGCCTTCGAAACATCGTCATTCGAGTGAATCGCTTATGGAACAAAAAATCCGTTCACCGAGAGGGGTATATTCGAAGACGCGAGATCGCGAGTGAATCGCTGAAAAGTCTCACCGTCATTCAGCCCATTTCTCATCGCCAAGCCGAAGTGCTACAAGAATTAACAGGAAGACTTTCGAATATTCGTGTCATTCACGCTCATCCCGTGAGTACGACTAAAATTACTTCCCAACCCCTTCCCTCTTCAACCCAACGTCCTCTTCGATTTGTCGCATTGAATGTGCATGCGCCTTATAAAGGATCAGAACTTTTAAACTCTGTTTTTCGCGAACTTGAAAAGAAGCAGTATCCTTTTGAGCTTCATTTCTATGGCGCAAGACCGGAGAACACCATTTCTTCCTCTCAAGTTCATTATCATGGCCGTTATCAAGAGAGCGATTTAGATTCCATTGGGAGCGATGCTGATTTTTTATTAATTCCTTCGCTTTGGGATGAAACCCTCGGATTCGTTGGACTTGAAATGATGGCACGCGGTGTTCCTCTGATTGTGAGTCAACTCGCCGGCGTAAGCGAATTTGTCAAAAATTGGGAGACCGGTTTTATCTTTGATCCTCATCAAAAAGACTCACTCCTTCAGATTATTGAGGAACTTTTCCAAAACGAATCTCTTCGTCAAAAGATTCAACAGAATGCATCTATTCCAAATGAATCTTTGAAAACATTTGATCAACATGTAACCGAGATTGAAGAGATGTTTAGGGGAGCCGTTATTCAGAAAGCATCGAATTAAATTGGAGGAACGAGCGCTGCAAGTTCTCGACAGTGCAATATCCAGGACTCGCAGCGCTCATCCCTCCAGATCGAAAATCAACAGTTTAGCTGCAGCGCTTTATCGATCGGTTGAAACTTCCGGGTTGATATGAACACGCACCAAATCCGGTATTCGCTGTCTGAGCTCTTGCTCCAAAATCGCCATATGATCATGCGCCTCACTGAGGGTGGTCTCTCCGGAAAAAACTCGGTCTAAGTTCACGACAATCCCTTGATCCGTCAAAAGCACATCGCGAATCGCAACATCTCCATATTCCGGTAATTTTTCGAGAGCCTTTTGAATTCGCTCCCATGAATCTGTATGCTTCACGGCCGAAATCACTTCGTCACTTCGTGGCTCCAGATGGACGTGAATTGAAGAGCCCTGAGGCAATTCTTTAAGAAGTGCTCGCTCCAAAATATCGGAGCGCAAATGAGCTTCAGCCACTGTCAGTAAATTCGAAACCTCGAGATCTAACTCCACACAAAGTTCATGATGGAGTTGGTAAATACTGAGGTTGTGAATACTAAAACCCAATCGTAATGCAATCGCACGTACCGTTGCTGCATGAGATTCATTTGGCGGAGCCACAGGTTCAACGTGAACAGTTGCTTCTGCACTTCCCAACTCCGTTGCAAGGGCGGCTTCTACTTTCTCGGAGAGTTGATGGGCTTCTTCTAGCGACCCGGAGCGAGACATCCCCAGCTTCACCTCGACGTAAGGCCTCTTCCCCACGTAACGACTTCGCAAAACCACCGTTCCGGGAACAACGCCATCGACCTCTTCCACTTGCGTTCTTAGACGATTCACAAGATCAATAGGAACGTCATCCATTAATGCCCGAACTGCGCTCGCCCCTAAAGTAAATACCGAATAGAGCGCAATGAACGCCACCATCACTGCAGCAAAGGCATCGGCCCGGGTCACAAGCCATGATGGAATCGCCATCACATGCGAAAAGGCCACGATTCCCAGACCGAGCATGACCGCGAGGGAGCCAAACATATCATTTGAAAAATGTTCCGCATCTGCGGCAAGAGCCTGACTTGAATGCGCTTCGGCCGCACTTTTAAGGGAACGGGATCTTAAAAAATCGACAACCAAGGTCACCAGTAAAACCGCAAATGACCAAATCGAAACATGCGGCGCCTCCGGTTGAATGAAAATTTTTCCGAAAGCTTGATAGAGAATAAAACACGCGGTCGTCGCGAGCAGACTCATTCCCGCCAAAGCTCCCAGATGTTCGGCTTTTTCGTGTCCATAAGGATGATTGCTATCCGGAGGTTTATCCGCGACGCGAACAACCCAAAATGTAATCAAGGTGGAACAAAGATCTAAAAAGGAATGTGCGGCTTCCGCAATTAAACCGAGACTGTTCGTTAAAATTCCGACGATTAATTTCAAAACCGTCAAGATGGCACTGGCAATGACCGATGCTGCGGTGGTATCTGTTTTCGATGAAACTCCCCCGGATGAATGTAAAGGATCATGTGAAGTCGATTCCATAGAAAGTCAAAGAATCATGCTCTTCCACGATCTACACTCAAGCCTTCATCCATACATTCTTTTACTTTATTCAGAGAAGGAATCCTCTCGACCCCCGTCCCCTCCCGTTCCGAGAGTTCTCTTATTTCCTTTTTCGGGACTTAATCTGAATTTTTCGAACATCGTTGGGAGAAACTTTTTGATAGGCTTTTTTGTTCGACTTTGCGAGGGCCTTCTCGGATAAAAAACGACGAGAAAAGACCATCGTTTTATTTAAAGCGCCCGGAACGACAACCCGACTTCCCTTGAGTAAACCATCAATGGCCGCAGAAGCCACCTCTTCCGGTTTCGCTAAGGATCCTTTTTGAAAGATCTCAGTCTCCAACATTCCTGCATTCAAAAAGAAATCCGTATCGGTGGCACCCGGACAAAGAGCGGTCACGGTGACGCCTGTCCCTTCCAGCTCCGTGGCGAGCGCTTCGCTAAATGAAAGTAAAAAGGCTTTTGTTGCATGATAAACAGCGAGATTAGGTCCTGGAACAAAACCAGCGACGGAAGCCGTCATCAGAATGCGCCCATTTTGACGATGCAGCATTCGAGGAAGAAAGAGCTGCGTCAATCGAAGAACGGCTTCTATATTCACACTCACCATCGAAAGCTGCGCTTCGATTGAACTTTCCCAAAACTTCCCGAGTTTTCCAAAGCCCGCATTATTCACTAAAACGTCGATCGTTGTTCCCATTTGTTCCAATCCCATGAAAAGACGTTGCGGAGACTCGGGGTCTTCCAAATTCATTGCGACATATTTGGTTTGGATTTTATATTGGTTCGCTAATTCCTCCGCAATGAGATGACTTGCCTCGGGATCGAGTCCCGTCAAGACGAGGGAATAACCTCGTTTTCCGAGTTCATGTGCAAGTGCCAAACCGATCCCGCTGGTGGCTCCGGTAATAAGTGCTGTTTTTGGAGTGATCATGATCCCCTTCTTGCTTAAAACGTGCCAACGATTCTCCATTGTAAACTCCCTGAATGAAAAACTGACTCTCTCTATTTTTCCTCTGAAAAAGGGATAGGCATCTTGCAACTCCTGAGATCATATTTTTTGCAATTTGAGCGAGACGAACTGTCTCTTTTCGAATGAATAAAAAATCAAATGATGCAGCTCTCCTCCTTTTTTAAGAAGGAAAAGAGAGAAAAACTCACTCTTTGAGATCTACCATTTAAGACTTTACCAAAAATGGCATTCCTTTCGCAGAGAGTATTCTTACATGAAACGTAACACATTCAGTCAGACCACTCTTTTTGGAAAAAAAGTTGCGATCTTAGCCGAAGAGGGCTTTGAAAGGAGCGAGCTTGAAAAGCCTCGCCTTGCCTTAGAAGAAGCGGGGGCGATCACTCATGTGATTTCTCCTTCTCAAAAAAAGATTCGAGGCTGGAGGGATGGCGAATATAGCGGCGAAGTCAAAGTCGATCTCTCTTTGGATGCTGCGCATGCCGAGGATTATGATGCCCTTCTTCTTCCCGGCGGTGTATTAAACCCGGATAAACTACGACAAATTCCCGAAGCCGTTCAATTTGTCAGGTCATTCTTTCTTCAAGGAAAACCGGTGGGAGCCATTTGCCATGGTCCCCAGCTTTTAATCGAAGCAGATGTTCTCCAGGGAAAAACCGTCACTTCATATTCGTCTATTAAAACGGATCTGATCAATGCAGGGGCAAATTGGGTCGATACTCATGTGGTCGTGGATCAATCTCTCATCACCAGCCGGAAACCCGATGATATCCCTTATTTTAATGAAAAACTGATCGAGGAAATAGCAAAACCATCTACGATCATTCCCCTTCCTCTCTTATGACGAAACCCCTCCATCATTTTGCCGAAAACGACCCTCGTCGTTATCTGGCTCATATCCGTACTCTTTTGGAAACAACCGCTCAACATTGCCGCGAAAATATTCCAAAGGTTCCCGAATCGAAGGCCCAGGCTTTACTTGAAGCCACGGCTGAAGTTCTCATCGGCCTTAAAACCGCCTACGAGCATTACGATGAAGGAAATGAACCCGGGATGCGTCGATCTCTAACCTCCAGTGCCGATAAAATTCCTTTCTATTCTCGCGAAGAAGAGCGGCCTCGTCCCCTTTTCAATAGGGGATGATTTTCGCCCTTGTTTTTATTCTTCCGAGTAAAGAGTTGTCGCCTCTTTTTTTCCTGCTATGACCACTCTATGAGTCTTACTGCCCAAATCGATGCCGACCTGAAAAAAGCAATGATCGCCAAGGAAGCCGACAAGCTCTCGGTGCTTCGCATGCTTAAATCTGCCGTCAAGTACGCCGCGGTCGAAAAAGTCGGGGCGGATGGAGTCCTTCCCGATGCCGATGTCATTACCGTGATCCGTAAAGAACTCAAAAAACGTCAGGATTCCATCGAGAGCTTCACGAGCGCCAATCGCACAGATCTCGCGGATAAAGAAAAACTTGAAGCTAAATTTCTCGAGCCTTACCTTCCGGCCCAAATGTCGGCTGAACAAATCGAAGAACTCGTGAAAGCGACGATTCAAGAAGTCGGCGCCACAGGCAAAGCTCAAATGGGCGTGGTCATGAAAGCCGTCCAAGCAAAAGCGGCAGGACAAGCCGATGGCAAAACCATCAGCCAAATCGTCCAAAAGCTTTTGCCTTAAAAAATTCCCCAAAGAATTTTCGAGATGAATGAACGTCTCTGGATTTTAATAAGCGCAGCATTTGCGTTTGCAAGTACGGTATGGACTTTTCTCCCGCATCGTCCTCAATTCCATACGCGACGCGGAGCCCAAATTCTCCTCGGTTTCACCTTCGTTGCTTTAACGCTCTTTCTTTTAAAACGGGGAGAGGTCATTCACCGCTGTCCTTTAACGAATGGATTTGAGGCGACCGCTTTTTTGACCTGGGGATTGATCTTCACTTACTTCCTGATCGGAACTTCTTTTCGACTTTCGATTCTGGGGGCCTTTACCGCCCCCCTTTCTCTTTTCCTTCTCACACTCGGCTGGTTTTTTACAAAAGATACTCATCCCCTTCTTTCAGAGCCTGCTCACTGGCAGTCTGAATTTCATGCCGCCATCAGCGTTCTCTCCTATGGCACCTTAGGCTTGGCTTCTATCTGTGGAGGAATGTATCTCGTACAAGAACATCACCTGAAAACACATGATTTTTCGGGCTGGTTTAACCGACTCCCGAGCATGGGAGATCTCGATAGCGTACTCCATCGACTGCTTCGTTGGGGCTTCGTTTTAATGACGCTGGGAATCATCAGTGGATTTTCAACAGGGCTCTTTGAACAAGTCTCAAAAATCAAAATCATCTGGGCCTGGCTGGTTTGGTTTTGGTATCTCATTCTTTTGGCTGTACCCCGTCTTTTCCGTTTAAGCCATCGACGTTTCGCCTGGGCCTCACTCCTCGGTTACATCCTTGTCCTACTCTCTTTTTGGATCATGAATTATCTTCTGGGGAAAAACTAATGCCCGGTCCTCGTCTCGTCTGTGGAGGAATTAGCTTTCATGAAGCTCCCGTCGAAGTTCTCGAAAAAGTCTCTTTCGCCAAAGAAAATTTCCCACTGCTGCTCCCCCAGCTTCAACAAGAACTGCGACTGGATGAAATCGTTCTTCTCTCGACCTGCAATCGAGTAGAATTTTTTGCCGTCGCCCAATCTGATGCCATTCCCTCCGTTCAGTGGCCCGAATTTCTTCAACGGTATCACGCCATTTCAGAAGACCTTTCGAGTCATACCTTTTGCGTTGAAGGAACCGCCTGCGTCGAACATCTCTTCGAAGTCGCCTCCGGTCTTCAATCGATGGTCGTTGGAGAAACAGAAATTTTCGGCCAAATTAAAGACGCTTACGAAACGGCCAATACCCATAAAACGACCGGAAAATGGCTCCATAAGCTTTTCCAATCTTCCTTTAATGCCGCCAAAGAAGTCCGCTCACAAACCGCGATCACGCGGGGCTCTGTCTCCGTGGGGTCCGTCTCGGTGGAACTCGCTGAAAAAATATTCGGATCTCTTAAAACTCGAAAAGCACTCGTCATCGGTGCGGGAGATACGAGCGAAAAAACCGCGCGAGCTCTCCAAAGTCGAGGGATTTCCGATTTGTACGTGACGAATCGTACTTTAGAACGAGCCGAGCTACTTGCCCACGAACTCCAAGGCCATGCAATCCCCTGGGAATCCTGGAAAGAAAAAATTCTGGAAATCGATATCCTCATTAGCTCCACAACCGCTCCGGATTTCGTTCTGCATGCACATGAAGCTAAATCTCTAATCAAACAACGCCGGGGAAAACCGCTCTTCTTGATCGACCTCGCCATCCCTCGCGACTTCGATCCCCAGATTAACGAACTCGATGACCTCTATCTTTATAATTTAGATGATCTTCAAAAAATTTCATCCCAACATCTTCAAGATCGAGGCGGCGAGATCGAAAAAGCACGTCAAATCCTCCGGCCCCATGTCCATAAGTTGATTGAATGGATTGCGAATCACAAAAAGATTATCGAGGCGGGCATCCCTTCAACCAAGACCACCGAGCATCTCCATCCACGCCGCCCTCAAAATTAAAATCCATTCTCAGTTTTAGCGCAGATTGAACATCCTCGGACTTTCTTTATCCTCGAAATGTCACTTAAGGTTTTAGTGACAAATTCAGGACATTCTCCTAATAAAGAGATTTATGGCGCGACCCACCAATTTGACGATGTGTTCCTTCTGCGGCAAAAGCCACGCAGAAGTTCGTAAACTCATCTCAGGTCCCGGCGTCTATATCTGCGACAAATGTGTCGATGTTTGCAAAAACGTCATCGATAAAGAATTCAAAGAAGAATCCAAAAAATCGACTTTCCAAATTCGCACCCTGAAGCCTGTTGAAATTCACGAAGAGCTGAATCGCCATGTGATTGGACAGACCCACGCAAAACGGATTCTCGCGGTCGCCGTTCATAATCATTATAAACGGATTCTTCATCAAAAATCTTTGGCCGATCAAGTGGCCCTTGGAAATCTCTCCGAGTCCTCCGTCGATATCGAAAAAAGTAATATTCTTCTCATCGGACCGACGGGGTCCGGTAAAACACTTCTCGCCAAAACCTTGGCGAAACTTCTCGATGTCCCTTTTTGTATCGCAGATGCGACGACCCTCACCGAAGCAGGATATGTCGGCGAAGATGTCGAAAATATTGTTTTACGTCTCCTTCAAGCTTCGGACTACGATGTTAAACGCGCCGAAGTCGGCATTGTTTATCTCGATGAAATCGATAAAATTTCTCGTAAAAGCGATAATCCCTCTCTGACCCGTGACGTCTCCGGCGAAGGGGTTCAACAAGCTCTTCTTAAACTTTTAGAAGGGACAGTTTGCAACGTGCCTCCTCAAGGGGGACGAAAACATCCCCACCAAGAATATATCCGTGTGAATACCGAAAATATCCTCTTCATTTGTGGAGGAGCCTTTGTCGGTTTGGATAAAATTATCGAACGCCGCGTCGGCAGAAAAAGTCTTGGATTTGGCGCTCAGAATAATCAACTCATTGATCCCCAACAGAAAATCCTCGAAGCCGTCGAACCCGAGGATCTCCTTCAATTTGGACTTATTCCCGAATTTATCGGCCGTCTTCCCGTCGTTTCAACGCTCAACGAGCTCTCCGAAGAAGAACTCATCCAAGTTCTTTCCGAACCGAAAAATGCTCTCGTCAAACAGTTCGCGAAAATGCTCGAAATCGACGGCGTCCGTCTGGAGATTACTCCGGATGCATTGGCGGCACTCGCCCAAGAAGCGATCCGTAAAAAAACGGGGGCCCGAGCCCTTCGATCGATGATGGAAAAAATCATGACCGATGTGATGTATGATCTTCCTTCGCGCACCGATGTTCAACAAGTCATCCTGAACCGAGCGGT
>JAZKBH010000074.1:0-3059 GCA_040388725.1 Verrucomicrobiota bacterium
CCTTGATGTTACAAAGTCGAGGACTCGCAGCGCTCGTCCCTCCAAAGCAATTAACATTGACGTTTAGTCGATCGTTTTGCGGCTTGGCGACCCTCTCTCTTTTGGTAACTTCGAAAAGAATGCCCCGTTTTTTTTCAATTTCCGCGACGAATCCCTGTCATCTGTATGATGTTGCCAAGGAGCTCAATCTTCGAGGATATTTAAATACCTATTATTCAGGTTATCCCCGATGGAAACTTCGAGAACCTGAGACCATGACGATTCAAACCCATTCTTGGCGAACATTGGTTGTTTATGGCTTACTGAAAACCATTCCTGAACGCTATCGCTTTTCAAATCGATCTCTTTTTCGCTGGCAGGATGAAGCCTTTGATCTCGCTGTTTCTAAAAATCTTTGCGACAAGACTTCCTTCGTTGCGGTCCCGGGGCAAGCGCTTCATTCCTTTCGGTGTGCGAAGCAGAAGGGAGCGACCACGATTCTGAGTCACGCTACGGGGCCTCTCGAAACTTGGATCACGTTGGTTCGGGAAGAATTCAAAAAAGCAGGAATTCCCTTTTCCTCTCATGCTCCGGTCGATGAAGAAACCGTGCAGCAACACCGCAAAGAATATGCAGAAGCCGACTGGCATTGGGCTCCTTCACGGATCGTCCAATCTCAGTTGATTGCCGTCGGAATTCCTTCGGAGAAAATTCAAGTAATTCCCTTTGGAGCGGATTCGCAGATTTTTACAAAGAGCAACATGACTCCGACAGCAAAACCAAAACGAATCCTTTTTGCGGGACAACTGACCTGGAGAAAAGGACTTCGTCTTTTAGATCGCGTGATTCCTCTTCTTCCGAGGGAGATCGAAATTGAGTGTGCAGGGCCTTTTTTGGAAGAGAGTCGAGAATGGGTGCATTGTTGGAGTCAAGATCCTCGAGTCTCCTTTCTCGGTCCTCTTTCTGCGGTCCAGTTGGCTCAAAAAATGAAGGAAGCCCGAATCCTTATTCTTCCTTCGGTCGAAGAGAGTTTTGGATTGGTGGTTCCCCAAGCTCTGGCCTGTGGAACACCTTGTTTAGTGAGTGATTGTGTCGGTGCCCAAGATTTGATTGAGCCCGGAATCAACGGAGAGGTGATTCCTTCGGATTCAGAGGAAAAGTGGGCCAGTGCGATTCTTAAATGGATTGAAAATCCGAGGCAAGTGGAGGGTCGCTATGATTGGAAAAAGACAGCGGACCTTTTTTTAAAAGTATTTTAGAAATATCTATAGAGAGATTCGAATTGTCATTCGATTTCAGTACTCCAGAATCGATCCATGACTTCTTCACTCGCTGGTTCTCGAAAAAGCCTACTTTTGATCGTCGACGACAATCTCATTAATATCCGGTTTGCAGAACTCGCTTTAGCCAATCATGGATTTTTAACGGCGACGATGACCGATGGAGAACAGGTCGTCGTGTGGGCGGAAAAAAATCAACCAGAACTCATATTGCTCGATATTATGATGCCGGGGATTGATGGGATCGAAGTCTGTCGGGCACTCAAAGCGAATCCTATCACGGAGCCGATCCCGGTTATTTTTTTAACGGCCAAGGCAGGAAACGAAAATTTGCTCGAAGGCTTTAAGGCAGGCGGGGCAGACTACGTCGTGAAACCTTTTGAAATTAATGAGCTTCTTTCCCGGATTCATGCCCATGTTCGTATTCGGCGGTTACAAAAAGACCTGGAAGAAAAGAATCATCATTTGGAAGAATCATTAAATCAAATTGCGAAACTTAAAAATGCGATGGTGAAGATTTGTGCCTGGACGAAGCAAATTAAAGTCGACGATCATTGGATTGATGTGGATGAATACTTATCGCGTTACTTGGGGCTTCAATTAACGCATGGAATTAGCGAGAGCGGAGTCAAACTACTCGAAAAAGAGCTTCAAGATACGAGTGAGGGTTGAGTGAATTTTAAGGGGTAATCCTCTGAGGTGTTTAATGAATATTTCTCCAAGCTCAAAGATCTCCCTGAATAGAGGATTATTAGCTCTCCTAGCGACTCTTATTTTTTTAGGATTAGTCTGCGTGCCGGGAGTGGTTGCCTTTCGTGGTCAGAACCAAATCTCGAGCTCAATCCAATGGGTGCAACATACTTTGGAGACTCGAAATCATCTTCAGAAATTAATGAGTTTTATTGCCTCGGCGGAATCGCATCAGCGAGAATATTTACTCACAGGAAATGAAGTTCATCTTAAAAATATTCCATTTGATGTCGCACAGGCTTATAGCGAAAAAGCATTTTTAAAAGAGCTCACGACCGATAATTTCGAACAACAAAATTCATTGCAGCTGATGGAGCCCTTCATAGTGGAGCGGTTGAAATTATTGAATACGGCCATTGATTATCGAAAAAAGAAACAGATTACGGAGGCATTAGCTCAAGTAAAAAGCGGTCATGGAAAAGAAATCATGCGTTCGATTCAGGATCTCATTGATCACATGGATCAAGAAGAGTCGCGATTGTTAGTGATTCGGCAAGAGAAGCTCGCTCATACCGTTCAAAAAAATAAATATCTTCTTTATTTTTTGTTGTCGTTGGAATTACCCTTCGTTTTGGCTTTCATCTATCTCGTTTACCGACTTTTTGAATCCGTTGATTTTAATCAAAAAATTATTTCGAAAACGACGCAAGGTTTATTGGTGTATGGGCCGACGGGCAGCTGTATTTCCATGAACCAAGCCGCCGAATCGATTTTAAAGATCCATCGAGTTGAGTATCAACTTCTGAATTTTCATCAAATTGAGTTTTGGAGTCAATCCAGACTCCTTCCTGTCGCGAAAATGACTCTTGATCAAAAAGGATCGAATGAACTGGAGATTGACTATCAAACTCAAGACGGTGAGAGCAAACGCCTGCATTTTAGTTTGACGCATTTTATGAGCTCGGGGAAGTCCCACCTCCTTGTTTTAATCGATGATCTCACTCCATTTCGAAGAGAGAAAGACGCATTAACACTCGCAAAATTAGAAGCCGAAAAAACGAGCCGATTCAAAGATGAATTCCTTGCCAACATGAGTCATGAAATTCGAAC
>JAZKBH010000075.1:0-10134 GCA_040388725.1 Verrucomicrobiota bacterium
AGGCCGCGCATCGCTTGGCCCTCCCCATTTTAAATTCCCAATGCAAAATTTGGATTAAATTGACGCCCATGTAACTCGTCAGGGCCGCATCTCCATTTCTAACACAAAATCTGGGTTAAGAGGAAAATCGATCCCTCAGACAAGATTGGAATCAAATCCACTTCAAACGCTTTAAAATTCGATAGCCTGAGGCAATCGATAATGCCAACAAGGCAGGGACAATCATCGTCTGCTTTCCCCATCGTAAATAGATCCAGGCAGCAATGACTCCCCCTCCAAAAAAACCGAGGAGGAGTGAAATCAATAAAATTGTTTTTCGGGTGTGGAGAGGGTGACCTCTTAAAAAGTGTCCCAATGCAAGCCCCAGATCGGTGACAATTCCTGAAACGTGTGTCGTCCGAATATTAAGTCCGAGATAAGTGGTCGCCATCGCATTTTGAATTCCGCAAGCCAACGCCGCGAGAGCAACCCCATTTTTGTTCTCGGATTGAATCATCGCATCGGCCAGCAGCAAAATTAACCCTTCTAACCACAAGGCATTCGAATAATGATTCCCGGGGAAAATCGATTCCTTTCCAATGAGTAATCCGGAAATCACCGTTCCTGCAAAAAACGCGGCCACGATCCAGAGAGTCAACACGCTACTGGAAACATCAATGCCTGCGCCGTAAATCATACTGAGATGGGAAAAAGCTCCGGTCATATGGCTCACAGGGACATGAAAAAAGGAGAGCATCATCACGTTAATGTTTCCTCCTAAAAACGATAAGACGAACGCCCCCATGAGAACCCACTTAAAGTCCATCGCCTCAATTTGCGAGATCACCTGATTCGATTTGTGATCGAGAAGAGTTTTCATTTTCAAGCTTTATTGTCTCGATGTCAGAGACAAATTCTTCACGAAGCCGCTTTTACTTTGGAGAATCCCATGGTTTTTTGTGCCAAAATCCATAACCCAAAACCGGCAAAAGCTACGGGAGTAATCATCGCACTGAGAAAGGAAGGGAGTCGCCCGCTATTTCCCATGGCTAAAAAGAAGTTCATTACAAAGTAATAGGCCATCAAAATAAAGATCGCATTAAAAACTCCGGCGGCCGGATTTCTTCGCGTTTCATGTCCACAAAAGCAAAACGCAAAAATCAATAAGACGATCGGACTAAATCCTTGGGCGACTTGTTGAAAAAGCTGTGTGCGATAAGGGGACAATGTGGTTTCAGATCGATTTGTAGATTCTTTTAAGAAATGAAGAATCTCGAGAAAACTTAATTCATCGGGCTTTGCTTGCAACAGAGCGAGTTGAATCGGAGGAGTGGCAAAACGTCCATCTTGAATAATCGCTGCAGGCGTCTCGGATTGAAGGGCCCCTTTGACCTCAAATCGCATGACCTTCACATTTTTGAGAACCCAGAAATTTCCATTCCATCGAGCCGATTCAGCCACATACTTCGAGTCATCTTGATTGAGCTCGTTGAGAATCGTAATTTCAATCCCCTCTGCTTCGCCTTTTTGAGCATCCAACGATTGAACATACCAGACCTGTTTTCGAAGAGAGTCAAAATAAGGAACTCCCTTTTTAAAAGTTTTTGCCTGCTCGGATTGCGTTCGAATTTGTTCCAGAATCTCTTTTCGACGACTCTCCGCATGATTCGAAGGCCCCATGCTTAAAAAAGAAGTAATCCCAAAAAGTCCGATCCCGACCCAAATAAAGGGCCTGTAAATTTCTCCCCAGCTCACTCCCGAAGCTTGAAGAGCGATCAGCTCATTGTGCCGGGTAAAGGTGAGTAAGGTAAAAAGGGTCGAAAAAAGAAAGGCGACCGGAATGACTAATAAAAGCATTTTAGGAAATTGAACCAGGTAGAACTCAAAGACCAAACCAAGAGAGGACTTCTCTTGAACAAAGTCATCTAATGTCCCCAAAAGATCCGAGATCAGCCATAAGGCACCGCAGGCAACAATGCAAAAGAGGAAGACTTTCAGAAATTCTGCTAATAGGTAACGGAAGTAAAGTTTATTCATTTTTCCTCTTTCGGCTTGTAAGCCCTAACCCAGGTCGATAGTTTGCCATTCGAAATTCATTACAAAAGAGAGGATACAAACATGCAAGCTGATATTGGATTAATTGGTCTGGCGGTGATGGGGCAGAATTTAGTATTGAACATGAACGATCACGGTTTTGTGGTCTGTGTTTACAATCGAACCACCTCCAAAGTCGATGCATTTCTGAATAACGAAGCCAAAGGAACGAAAGTCATTGGCGCTCATTCGATCCAAGAGCTCTGCGCAAAACTCAAACGCCCTCGTCGTCTCATGTTGATGGTGAAGGCTGGAAGCGCTGTGGATGAATTTATCGAGCAAATCCTCCCTTATCTCGAAAAAGGCGATATCATCATTGATGGCGGTAACTCCCTTTACACCGATTCCGCACGCCGCACCCAATATCTTGAAAGCAAAGGTTTCCTTTTTGTCGGCTCCGGCGTCTCCGGCGGTGAAGAAGGGGCTCGTACAGGTCCTTCCATCATGCCCGGCGGTTCCCCTGCTGCATGGCCTCACGTCAAAGACATTTTCCAAGCGATCAGCGCCAAAGTCGATAATGGCACCCCTTGTTGTGATTGGGTCGGAGAAACCGGCTCCGGTCACTATGTGAAAATGGTTCACAATGGCATTGAATACGGCGACATGCAGCTCATCTGCGAAGCGTATCAACTCATGCGCGATCTCCTCGGAATGTCCGCTGACGAAATGTCCGCCGTCTTGACCGAGTGGAACAAGGGAGAACTCGATTCTTACTTGATCGAAATCACCCGCGACATTCTTGCGTTCAAGGACACCGATGGCAAACCGCTCGTCGATAAAATCCTCGATGCAGCGGGTCAAAAAGGGACAGGAAAATGGACCGTGGAATCGGCATGCGATACCGGAATGCCTGTCACTCTGATCGCTGAAGCGGTCTTTGCCCGTTGTATTTCGGCTCTTAAGAACGAACGTGTTCTTGCGGAAAAAGAACTCAAGGGACCTTCCGCTCCTTTCACCGGCGACAAAAAAGCGTTTATCGACGATATTCGCCAAGCGCTCTACGCCTCGAAAATTGTCTCCTACGCCCAAGGCTACATGCTCTTGCGCGCAGCAGCGAAGGAACAAAATTGGCACCTCAACTACGGAGGGATTGCCCTTATGTGGCGCGGGGGTTGTATCATCCGCAGCCGCTTCCTCGGAAAGATCAAGGAAGCCTACGACAAAAACGGCGAACTCCAAAATCTTCTTCTCGATAGTTTCTTCAAGGGTGAAATCGAGAAAGCCCAAGGGGCATGGCGCCGAGTCATCGCTCAAGGCGTTCTCAGCGGCATTCCGATGCCGACATTCACGACAGCCCTCTCCTTCTTTGATGGCTACCGTCGTGCATCGCTCCCCGCGAACTTACTTCAAGCACAACGCGATTACTTCGGAGCTCATACCTACGAACGCGTTGATAAGCCTCGTGGTGAATTCTTCCACACCAATTGGACTGGTCGCGGAGGCAATGTCTCTTCCACCACCTATAACGTCTAAACGACCGCTCAATTCAGCAGGAGATTAAAACTATGTCAGATGCAAGCGCTTCCACTCTTCGGGTTCCCCCGACAGCAGCCGTGATCTTTGGTGCGACAGGGGATCTGACCCATCGCAAAATCATTCCCGCCTTTTATCATCTGGCGAAGAATGGTCATCTCCCTGAGGGATTTGCCATCGTCGGCTTTGCTCGCCGTGAAAAAGATGACGAGACCTTCCGTAAAGAGCTTAAAGCTTCTTTGGATAAATTCTCTCATACAAAACCGGTGGATGAAAATGTCTGGAAATGGCTCGAATCCCGAATCTATTACCAAGTCGGAGATCTCCCTTCCGAAGAAGATTACAAAAAGCTTGCGGCTCGCCTCAAAAGCCTGCCCCAAGCCTCTGCCTTCCAAGGGAACTATCTCTTCTATTTGGCAACCTCCCCTAATTTCTTCTGCTCCGTTGCAGAGAATTTATATAAGGCAGGACTCGCTCCGGAAGAAGATGGAAAAGATCTTCGTCGTTTGATCGTTGAAAAACCGTTCGGCTCAGATCTTCCAACCGCTCGGAAGCTCAATCGGGATCTCGTTAAATATTTCCCTGAAAAGACCATCTATCGTATCGATCACTATCTCGGAAAAGAGACTGTTCAAAATCTTCTCTACTTCCGATTTGGGAATTCGATCTACGAACCGCTCTGGGATAGTAATTATATCGATCACGTCCAAATCACGGTGGCAGAAAAAGTCTCCGTGGAAGGTCGCGGCGGCTACTACGAAGGCGCAGGCGCAATTCGTGACATGGTTCAGAATCATCTCATGCAGCTCTTCAGTCTCATCGCCATGGAACCTCCTGCTTCGCTCGAAGCGGAAAATATCCGTGACGAAAAGGTTAAAGTGCTTAAGTCGATCACCATGCCTTCCGCAGCAGAGATCCTCAAGCGAACCGTCCGAGCGCAATACGGTGGCGGAATCGTCGATGGCCGTCAGATTCCTCCTTATCGCCAAGAAGAAAAGGTCGCTCAAGATTCGATGACCGAGACTTATGTGGCGATGCGTCTGGAAATTGACAACTGGCGCTGGCACGGCGTTCCGTTCTATCTCCGAACCGGAAAAGCCCTGCAAAAACAATTTAGTGAAATCTCCATCATCTTCAAACGTCCTCCCGGAGTTCTCTTCGCGGCGAACAATACGAAGATCAGCCGGAATTGGCTCCGAATCCGGATTCAGCCGGATGAAGGTATTCACCTCCACTTCAACACGAAAGTTCCAAGTCAACCGACCCTTAAGCAGGTCGAGATGAACTTCAACTATCGTGAAAGCGGTCAACATTATCTTCCTGAAGCCTACGAACGTCTCATCTGTGATGCGCTCCTCGGCGAATCAACCCTCTTCACCCGTGCGGATGAAGTGGAAGAAGCATGGAGAATCGTGGATAGCGTTCGAACCGCTTGGGCGAATGAAGATACGACTAATATGCCTCTCTACTCCCCCGGATCGATGGGACCTGTCGAAGCCGACGAACTCCTTCGACGAGATGGTCGTAGCTGGGCTAGACCGATCTAACAAAGCTTAAGAAAAGACGATTTTCACGTCTTTTTTCCTCTTTTAAAGGGCGTCCTTTCCAGGACGCCCTTTTTCTTGGATTAATCCATTTTGCTCACTGGAAATCGGTTTTATCTGAAATCAGATCACCAAAGAGGTGATCAAAACTGGAGGGGCACAGGCTCTGTGCCTCAGAGGACGGGGAAGGCAGTGGGCCACTTCCCCTCCAATTTTTAAATTCCTCATGCAATTAAATGACTTAAAATATACATAACCCTTTTACCCCGTTAATCTTACATCACAAAACGCAAGGAACCGTCAAAAGTTGTCAAACGACCGCTAGCACCCCCTCCCCCTCCTGCTTGAATGAGAGGAATGAAAATCTGGATCTCCGCACTCATTCTTCCCCTCACACTTATCGCCTCTCTCTCCGCGGCGACGAATGAAAACGAAGTAAAATCGTACCTCCTTAAAACAATCACGACGATGGAAGCTTCCTCCAAGGATCTCGTCGTTCAAGCGCAACGCTATGATGCGCTCATTCAAAAGAGTCACGGCAATTATGAAGAGGCATGGAAAAATGATTCCAAAGCCATTCAAGTGGTGGTTGAAGCAATGCGAGAAGATTACAAAAAGACCGATAGCTTTGGCTATGAAACCATTGAAGGCATCGTCGCTGGAGTCCCTTCCTTGGAGCAATACGACACCGTTCTCGATGCGGGCGTCCCCAAAGCTCCCGGCGTTGAAAACATCGCCCCTGTCACTCTTCATCTCTCGAATGGACAAGTTATTGATCAAGAAGGATGTCTTTTCACTTATCTCATGGAACCCATGCTGTGGGGCGCCAATGTAAAATGGGTTCATCCTCTCGACTTGAACCATGACGGCAAAATTACTTCTCGCGAATCCCTTCCTAAAACAGAAGCGATGCTTGCGGTTGCCCAAGAAACCGCCCTTCAAGTTCAAAATCTTCGCAAAGCTTCGGAAGCCTGGACTCCGACGACCGACGATCTTTTTGGAGCAATGACCAAAATGACTCCAACGCTTTCCGAATATTTCGAAGATTGGAAAGAGTCCCGCTACAGTGATCAGGAGTCCGGAAAGTTTTCTGCAGTGAGTCGTATTTCCGATATGAAAGGGATTATGAAGAGCTGCCAAATCATGTTTGAAGCCGTCAAGGGATCGGTTGAAAAGAAAGATCCTTCACTCGCGAAAGCGGTTCATTCTGGCTTCGATTCGATCTTTGAATTTTTGAAAAACATTGAAAAAGATGAAGCGGCTAAGAAGAAATTTTCCTCGGCTCAAATTGATGAGCTCGCGACTCAAGCCAAACGTCATACCGATCAACTTGTTCCCCAAATTGAACAAGCCTGGTCCTTAACTAAAACCACCAAGAAAAAGGGATAAACTGAAATTGAACCACCAAGGAAAGCCCAAGGGAATGCAAAGCGAAAAAAATATCTCTGCTCTCAAAAACAAAAATACCTCCTTTGTTTTTTCTTTGTATGTCCTTCGTGGCTTAACCTCTTCCAGAATTTTATTATGAAAAAACTATTTTTTCTGTTCGCTTGCCTTCTTCCTCTCCTCGGGGGAGATCTCGCTTTCACCACTCAAGAAGCCCGGGGCGTTCTCAACGAACTCTCCTTGGAATTACTTTCTGAAAATGTTCACCCGGAGTTTATTCAGGGGAAATTCCGTCAACTTCAATCAATGGAATTAAACGTCCTCGATAACGTTCAAATTCATCCTGAAAACAATCTCGAAAATGCATGGTTGGTTGGAAAAATCCGCGCTGAACTCAATCATCATCTCGCGGTGGAAATGATCCAAGGAATTGAACAAGGAAATCTTCGCCGAGCTCAAGAAGCGCGTGCCCTCATCGAACTTCCTCGCCACGCGAACGCAGTCGACGGATCGATTGCCTTAAGCCAATGGGAAGATTCCGCTCTCGCCAAAGAACCCCTTCTGCAACTCGTTGCCAAAGAATATGGTCTCTGGCAAGCGACCCGGATCTACGAAGGGATGGAAACGATTTACAAAGGAAGCTCCTCTTTTTCTCCCATTTGGATTGCCCTACGTTCCGGTGAACTGGAAGGTTTAGCTTCTTTTCCCGAAGCGATCTCCCGCTATTTCCCGCCTCAATCTTCCAATCCCGCCCTTTCTCCTCGTGCGGAACGCGAAGCATCGATTGATCTCAGCTCTGGTTTTTCGAATCGGTTTCCTGTTTGGAAAAATAGACTGATTGGAAAGCTTCCTTTGCTCATTGATGCAGAAGAAGTGGCTCGTCGTGAAAAGACGATTCTTAAACTCGTGCGATTGGTTCCGAAAGAATATCGCGCGGGTGTTCGTGATGGCGAAATTATTATTCCTCTCGAATATCGCCACGCCAAAAGTTTCACCGAGCAATCGCAAGGAATGGCCGGAGAGCTCTCTCCTTTTTGGCAAAAAGATCCTCAAAAAAGCGCGGCTCTTCCTCGACTCGATCACGCTCTCTTTGCTCTCGCTCAATCGATTCAAAAAAGAGCGAGCTTTGAAACGATTCAAGATCATACCAATGAAGCGATGAAAATCATGGGCTCGGACATGGGGATCGTCGCTAAAAAATCGGGAAGATCCAAAGATGTCGTTGAAGAATCTTATCTCGAAGTCCGTCAGTTCTTAAGACAATCCCTAGAGTCCGCCCTCCAAGGCGATTGGCGTGGCGCAGAAGCCGCACGACAAGAGGCTTATACAACATTTGATTTAGAAATTGAAATGAGACTTTTGCCTCGTAATCCCGATATCGCCAAACGCGCAGAACGACGTTTCCTCGGCGGCGCGATGGGAGAGCCTGGAATCAAGGCCGTCCTCGATCAACGTGCGAAATCCGAAATGCTTCATGCTTCCTACGATCGTGCGTTTGAAGAACTCGAACAGACTCGCTCCCTTCTCCAAGTCGGAATCTCCCCTTCCATGGTGATCGTCAGTACGATTAGTATTTTTACCCGTGAAGGATTAGAAGCCGTCACCATTCTGGCCGCCCTTCTGGCAGGATTCCGAGGGAACAATCCGACACAAGTTCAAACCCGACGACGCATCGTCTCCGGAGTTTGGCTCGCTATCGTTGTCTCCTTACTGACCTTCGGCTTAATGCAATATGTGGTACAATCCTTAAGTCGCTATGGAGAGACGCTCGAAGCCGTGATCTCGGTTCTTGCCGTGATTACACTTCTCTTTGTGACGAATTGGGTTTTTCATAAATATTATTGGGTTCAATGGAACTCCACTCTTCGCGAATTAGGCAAAAAAGCAGATCAAGCTCAAAGCACTCGATGGTAGACTTGGGCGATGGTCGGTGTTGGATTTTTGACCATCTATCGGGAAGGATTTGAAATCTCTCTCTTCCTTCAAACGCTCATCCTTGAAGGAGGCTGGGCTCCCGTCTTGTTGGGGATTGCCTGCGGGGGCGGATTAGTCGCCAGCGTCGGTTTCCTCATCTTCAAATGGGGATCCAAACTTCCGTATCGCAAACTCCTCGTGATGACCGGCGGCCTCGTCGTTCTTCTTTTGATGACGTTTATGGGATCGACGGTTCGACTTTTCCAAACGGTTGGCTGGACCCCTATTCATCCGATTGAGCATTTGGAAATTCCGACTTGGGTGGGATTATGGTTCGGCATTTATCCTTCATGGGAAGGTTTCCTGGCTCCTCTGATGGTCATTGTTTATATCGGTGGTGCATGGCTCTTCGTGAAAATCACTTCTATTCGTGAACGCGCAAAAAAAAATAATGCCGCTTTTTCGAACGCCCCTTCTGCTTAAGTGCAGAACTAGAGATCTCATTTGATCCTTATATAAACGGTTCCTTACAAAGGAAGTCATGATTCATGCCATTCTTACTCTATACTCATGTCAAATCTGGAGCGTCGATCCCGTATGGACGGAATGTTCTTGCGTTTAAAGGGCGAACTTGAGGACCGAGGAAGGAAAAAAATCCCTTCTTTGCCCATACAAGAGCTTCGATTGTATCCAATCATGAGAAGATAAAAAGTTTGACTAATCAAACAAAGTTTCATATGACATACAAAAGAGATCTCTTCTAATGGAAGAAAAAAACTTTCATGATTATGAAAAGCGATAAGAAAGAGCAAAATGATGAAAAAAAATACATTCAAATGGGTGGCGATTGCCTTACTTTCATCCTTTGCATATGCGAACGAGCTTCCCACTGAACCGAAAGAGAAAGATCTTAAAAAGGTTCTCGATGAACAAGGGATCTATCTCGAAACTTCTAAGCCCGGGATTAAACTCAGTGGATATGTGGATGCAGGCTATTCTTATAACTTTACAGGGGCGCGTACGGCTCAAGTGACTCGATCAGATAACGATGGTCGAAATGCCACTGAAAATAAGGGCGATTTTAACATCTATAACTTCAAGATGGCTCTTGAAAAAGCCCTTCCAGAGACAAACGAATGGGCAGCCGGTTTTCGCACGGATTTAAATTACGGTGAAGATGCCGTTTTTAAAGTTGGAGGAACGCCAAACGATGGCGCGAGTGCCCTTTGGGTTCAACAAGCCTATGTCAATTTCAATGTTCCGATTGGAAATGGACTTCAGGTAAAATTCGGTAAATGGTCGGCTCTCACCGGATTTGAAGCTCCTGAGCGACCTGCCAATCCGAATATTTCCGGCGGACTTGTCGCGACGTTAGAGCCGGGCGAAAATGTCGGAGTCTTGGGAAGCTATTGCTTTAATAAAAACTATAGCTTGAACTTCGGTGTCGCGAATGCCGATTGGAATAACAATGCGGATAGCGTTTCATTTGCCCATCAACCGAGTGGAACCGATCAAGGAAACTCCAACATTCTTTATACGAGTGCTTTGACCGCTCAAAATGATCGTAAAAATGTCATTTCTAAATTTGTTGTCGTTTATAATCCATACGGCGGACGAGGAATTCTCGCGAACGTCGAAGGCAACGCCGCCACTCAAACCGTCCCTGCAGGAACGCCCAACCAAGTGGTTAATGAAGGATCTTCCCTCCTTTTTAATCATAACACCCTATGGATGCCTTCGTGTT
>JAZKBH010000075.1:10144-10953 GCA_040388725.1 Verrucomicrobiota bacterium
TAAACTCATGCTCGGATATAATACCATTTTTGGAATGTATAATGCCTACGCAAACTCTCCAGTAGACGTCGCTCCGCGTGATTACAATGAAACGTATTGGGGTGTTGCAGGCTACGCTAAATATCTCTTTAACGATATTTTCTCACTCGCGGGACGAGCCGAATACATGCATTGCGATGATGGAGCAAAATTTGGCGCGGCGGGTTCAGCCCTCAGCGCGACGAATCTCAGTGGACGAAATGCGGAAGCGTATGGATTCACGACCACCGCAGGTTTTAATCTTTGGGAAAATATGCAACTTCGCTGTGAGTATCGCGTTGATTTTACAAACGTCGCAGATGTTAACACGAACACCGCCAATGGGACTTTCATGGCGACTCACCTCGCCATTGCAGAAGTCGTTTACAGTTTCTAATTTTTGAGCCAAAAATCATTCAGCCCCGTATGGAGATCCAAACAGGGGCTTTCTTCTCATTAATTCGAGCGCCACTTGTCGAGCCGTCGCCTCTCTACTACTAGAGAGGAATGATTCACGATCCACCACTTGATTTTAGGTTAAAGCGAGGCATCGTTAGGTCTATGGGGCGAACTAAAAGTAAGCGCGAATACAACGTCGTCATTGAACTTGATTCAGAAGGTTATTACGTCGCTTCGGTTCCTGAAATGCCAGGATGCCATACTCAAGCAAAGTCCCTGGATCAACTGATGAAACGAATTAAAGAAGCCGTCGAACTTTGTCTCGAGGTGAACGGCTTTAAACCTCAAACATCCTCGTTTGTCGGTGTACAAAAAATTTCTATCGAAGTATG
>JAZKBH010000075.1:11008-17991 GCA_040388725.1 Verrucomicrobiota bacterium
ACGGGCCGGGAACTACTCAAAGTCTTAGGTTGACAGAAATTTGAAACCATTCGAATCAAGGGAAGTCATCATTTTATTCGTCATCCCGATGGGAGAACCACCGTAATTCCTATTCATAGCAACGAAACCCTCGGCCCCGGGCTATTAATCCAAATTTTAAAAGACATTGAAGTCAGTCGCGAGGATCTCATCAAGATCTTCAGATCTTAACTCTTCTGTAAATCGAATCGAATCGGAACTTTAACAGAGGATTTTATCCCAATCCCGCCCATCTTTGCGGGCTGGAATCTCCAATGACGAACAGCATCGAGGGCCGATCGATCTAAAATCGAGTGTCCACTGCTGGAAGTGACCGAAACCGATTCCACACTTCCACTGTCACTGAGTTCCACCATCAAAACAACAGTCCCTTCTTCTCCCCGTTTTTTTGCATCTGAAGGATATGCAGGTGGAGGATTGCGAAGGTAATCCGCTCGATCTGCAACACGTGCCCCACCTGAGCCGACCGCCCCCACGGAATTGCCGCCGGCCGTTGAGGCAGAGGATCCGGTACTCGCCACTTTACGAACTTCGGTCTTCGGAGCTTCGACCGTTTTATGGGGCTCAGGTCGATTTTCTTCACGCACTTTGGGAACCACGGGCGCCATTTCAAATTCGCTGACAATCGGTTCCACTTCTGCGACCGCTTCCTGTTCCGATGGAGGTTCAGGCTCGGAAACCTCCACTTGAATCGCCTGAGCTCGTGCATCCATCGTCCCTGCCGCACCGCTCTCTCCGGCTTCCACACCCCACTGAGAGTCTTTCATCAACAATGCAGATGCCCCTAAGAAGAATCCCGTATGAAGAACGACAGAGCCAATGAGAGATCGCGAAAAAGAAGTCATAACCAAAAACACTCTCTAAGGAATGCAGGAATGCATGAAAAATGAATTTGATGTTAAAATACAATTCGTTTTTGAATTTAAACAAAAAGTTACTTCTGTTTTTTCCTGTATTCCTGCATTCCTTAGAGAATCTCCGTTTTTCATGGCTTATTTTTTCTCCGTTCTCATATGGAGTTTCGTCAAACCAACTCCTCGAGCTAGATCCAAAACCTCGACGACCTTACCATAAGGAGCTGCTTTATCTCCCTGAATGATGAGCTTTGAGTCGGGACTCACCTGCTTGAGTTCCTGCAGGTGCAATAAAAGACTCTCTTTCACCACCAATTCTTTGTTCCAATAAATTTCTCCGTTTTCCAAAACAGAAATCGTCGCAATATCCGATTTCGGTTCTTGTGAAGAAATAGATTTCGCGCCGGGAAGTTGAACATCCATTCCTTGATTTTGAATCATCGAAAGGGAGACCATCATGTAGGTCGCCAACAGAAAAAACATGATATCGATAAAAGGAATGATTTCCAATCGAGGGCGGGAGTGAGGTCGTGGGGATACTAAACGTGCCATAGATAAATTCAGTGTTTAACCACCAAGGAAAAACAAAGAAATACCACGGAGACTGCATTTTTGGTTTTAAAACCGAATTGCATTTTTGGTTTTATGCTTTGTTTTACTTTGGCTTTAACTTGGTGGTTCAATTTCTGCCTTTATTTGACCTTCGCCACGAGAATTTCCATGCGGGTCATCGCGGATTCCAATTTGCGACGTTGCTTCTCCAGTCGGTTATTAAGGAAGTTAAAAGGAACGATCGCCACAATGGCAACAACTAAGCCGAAGGAAACCGCGATCAATGATTCAGCAATTCCTCCCGTAATCACTTTTTGTTGAGAGGCTAAATCGGATGCTCCGATTAAACCAAAAGAATGCATCATTCCGTACACCGTTCCCAATAAACCAAGTAATGGCCCCAAAGTCACCGCAGTATCTAAAATCACAAGACCGCGATTATATCGCTCTAAGTCAGCACTCGACGTTTCCATCATCGCATCCGTTAAGGAAGAATCGCGATGAAGAAGTCCTTCTCTTAAAACGGTGGCAACGCTATCCTCGGAGCCCTCTGCGATTTTCGTCGCTTCATCCCATTTTCCATGTTCTGCAAATTTCCACATATCATGAACCAGTTTCGGATTTGATTTTTGCTTTTCACTGAGCAAAAAAATAATTCGTTCAATCACTGACGCAAAAGTCAGAATTGAGCAGATCAATATGGGCCACATCAGGGGCCCTCCTTTTACAAACCATGTTAACATACGAGTCTCCTTGCTATTAAGCTACAGCTTTCAAAATCCCTGTCCCACGCTTCCTTGCGATTTATTAACGTCTAATTGCAAAGACCAAAGGCAATGATTGAACCACCAAGTTAAAGCCAAAGGAAAACAAAGGATAAATTTTTGGTTTTAAGACAAAATACCCTCTTTCTTTGTACTTCTTCGTTTTTCCTTGGCGGTTCCATTTACTTTTTAGAATTTAATTTTTACTTCCGCCGTAAAGGTTCTTTGAGGGAAGGGATGAAAGATAAAATATTCATTGTTGAATGCGTTATCAATTCCCGCAGCCACGGTCACATTTTCATTCCATTGATACTGAGCCCGAAGATCGACCACAAAGAATTGATCGAAAGCTCCATAGATTTGAGAGACCGTATCGGTGTTATCCAGCGTCGAATATTGCTTTCCGCTGTATCGTCCTGCTGCGGTCAATGCCCAAGACTCGGTCGGATGATAAGTGGCTCCGAACGTCGATCGCCAATCGGGAACATTCGGCGAACGTTTCCCTTTGGCGGTGGTCCCGGTGGTGCTGGCAAAAGATCGATCACGAACAATTTCGGAGTCGACATATGTTCCACTTCCAAAAAGCGTCAATCCGTGGAAAAGAACATTCTCTTTTTCTCCCGCGAGCTCCACTCCCGTGTTCCGCACTTCATCCACATTGTTGACATAGGAAACGGGGGTCGCTCCGGAGATGAAACTGGTTTGGGAAATCAGGGCGTCTTTCACGTTTTCATTAAAAAACGAAAGACGGAGATGTCCGTCCGAAAACTTTCTCTCCACTGCAATTTCCTCGCTTAACACATTTTCAGGTTTCAAGCCGGCGTTCGGAATCGCGAATGTCGTTCCCGTCGAAACGACCTGGTAAAGCTCCGTAACCGTCGGAAAACGATAGCCTTGTCCAAACGAGCCTGTGACCTCCCACTCTTTGGAAGGAGTCCATCCCAATGCCATTTTGGGAGAGAAACGGGTCGCATCGGCCTCAGGTTGATTCTGAGAAGTGGTACTTGTGATCGAGCCGGTTGCATTTTGTTTGGTCGAAAGATTATAACCCTCAAACGCCTGCCAAAATTCTAAACGACCTCCGGGAGTTAGTTTAAAATCGGGAGCAAAATGCCACGCGTCTTGAACCCATAGGGCTTCGGTCGTCGTCGTTCCCTTCCCATACGTATAAAGACGAGGTCCGCTCGTCCCTCCTCCATTCCAATCATTCGTGCCAAAGGTCGGATTGTCTAAATCATAGCGATCGGCATGAAATCCAAAACTGACTTCATGAGAGCCCATTGCCTCTGTGGGACGCCATATCCCTTTGATATCCCCGTTCGTCCAATTCGTTCCATTCATGCGAGCCATATTTCCATTTTTGGAAAAGGAAGTTCCTGTCGCTGAGACCCCGTAGGGACTTCTTTGAAGGTCGTTGATGTAATAGTAGTTGGAGGCCGAGACATCCCAATCCAGCGAGTCCTTGCTCTCTGTTTTTACAGAGAGTGAGTTCATCATTTGCTGTTGATTTAAAAGAGAGGTACTACTGGCAAAACCACTGAGATTTCCATATGTCGGATTTCCTGCACCATCTTTCAAATAAGTCTGAACTTCAGAATGCGTCTCATTATACCAATAATGACCTTGATAGGTCATCTTGACTTCTGGAGCGATCTCCCAACTTATTTTTCCTCCCACATTATTCATTTCGGTATGCAACAATCCCCCTGCCCCAGCGACATTGGCGACAGCACCGAGTTTGTTCTGTCCGGGAAAAATTCCCGTTGTTCCCGCGGGAGTTGTACCACTGGTGACATAATTCAAAGGCTGACTATCGCTATTCTGAAAGTTTTCTGTCAAAAGCCACGAGATATTCCCTTGTTTATCTCCTACGAGAAGACTGGTTTGATCCGTCTCATAGGTCTCCTTCGTCGCATATTGATTGAACGTTTGAAACGATTCCGCCTGATGGAGATCAAACGTAAACTTTTCAGGCATCTTCGTTGTGATCTGAAGAACCCCTCCCATTGAATTTCCGGGATAAGCGGCAGAAAAGGGTCCATAGAGAAAATCGATCCGATCAATCTCTTCGGGCGATACCATCCCCCATCGTGGGGCTCCGATTGAATTATTATTGGCAATGAGAGCCGACAACAAAACATCATCGGCATAGACCAGGCTTCGCGCACTCGAACCGACCCCCCACGTTCGCGTGGCAAGAACCGGTTGAGTATCTCCATTATTCCGTTTACGAACGAAGAGACTTGGAAAATACTTAATCGCATCCTCCGTATCCATCATATTGACTCTCTCCTGAATTTGATCTTCCGTGATGCTTTGGGAAGTCTGAGGAAGTTGATACTTCTCCTTCATCGGTGGAACCTCAGAAGCTGCTGCCTGACTATAAACCACGATGGTCTCTAACGTCGGGGCATCGATTTTCTCCTGCTCTGATTTTACTCCTTCTGCAGCATCAAGTAGAACCAGGCCTGCGATGAAAGTCATCGCCCAAAAAAAACATTTTCCCATAAAACTCCTTTGAATTAAAAAACTAAAAACAGCGGGGAACCACCAAGAAAACCAAAGCAAAAGAAAAGAAGACCTCTCAGGAATGCCTGAAAGCAGGAATTAAAATGTTTTAGGATTTTAAAACTTTGGTTTTACTTTGAATTTTACTTCGTGGTTAAACCAAAGGAGGAGGGGTCAGTGGAGCATCTGTACGCGTAAAAAATGAAAAGAGGGTCGAGGGATAGCAATCACGAAACGAAATGGAAACAAAAACCAATGACTCAAAGGAAACTGGAAGAATTTCAGCGTGTTGGAGCAGTTTAATCAAATCGACATTCGCAGGATCTTCTTTTTCTTTCTGCGATTCTTTTTGGACATGTCGGCACATCTCACAAGGATGTTCGCCATCAAATGTTTTTTCGAGTCCTTTAGAAAAACCGACTGTTTCCGAGTATTCTACTGCCATTTTCACCCAGGCATAAGATTGCAAAACAATCCAATGTCCTCCCATGATTTGGAACGCTGCTATCAAAGCGAAGAAAGATGCAGTTTTACGAAGCACAAAACTCATGTACCAGTTCATTTTATCATTACAATCTCTATTCTAGGAGCATTAATGGATAATATTAGGTAATAATACTTAGTAAATATACTTAGCTTTTATGAGCTTTGAATGGCATCTTGTACAAATCAAAAGAGATCTTATTCTTAATTTGATCATTAATTCCCAAACAACCATCCCCTCCTACTGCTTATGAAAAACTGGACCATTAAAAAACGAATTGTCATCGGCGGAACTATCCTTCTGAGTCTCTTGTTACTCGTGAGCGGAGCTTCTCTTTATAATTTTTACAATTTAAAACACTTCGCCAAAGTTCGTATGAATGACGATGCCATTCCTGGAATCGTCGATATCTCTGAAATGGCTGAGTATTCCTTACGAGCCTATATTCGAGTCGTTGTTGCGGGAACGCGAGGCTCTGATGTGGTTAAACGGGAAAGTGATATTAAACGCGTGGAGGAGCTCAATGAAAAAGTCGCTTCTTCTCTTAAATCTTACGAAGCTGCTATCAGCAATCCTGTCGACCGAAAAAACTTTGATGATTTAAAACAAAAACGACAAAAATATATTGATGGAAGAGGCGAATATTTTGCGATCCTCACTGCGGGTAAATATGCGGATGCCGAAATATTTCTGCATGAAAAACTTGAACCGCTCTTTGCCTCCTATAGGGATCAAATGGCCATGATGCTTGAATGGAACCAAAAAATGGCCCTCTCCGTCTCCTCGGAAATGGTTTCTGCTGCTGAAAACGCGAGCTCGATTACCTTAATCATTAGTTCTATCAGTATTCTTTTCTCTCTAGGATTTGGATTTCAGGTCGTGAGAACCATTAATGACTCCTTGAATCAAATTGCTCACTCTTTGGATGAGGCCTCCAACCAAGTTTCGGATGCAGCCCAACAAGTTTCATCGTCGAGCAATTCTTTAGCTGCGGGAGCGAGCGAACAAGCGGCATCGCTTGAAGAAACCAGCGCTTCCATGGAAGAGATCAGTTCCATGTCCAAACAAAATGCCGTGAATGCCAGCAACGCCAAAGCGGATTCTGATCTTGTTTCCAAGTCGGTTCAAAATGGACTCCATCGAATGAAAGATCTTCGAGAGACGGTCACACTTGTTTCTCAAAACTCTCAAGAAATGACGACCTCGATGAATTCGATTAAACAGGCCAGTGATGCGATTTCAAAAATTATCAAGACGATCGATGAAATTGCATTTCAAACCAATATCCTTGCTTTAAATGCAGCGGTCGAAGCCGCTCGTGCGGGCGAGGCAGGAATGGGCTTTGCGGTTGTTGCGGATGAAGTTCGTAATCTCGCCAAGCGAAGTGCAGATGCCGCCAAAGAAACCGCAGATATTATTCAAAAGTCTATTGATCGAAGCAATCAAGGCGTAACCGTCAACGCGCGAATGGGGGAAACTCTCGCCGAAGTGCTCAAAAAAGCAGCCTCGGTCGATGAAAGTCTCTCCGATATCTCGGATAAATCGGAGCTCGTAAAATCCGTTCTCTCTCAAATTGCAACGGCGTCCAACGAACAATCCGAAGGTGTCAACCAAACCAACATGGCGATCTCTCAAATGGATAAAGTTACCCAATCGAATGCGGCCAGTGCGGAGGAGACAGCCGCTGCTGCAACCGAACTCTCCTCGATGTCGCACTCCCTTCAGGAATCCGTTCAAGCACTCATGGTCCTGATCCAAGGAAATCAAAGCGCTCAAGCCAGT
>JAZKBH010000076.1:0-1807 GCA_040388725.1 Verrucomicrobiota bacterium
CCTCGGTTGAGCTATATCGAGGACTCGCATCGCTCGTCCCTCCCTTATAAAGCATAGAAATAGCGATAATTTTTCTTAAGTTCCGGGCACAAAAAAAGAGCCGTGTTGCCACGGCTCTTTTCTTAAATTATCTCAGAAACAATTCTTAGACCTTAGCGCCGTGTTTACGACGTTCGTTGGTGGTCAAATATTTCTTACGAAGGCGGAAGGACTTCGGAGTCACTTCGACGTATTCGTCACCTGCGATGTATTCCAAAGCGCGCTCTAATGAGAAGCGGACCGCAGGAGCCAATGAGATTCCTTTTCCATCTCCTTGGGAACGCATATTCGTCAAATGCTTTTCCTTACAAGGATTGACCTGAATGTCATCCGGACGGGCATTCTGTCCGACGATCATGCCTTCATAAACATCCTCGCCTGGTTCCACAAAAAGAGTTCCACGTTCTTGGGTATTGGTGAGAGAGTAAGTCGTTGCGACACCGCCATCCATGGAGATCAAAACACCGTTGTTACGGGTTGTGACATCCCCACGCTTGGGGCCGTATTCCTTGAACAAGTGACTTGCGAGACCTGAACCTTTGGTCAAGGTCATCAAATCGGTTTCGAAACCGATCAATCCGCGGGTGGGGATGACCGCTTCTAAATTCACAGTCGTAGGCAAGTGATTCATGTTAATGATTTCAGCCTTACGGGAGGCAAGATTTTGCATGACATCGCCCAATGCATCTGTCGGGACTTCCAGGTAGAGACTTTCGATCGGCTCGAGCCAGTTACCGTTTTCGTCTTTCTTATAAATAACTTCAGGACGGGAAACCATGACTTCAAATCCTTCACGACGCATTTGCTCGAGAAGAACTGAAATTTGCATCGCTCCACGGCCGCTGACGTCAAAGACACTAGCGACGTCTGTATCGCTGACGCGAAGACTGACGTTGGTGCGGAGTTCGCGGGTTAAGCGATCTTTGATGTGTCGTGCTGTCACGAGCTTTCCTTCGCGACCTGCGAGAGGGGAGTCATTGACCAAAAACTGCATCTTGATCGTTGGAGGATCAATTTCAAGGAAGGGAAGGGGAGGACGATCTTCCAAATCGGTGATGGTTTCACCGATGAAAACTTCTTCAATTCCAGCTAGACCGACGATATCGCCCGCGCCCGCTTCTTTGATTTCGATCTTTTGGAGACCGAGGTGAGAATAGAGCATGGTGACGGTTCCCTTGAGCTTCTTATTATCGGGACCGAGACAAACCACTTTATCGCCAACCTTCACTCCACCGCCGTAAATTTTACCGTAAGCGATACGACCGACGTAGTCGCTGTAGTCAAGATTCGCGACGAGCATTTCAAAATACTTGGTCGGATCGGCGACGGGTGGTGGAACGTGTTCGATGATCGCATCAAAGAGATCCGTCATTCCGCCGTTACGAATTTCATCGGTCAGTTCACCTTTCCACTCCTTAACGGCGAAACCTTGTTTCGCAGAGCAATAAATCGTGGGGAAATCGAGTTGCTCATCGTTTGCATTGAGTTCAAGGAAGAGCTCAAAAATCATATCGAGAACTTTATGAGGACGGGCGTTTTCGCGATCGATCTTATTGATAACGACCATGGGCTTAACACCGCATTGAAGCGCTTTACGAAGAACGAACTTCGTTTGAGCTTGGGGACCGTCAAAAGCATCAACGACGAGAAGAACGCCGTCGACCATCTTCAAGCTTCGTTCCACTTCACCACCGAAATCGGCGTGACCGGGGGTATCCACGATGTTGACATGGTAATCTTTATAATCGAAAGCAGCGTTCTTCGCTTT
>JAZKBH010000076.1:1817-5191 GCA_040388725.1 Verrucomicrobiota bacterium
GATGGTAATTCCACGTTCTTTTTCGAGATCCATTGAATCCATGACACGTTCAGTAAGAGCTTGGTTAGCTCGGAAAGTTCCGGATTGGCGGAGAAGCTGATCGACGAGGGTTGTTTTCCCGTGATCAACGTGGGCGATAATCGCAATATTTCTTAGTTTATCAACTTGCATACATGATGTGTTCGCCAGAAGCGAAAGTTAAGGGTTAGCTTATTCCCAGGATGAAGACACCTTCATCAAAGGAGCGTAGGTGATAGACGAGGGGAAGTTGAAGGACAAGCTATAATTTTGAGCTTCAGTCGCTTACATGAAAAAACTCCCCTGACGACTTGGATTTCATCGTCTACTGGAGAGAAGGAAGAGCGCGAACGGGAGAAAACTTGAAAGTAATTACAATGTATGTACACTAATGAAATGAAAACGAATTTAATTTCGATTGGAAATTCCCGAGGAGTTCGAATTCCAAAGCCTTTCATTGAGCAATGTGGGTTGAGTGATGAAATTGAAATGGAAGTCAAAGAGGGATCCATTGTCATTCATTCGATTCACAAAGTCCGAAAAAATTGGGATAAGGCTTTTGGCGAAATGGCGAAGGCAGGAGATGACAAGCTTTTGAACTCTTTCCATGTCACTCCTTCTTGGGATGAAAAGGATTGGGAATGGAAGTAAATCGTTTTGAGATCTATTTGGTTTGTTTGGATCCGACCATGGGGCATGAAATAAAAAAGACTCGCCCTTGCGTTGTTATCTCTCCAGACGAAATGAATCGTCATATTGGTACAGTCATCATTGCTCCGATGACGACAAAGGGAAAAGAGTATCCCACCCGTATTCCTCTCACATTTCAAGGGAAGGAAGGGCTCATCATCCTCGATCAAATGAGAACGGTGGATAAAATTCGCTTGGTCAAGAAAATGGGAAAGCTCTCTTCGCTTACGATGGAAAATGTGAGTAATGTTCTTATGGAGATGTTTCAAAAGTAGAATTTCCTTTGTTTTGCTTGGTGGTTCGAATTTGAATTTGATTTCCTAGGTGTGGATTTCGCTTGGCGACCGACCTCACTCTTGGCTAGCTTCGCCCTCCCATGTCGAACGAACCTAAAAATTTAGTCAACGCCGAACCCAAAATGACCGACTTGGAGCGACTTCGTCACTCCTGTGCGCACGTTTTGGCGACAGCGGTGGCTCGCATTTGGCCTGAAGTCCAATTCGCGGCAGGTCCCCCGGTCGAAGTCGGTTTTTACTACGACATGGATCTTTCTCATCGGATCTCTCCCGAAGATTTTCCTCGCATTGAAAAAGAGATGCGAAAGATCGCTCAAGAAAAACAAGTTTTCGAACGCAAAGAAGTTTCACGTGCCGAAGCGCTGGATCTCGCCAAACACGGCCGTATTGCCGCTTTGGGAAATCGGGAGAAAAAGAGTGTTTTTAAAATCGATATTATTCAGAACATTCCTGAAAACGAAATTATTACGCTCTATCAAAACGGAGATTTCATCGATCTCTGTGCCGGCCCTCATATTGAGCACACCGGAAAATTACTGGCTTTCAAACTGACTCACGTTGCGAGTGCTTATTACAAAGGGGATGAAAAAAATCCTCAACTTCAACGGATTTACGGCACTGCTTTTCCAACCACTCAAGCGATGGATGCTCACTTCCAAATGTTGGAAGAAGCCAAGAAACGCGATCACCGTAAACTCGGGAAAGAACTCGAACTTTTTACCTTTGATGATCAAGTCGGCCCCGGACTTCCTTTATGGATGCCGCGTGGAACGGTCTTGATTGAAGAACTGGAACGTCTTGCAAAAGAGAGCGAATTTCAAGCGGGGTATCAACGCGTTCGTACGCCGCATTTGGCTCGTGAATCGATGTATCTCACAAGTGGACATCTTCCTTACTACAAGGAGAGCATGTTCCCGCCGATGGAGTTTTCAGAAGATACGGGTGGGGAGACTCAAAAGTATTATTTAAAGGCAATGAATTGCCCTCATCATCATAAAATTTTTGATGCAGTTCCCCGTAGCTATCGAGATCTGCCTCTTCGCCTTGCGGAATATGGAACCTGTTATCGCTATGAACAGTCCGGTGAGCTTTTTGGATTGATGCGTGTGCGTTCGATGCAAATGAATGATGCGCATATTTATTGCACGACTGAACAATTTGAAGCGGAGTTCCGTGCGGTCAATGATCTCTACCTGAAGTATTTCAAAATCTTTGGAATCGAAAAATACCGCATGCGGTTTTCAACCCATTCTCCCGAAAAATTAGGTCAAAAATATGTCAATGAGCCTGAGCTCTGGCAGAAAACAGAGGCGATGGTTCGGGATGTTTTGATTAAAAGTGGGATTGATTATGTCGAAGTTCCTGATGAGGGGGCATTCTACGGACCAAAGATCGACGTCCAAGTCTGGAGCGCGATTGGCCGCGAATTTACAATCGCTACAAACCAAGTCGATTTTGCGGTGCCGAAACGTTTCGGTCTCGTTTATACGACTTCTCAAAACACCAAAGAGACCCCGCTTTGCATTCATCGTGCCCCTTTAGGGACTCACGAGCGTTTCATTGGATTTTTAATTGAACACTTCGGCGGTGATTTTCCGGTCTGGCTTGCCCCTGAGCAAGTGCGGATCGCCACGGTGAGCGAAAAGCAAGAAGAACATGGGAAAATGCTCGCTCAAATCCTTCGTGAAAAGGGGGTTCGGGCTGAACTGGATATCCGCGGAGACAAGATCGGATCGAAGATTCGGCTTGCACAGACGTGGAAAGTCCCTTATACGCTCATCCTTGGTGATCGTGAAGTTACACAAAATCAAGTTTCCGTTCGAAGCCGCAAAAAAGGCGACGAAGGCGCAATGCCTTGGGATCTCTTTTTGAGCCGACTCATGGATGAAATCAATCAACGTAGTTTATAGTTAAGGGAGAATCTGAATCTTGAAGCCATTTCGCAAACCTTTTTTCCGTCGAGAAGAAGCGCCCCACCGTATCAATGACCGGATTCGTGTCCGGGAAGTCTTGGTCATTGGACCAGACGGCAAGTCCTACGGGGTACTCCCCACATTGGATGCCATTACCAAAGCCAAACAATATGGAGTCGATTTGGTCGAAATCTCGCCGAATGCGACCCCTCCCGTTTGTAAAATTATCGATTACGGAAAATTCCGTTACGAACTCGCGAAAAAAGAACGCGAAAATAAAAAACCCAATTTTGCTCAAAAAGTGAAGGAATTAAAATTCCACTTGAACATCGATGGTCATGATTACGAGACCAAGATGCGTCATGCGGAACAGTTCATGTTTAAGGGGATGAGAGTCAAGTTTGTCCTCGTCCTTCGCGGCCGTGAAATGATTCACAAAGAGCTCGGTTTGCAGTTG
>JAZKBH010000077.1:0-1719 GCA_040388725.1 Verrucomicrobiota bacterium
CGAAAAGGCTCGTGAAACGAGAAGCCTATTTGCGATGGAATCGGAAGTCATTTTGGCTCGCCTGGAGGAGGGGGAGCAACCCATGCTTCTGTTTACTCGCAAAGTCAAGGCCGCTCCCGCATGTGCGGGATTGGCCCTCCCGCTTTTAAATTCCAAATGCAATAAATGGGTTTAAAATGGGGAAACCATGAAAAAAGGATAAATTAAATAGCGATCACGTCACTTGGCATCACCAACATTCTTCAAGAAAGAGGATCGGTTGCGCGTAAAAATGGGATGTTTTAAATGCGTTGATGATGATTCATGGCGTGATCGCGACCCGCGATCGCTCCTCATCATTTGTTTTACCGGTAAATCGAAGATTTCGGATTTATTTGCGAAATTGAGGATATGCTTTTTGAAGCTTATCGGACCAGATTTGAGCATTTCCGGTGTCGCCTGCTTTTGCGAAGGCAAGGGAGGCGCGGTGCATGGAGTGCGGGGTCCAATGGGGGTCTTGATATAGTACTGCGAGCGCAGCAAACGCTTTGGCTGCGGCAAGATAATCTTTTCTTCCCTCATGGCACTCTGCGACGAGGAAACGCGCTTGGGCCGATGATTTTCCTTCGGGGTCTTGCAGCATGACGGCTTCCGCGAGTTTTTGGCATTCATTCCACTCTTTGGCTCCGAGATACGCTTGAGCGAGGGCGAGGAGAAACTCATTGGACTTGGACTTTTCGGGATCGAGTTTTTGAAACCGTTCATAACTGACGATCGCAAATTTCCAGAGGCCTGCTTCCCGTTGGGATTCGGCGAGATACCACCAGGAGGGATTTCGAAGCTCTCCCGGTTGTGGATGGCTATTGACCGCGGCAAAAAAGGTAATGGCTTGTGTGAATTTCTTTTGTTCAAAGTGAACTTGTCCGAGCCAATAATAAATGGCGGCAGGGATAAGTTCATTTTTTTGATAGGAGGCGCAAAGAGCTTCATATTCGGTGAGAAGTTTTAAGGTTTCCTCAGATCGTTTTAAATCATAGGCGAGATAGACCATTCTTTGCGTGGATGCAAAATCCCATGATTTGGCATCTCGTTTGCTTTGGCTTTATCTCCTTCTTGAACCGCGAGCGTGGCGAGTTGAAAAAAAGCGAGCGGAATAATTTCACTCTCAGGATAACGACCAATGAGTTCTTTAAAAGTGGAATGGATTTTGTCTTTGTTCTCCTTTTGAGAGGCGAGAAGGCCGATTTGTTCAAGAGCTGTTTGATGCGGAGAAGAGGGGATGGTTGCAAATTGACGGACCTCTTCCCACGCTTCGATCGAGTTTTTCCCAACTTGCTGAAGAGCCACTGCTTTGGAAAGACGAGCCGAAAAGCTTTGAGGATGTTGAGGAAATTCTTTGACGAAGTCAGAAAAAGCCTCTGCGGATTTGATCCATGACTTCGTTTCATACAAGGCTCGGGCGCGTTCGAAAAGAATCTGATCGCGAGGAAGTTTTGCATCGGAGATCGACTTTAATTCCTCCCACATCGGAATGGATTCGGTGAATTTTTTACGGGTGCTGAAATCCTGAGCCCGGAGGAGTTTCACCGCGTTGGTGAACTCCGATTGCGGATATTTCGAAAGATAAGCGGCGGTTTCGGTGCTCGTGGTTTTTGGGTCCACCTGGATCGCGGCGATCAAGCGAGTATAGGCCGCGAGGATGTTTTGGGGATGTTCGGGGAAGTTTTTGAGAAAGAGACC
>JAZKBH010000077.1:1729-2676 GCA_040388725.1 Verrucomicrobiota bacterium
GGACTTCGACGGCCTGCTCCATATTTTTCAACTGATAGTGAGAAAAGCCGACCATAAAGAAAATATCGGCTCGACGGCCATCGAGGAAACTTTGACGTTCATCTTTAAAGAGTTTTACAACTTCGTCGTATTTTTGATTTTGATAAGCAATTTGGAGGAGTCCTGTATTCGCGATTTTTCTCCAATCACCTTCCTTTTCAAAGAGACGTGTTTTTTCAAAAAGGGCGCGAGCTTCGGAATTTTTATTTTGTTGAAGAAGGGTCCACCCGGATCGCGCGGTCGCTTGAGCTTTGAGCTCGGGATCATTCGTTAGATCGAGCGCTTTTTTCCAATAATTAAAGGCTTCGTTACTTTCACCAACTTTTTCAAAATGATCAGCCAAAGCCCATGCCGCAAGGGATTGAACGGTGGAGGAGGTCTCTACACAGGATTTTAAAAGAGGAATGGCATCGGCGGATTGTTGATTGTGCAGGAGGGCAAGACCAAGGGCGTACTGAAGAAGTGGACGTAGTTCTTTGGGTGGGTTTTCCTGCGCTTTTTTGAGATAAGGAATGGCTTCCTTAAATTTTTCAAGTTTGCCATAAAGAAGTCCGACTTGGATTTGAATTTGAGGAAGGTAAAGGGTCTTTGGATTGCTTTTTTCAAGATAGAGATAGGCGTTCAGCGCATCGGTATTTCGATTGAGAAGTCGATAGCATTCCGCGATCTGAAAAAGGGATTCTTCCCGGCGTAGATCGGAAGGATAATTTTGAGCGACATTCGAAAATTCAATGATGGCTGATTCGTATTGTTGAGCGGTCATGAACATCAGTCCTCGATCCATAATCGGATCGCTGGGAGAAAGGACGGCAATGGCCGATACGGAATTGGTCGATGTTTGGGCGGAGAGAGGGTGAAGGAAAGAGAAGACGACAATTCCCCACGTCAAAGAAAGTAATGGGGATTTA
>JAZKBH010000077.1:2686-6622 GCA_040388725.1 Verrucomicrobiota bacterium
AAAAAGATTAAGGTTTTTCCTGAGCTTTGTTCGTAGCGAACGCGACATTCCAAAGATTCTCCCCACTACAAACATCGAGGACACCAATGAGAAAGCGATATTCTGTTCCTTCATCCGCACGGATGATCACCGCTTGATCGGGATATTGCTTAGAGATCTCTTTTAAAATCAGCTTCAATTCTTCGAGGGGGACTTCACGTCGATTGAGGGTAATGGTTCCTTCTTTGCGGACATTAATAATGACTTCCCCGGGAAGGCGTTGGGGGTCTTTGGCGTTTTGAGCTTTGGGAATTTTGACTTCGATATCGGATTCGTAGCGAGCCAAATTCCATGTCAGGAGAAAGAACGTGAGCAGAAATAGAATCACGTCGATCATCGGCGCTAATTGAAGCGTGATCGACTCGGGATGGATGCGCTTACGGAAGTTCATTCGCGGTTTATTTCGATTTCTTTAAAAGGAGAATCGGTTGAAGAGCGAGTGAGGTTTGGGTTTCGAGATCCGAGATCAAACCTTGAACGCGGCCTCTGAAATAAGAATAGAAGAACATCGAAGAGATACCGATGACAAGTCCCGCTGCTGTGGCGACGAGAGCCTGTGAAACCCCTCCCGCGAGAAGCATGGTTCGCATCGGGCTGGCTTCGAGCGCGATCGAACCAAAGGAACGTAGAATACCGACCACGGTTCCGAAAAGTCCGAGCATCGGAGCAAGAGCACCGAGATCCATGAGATAAACAGATTTTTGATGCAGAGCCGCGGCAATCCGATTTCCTTCGGATTCAGCGACGGCTTGTAACGCAGTAGCATCTGCACGGGGATGTTGTTTGAGGAAGAGTAGTGTTTGAGTGATGATCCCTGAAACGGCATCGGGACGACCTTGGACATAACCGAGGAGACCTTGAAAATCCCCATTATCGAGAAATGAATCGATTTTAGGAAGAAGCTCATCGGAGTAAATGGTCGAACGTTTAAAAGTCAGGAAATAATAGACGATTAGGGAAACCGCAATGAGAGAGCAGATGAGGAGGGGGATCATCACCCATCCGCCGGATTGGATTAACTCCAAAAGAGTGAGAGGTTGAGATGGGTTTGCGGCTTCGACAGCAAATAAAGGAAACATGGTAAAAGAATGGCGCAGGTTCCAAGAAAGAAAAGTCCAAAAACCAAACAAGTGAATCCGAGGATCAGGAGCGATCGTGGTTCGCGATCACGCCACGAGTCATCATCGACGCCGACAAAGGCAAATGCAAAATTTAATTTTAGAGAATTAACATCGCATCGCCGTAGCTAAAGAAACGGTACTCTTCTCGAATCGCTTCTTCGTAAGCGTGCCGGATCAAATCCATTCCTCCAAATGCTGAGACCAACATCAACAAAGTGGATTTGGGGAGATGGAAATTAGTCACGAGGAGATCCACCCGTTTAAATTCATAAGGAGGATAGATGAAAATATCAGTTCGACCCGTTTGAGCTGAAAGACTGGATGCGCTTTCCAAAACCCGTACAGAAGTCGTTCCGACGGCGACGATTCGCTCGGCTTTTTTAGCCTTCTCTTGAAGGTCGGAAGGGATTTCAAACCACTCTTCATGCATCTTGTGAGACTCTAAGAGTTCGGTTTTGACGGGACGAAAGGTTCCAATGCCGACGTGGAGTGTGACAAAGGCATGAGGATATCGCGCAAGAAGACCTGACGTAAAATGAAGTCCAGCGGTGGGTGCAGCCACCGAGCCGGGATTTTGAGCATAGACGGTTTGATAGCGGTCGGGATCATCCGCATGGATTCGGCTTTGAGACTCACTTTCGCGTTTTTTAATAATATAAGGAGGAAGGGGGATTTCTCCGAAAGCTTCTAGTCGCAGTTCTCCAAAAAATCGAAGAACTCGTTCACCTTGAGGAAGGACGCGAAGTACTTCTGCGCGAATCGGAGCGACGCCTTGTTTTTGAAAATCTGGATGAGGATCAAAATCGATGATTTTACCGATGGGGGCTTTTCGCCCCGGCTTCATCAGCGCAATCCAATGACTCGGGCTCGTCTCTTCAATGAGAAGAACCTCAAACTCATTTCCTCGAGAGCTCAGTCGACTGGGGATGACTTTGCTATTATTGAGCACCAGAAGATCCGTCGGCTTCAAATAGTCGCTGATTTGAGAAAATAATCGGTGCTCAATCTTTCCCGAGGAGCGATGCAGAACCATGAGACGGGAACCATCACGATGAGGGGTGGGATGGGAGGCAATGAGATGTTCAGGCAAGGTGTAATCGAAGTGAGAAACTTTCATATTAGGGATTCTAATTCTATGGCTGTTTTCAATTATTGTGGTAAATATGACAATATTTCTAAAAAAAGATTGATTTTAGCTCCAAATGTTTCATCTGTATTCATATGCCTTATTCGACGCAGCAAAAATTGGCGATACAAAAAGTATTGGAGGAATCCCGCGTACCCTTGAAACCTGCTGATATTTTAGTATCAGCGAAACAAGAAGTACCCGGATTGGGGATTGCAACGGTCTATCGTTTTTTGAATTCGCTTCAAAAAGAAGGTCGAGTGGACATTGTGGAAGTTCCTCAAAGTTCACCGCGGTATATTTTATCCAAAGACCGTTGTTCGACTTATTTTCTTTGTACCAAATGCGATCGCCTCTTTCCTCTTCGTGAAGAGACTCAAGAATTGAGTTCTCTTTCGTTGACTCAATTTGATGTCAGTTCTTACCAAGGCTTCTTTTACGGGGCATGTAAAGAGAAGTGCTGTTAAGAAAATTATTTCTTCGGAGATTTTCGATTTTTAAATCGTGAGAGAATGGATCGCGTGGCCATTTCTCGTCGGCGTTGCTCTTCAAACTGAGCCGCGCGATCGTTGAGGGGCAGCGTTTTTGCTGGTTTTTCTTTTTTTTCAGGAGAGGGATTCGACATGGAAGAATGTTCGCTGACAACGAGGGATGTGTCGACTTTAATTCGAATAAAACGATGAAGGCATGTTAGGTCCTCCACTGATCAAAAGTGGATTTTATCCTGCGATTTGAGCGGGAGGGGCGATCTCGCACGTGCGGGAGAGTCCAGCATGTGTCAGTATTCAGGATGATGATAATTATCCTCATGGAAGAACGATTTTGGCATCTCCTGAAAAGAGAGAGAAAAGGAGATGCCAGAAACGATTTTTCTCTTTTTCTCTCAGTAAGATTCTTAGGTTGTCCAAAACGCTGGACTCGAAGGATCTCGTCCCTCCCATTTTTCTAAAAATCTATTTTTGATCCGATCAGTCTTATTTAAAAAACTTCTGAATTCCATCCACCGTTTCTTCGAGGTGAGATTTTTCAAGCTCGGGATAAATGGGGAGAGCGAGGACTTCTTCCGAAAGTTTTTCGGAATTGGGAAAGTCACCCTGACGATGACTGAGATATTCCATGCTTTTTTGGAGATGAATCGGAATCGGATAATAAACTTCTGAGCCAATGCCTAGCGAGGTGAGATGAGTTCTTAATGCATCGCGTTTCGTGGTTCGCAGAACGTATTGATGATAGACATGGCGACAGTTTGGATTTTCAACCGGAGTGATGATTTCACCGACCCCTTGAAGGGCTCGATTGTAAAAAGCAGCATTTTGACGCCGTTTTTCCTGCCAGGATTCCAAGTGTCTGAGTTTGATTTCGAGAATGAGAGCTTGGATCGCATCGAGACGGAAACATCCTCCGATTTCTTCATGTTGGTAACGAATCCGAGATCCATGCATGCGAAGGATTTTGGCGTGTTCGAGATCTTCGGCTGAAGAAAAGGTGAGTGCTCCACCATCTCCGAATGCGCCGAGATTTTTAGTGGGGAAGAAACTAAAAGCTCCAAAGCGGCCGAAATTTCCGGCTCGTTTTCCTTTGTATTCGGCGCCGATGCCCTGAGCGCTATCTTCGATCAGCGGAATGGAGTGTTTTTCTGAAATTTTTTGA